>CANJXI010000016.1 GCA_947478785.1 Caulobacteraceae bacterium
CACGGCGGCGTCGGCGGGATCCTCGGCAACCGCCTGCCGGGCGGCGAGGTCGCGCGCCGAGGCCAGGCAGAGCTCGGCGAGCTCGGCCAGGACGCGGGCGTGCCGCTCGGTCATTTCGCCTGAGGTGTCCACGGAACAAAAGTAGAACACGTCAAGGCCGATGTCAAGATATTCGCCGTATGCGCAGGCTCAGCCCTGAAACAGCGGGGAGTCGTTCCGCTTGATCAGCCAGCCCTCGCCGGCGCGGACCAGCACCACCGTCGCGACGGCGATGCAGTTGAAACGACCGCCGTCGATCCAGGAGGTCACCAGGTTGTAGTAGCGCGCCCGCACGGTGTCGCGGCCGTCCAGGTAGTCGCAATGCAGGTTGCCGATCAGGTGCCGCAGCTTTCCGCCCGCGCCCGCGTAGGCGTTCCTTGGAACGCCCTTCAGCGCCTCGCGTCCGACGATCGGCTCCGGGGAGACGCCGGTGAACACGCCGTCCTCGGTCCAGAGCGCGGCCCAGCCATCCTCGTCGCCCTCGTCGACCGCCCAGCAGTAGCGGCCCATGTGGTCGCTGATCGCGACGAAATCCTCGACGGAAACCGGCATCTCACACCCTATTCGGTCACCCAGTGCGCGACGGCCCCGACGTCGGCCCGGCGGGTGCGGAAGCCGTTCGCCGCATGCGCCGGATCGGGGTAGCCGAACGACAGTCCGCAGACGATCCGACGGTTCTCCGGGATCCCGAAGTACTCACGCAGGAAGGGCGAGTGGGAGGCGAACGCGGCCTGGGCGATGCTGGCGATGCCCAGGCTCTGCATCAGCAGCATGAGATTGCCGAGGTAAAGCCCGCAGTCCACCGCGCCATAGGTCCCGAGTTCCGCCTCGCTGGTCAGGAACAGCACGTGCGGCGCGCCGAAGAGGCGGAAGTTCTCGAACATCTGGCGCGCGGAGCCTTCGCGGTCGCCCCGGACGACGCCGACGGCCTCATAGAGACCCCAGCCGCATTCCTTGCGCCGTTGGTCGTAGACGCCCTCGTAACGCTGAGGGAAGACGAAGTCGGGCTTGTGGCCGCCCGCGCCGGACGTGGCGCGTTCGAACATCGCCTTGCGGAAGCGCTCGGTCCCCTCGCCCTCGGTGACGATGACCTCCCAGGGCTGGGCGTTGCACCAGGAGGCCGACAGCTGCGCGGCCGTGAGGATTTGGGCGATGGTCCCGTGCGGGACCGGATCGGGGCGGTAGCCCCGGCAGCTGTAGCGTTCGACAAGCAGGTCCGTCACGACCTGGAAGGCCGCCGCGCCGTCGGGCGCCTGAGCGGCCCGCGCCGCGATCTCGTCGCGCGTGAGGTTGATCGTCGTTGGTGCGTTCATGCTCTCGACCCGTGGCTTTGATTCCAGATAGCATTGGGGTCGCCGCGCGTCAGCCGATGACGGCGCGGCTCTCCCGGAAGGGCAGCTCGCGATCCGCCTCATGTTCGCGCGGCAGCCCCAGGATCCGCTCGGCGATGATGTTGCGCTGGATCTGGTCCGTGCCGCCGCCGATCGAGGTCATGTAGGCATGCAGGGCCCGGTAGTTGGCGTCCTCCGCGTCCGGCTGTTCCGGTCCGTCGAGCAGGCTGGCGGCGCCGAGGATGGCGGTCATCACGCGCGCGTCGCCATGCAGGATGCGCGACATGGCGAGCTTGCCCAGCGACGGCAAGGACGAGGCGCCCGAGGCCGTGATCTCCGCCCTGGCGCGATCCATGTTGAGCGCGTTGAGCTGGCGCCAGGCGATCGCCTGGGCGAGCTGATGACGGATCAGCGGATCAGCGAGCCGGCCCCGCCCGTGGGCGAGCGCGATGAGGTCGACCCGGTTGTCGCCCACCGAGCCCGGCCGCCGCTCGCTGGCCCCCGCCCCCATCCCGACCCGTTCGTAGCCGAGCGCGCTCTGCAGCACTTTCCAGCCCTCGTTCACCTGGCCGAGCAGGTGGTCGGCCGGGACCAGCGCGCCGTCGATGAACACCTCGTTGAAGTGCCGCTCGCCGGTGATCTGGCAGAGCGGCCTGACGTCCACGCCGGCCTGCCGCATGGGCGTGAGGAAGGCCGAGAGGCCCTTGTGCTTGGGCGCATCCCAGTCGGTGCGGGCCAGAAGCAGGCCGAATTCCGCGGTCTGCGCGCCCGAGGTCCAGACCTTCTGGCCGGTGATGCGCCAGCCGCCTTCCGCCCGCTCGGCCCGGGTCCGGACGGAGGCCAGGTCGGACCCCGCGCCGGGCTCGCTGTACAGCAGGCAGAACGGAATGCCGCCCGCCAGCAGCCGGGGCAACAGCGCCTGTTTCACCGCCTCCGTTCCGAAGGCGGCGACCGTGTGGGCGAATATCCGGGTCATGGTGTCCGCCGCGTTGGCGTCCAGTTGGGCCTGGACGTCGGTGGGCGACAGGTCGTCAGACATGCGCCGCCTCCAGGGCCGAGAGGTAGCGCTCGCGATAGTGGTCCGAGCCGCCCAGCAACTCGGCGTCGGCGCGGGCGCGGCGCAGGTAGAGATGGGCCGGGTGATCCCAGGTGAAGGCTATGCCGCCGTGCATCTGGACGGAGGCCGCCGCCACCTGGCTGAAGGCGTCGGCGCAGGCGAAGGCGGCGAGGTTGACCAGCGCCTCGGCCTCGGCGCTCCCGTC
The DNA here is from genome assembly GCA_947478785.1 of Caulobacteraceae bacterium. Taxonomy (GTDB): domain Bacteria; phylum Pseudomonadota; class Alphaproteobacteria; order Caulobacterales; family Caulobacteraceae; genus Phenylobacterium. The sequence goes on from CANJXI010000016.1 coordinate 2,633, forward strand.
CTCCAGCGCCTCGGCGGCGCCGCGCGCGGCGCTTGCGGCGGACTCCACCTCTACCAGCAGGTCTGCGGCCATGTGCTTCAGGGCCTGGAAGCCGCCGATCGGGCGGCCGAACTGGATGCGGGTCTTCAGATAGTCGATGGTGACGTCGAACACGCGCCGCGCGCCGCCGGCCTGTTCGCCGGCCAAGGCCACGCGGGCAAGATCCAGGGTCCGCTCCAGAGCGTGCGCGCCCGCGCCGGCGATGAGCGAGGCCGGAGCACCTTCAAAGGTGATCCGCGCCATGGGTTGCGTCCTGTCGAAGGTCTTCAGGCTCTCGCGGCGCATGCCCGCCGCATCCGCGGCGACCTCGAAGGTCTGCAGGTCGCCCTCCGCGCGGGCGACCACCAGCAGCAGGTCCGCCTGGGCGCCGTGGGTGACGAAGGCGGCGACCCCGTCGAGGCGCCATGCGTCGCCGGACCGGACGGCGACGACCGTCACGTCGTCCGGCGTCCACAGGCCCCGCTCGCCGGTGAGCGCCACGGTCGCGAGGCGTTCGCCCGACGCGATCGGCGGCAGGAGCCTGGCCTTGGCGGCCTCGTCGGCGGAGTTGGCCAGGAGACCGGCCGCGAGCACCCCGCTCGACAGCAAGGGCGCGCACAGCAGAGCCGCGCCCGCCGCCTCCATCAGGCTCTCGATCAGCACCGGTCCCGCGCCCGCGCCGCCGTGTTCGACCGGGGCGGCGAGCGCCGCCAGGCCGAGGGCCGAGATGCGCCGCCAGAGGCCGGTGTCGTAACCTGTGTCGGACTCGCTGGCGCGCCGCACGGCAACTTCCGAGCCATGGTCCGCCAGGAGGCGCCGGAAGCTTTCGCGGATGGCGGCCTGGTCTTCGTGGTCGATCGGGGCGCCCACCGGGTTGGCCGTCATGCCGGCGCGGCTTCCAAGGCGGCTCGCGCCCCGGGGATGATCCGCCGCGCGGCCAGCACGCCCGCCCAGTGCCGCAGGGTGTCCTCGCTGTCGAAACACGGGGCGAAACCGGCCTGCCGGATCTTGATCGTGCTGAGCAGCGAGGGCGGGCCGGCGACTTCCAGCCCGGGGCGCAGCAGGATGTCGGCGTAGTGGTGGCTCTCGCCCAGCAGCTGCAGGAGGCCAATCGGGCGCAGGCCCTCGCGGGCGACGATGCGGTCCCAGACATCGGCGTGGGCCGGCAGGAACTCGGCGATGCGCTGGGGCTCGTCGGGCCCGGTCTCGGCGCCGAACGCCTCGGCCAGGGCCGGCCAGGTGTCGACCCAGGAGAAGACATCGCCGTTGGTGACGTTGAAGGTCTCGTCCGCCGCCGCCTTGGCGTCCGCCGCCCAGGCGAAGGCCTGGCCCAGCAGGCGCGGGTCCACCAGTTCCTGGGCATGGCGAACGCCCCCGGTGTAGGCGAAGGGCTGGCCGAGTTCGCGCCGCACGGCCGCGTAGACGCCGAGCGCGATTAGCGGATTCATCGCCGCGCCCCACGCCGCGCCCACCACCACCACCGGCCGGAAGATGGTCCAGGTGAAACCGCGCGCCTTGGCGGTGGCGCGCAGGAGATCCTCCTGCAGCCAGTAGAAGTTCTCGTGCTGCACGCGCGGGGCGCGCTCGCGGGCGGGGATCGGCATGCGGTGACCGGCGTGGGCGCCGTAGGCCTTGGCCCCCTGCAGCAGGCTCACATGCTGGAGATCGCTCGCCGCCGACAGGGGCTCCAGCAGGTTGCGCAGCATGGAGAGGTTGGTCTCCATCTGGTCGGCCTCGAGCCAGCCCGCGTAGAGGCCGGGCTTCTCATAGAGGGCGGCATAGACGACGTGGGTGACGTCCCGCAGCGCGCCGAACGCCGCCTGGCAGGCCGCCGGGTCCCTGAGGTCCACGGCCAGGTGACGGACGGAGACCCCATCCACCTGCTCGGGCGCGCGGCGCGAGACCGTGATGACGTTCCAGCCGTCGGCGGCGAACTGGGCCACCGCCGCCTCGCCTATCAGGCCGCTGGCGCCGGCGACAAGAACCGTCTTCATGGGCGAACATCCAACTTGCGGGTCGGGCGCGGGTTCGCCCTAGACCACCTCGACCGAGGTGATCGCCGATCGGCGCCGCGCGAGCAACTCCTGCATCATCCCGCCCAGGTCCTCCGCGGCCAGCACGCAGTCCTCGCAGTCGCCCAGCGCATAGCTGACCCGCATGACAGGCCCGTCCAGCGCCAGGAGGGCGACCTGGCCGCCGTCGGGGCCGAGCATCCGCTGGAAGTGGGCGATCACCGCGCGCGCATCTTCGGCGGGGTCGCTCACGGGACCTTCACCTCGGCCGACACGACGCCCGTGCCGCCGTACCAGAACAGGCTGCGCCCGGCGTCCTTGCCGACCACGAAGAGGTCGATCTGGTCCGGCCGGCGGTAGAGTGAGACGGGGGTCTCCGGATGGTCCCACAGCCACTGCATGTGCGGGTGCGCGTTGGCGAACAGCTCCGGCGGCTGATGGTGCATGAGCTCGCGGAACGAGACCCGCGCGCGGCGGTAGAACTCCGCCTGGGCCTGCGCCCGCGTCCAGCCCGCGCCCTTGAAGATCTCGGCGTGGTCGGGTGCCAGCATGATCAGCGGGTTCCAGTCGCAGTGGAACGGGCCCTCGATGTTCACCCCGTCGCTGGCGCAGGTGAGCCAGATGCCGGCCGAGGTGACCGCCGCGTTGCGGGCGGCCATGGCGAAGGTCTCCAGGATCTCCTCGGGCGTGGTGCTGGTGAAGTCGGTCACGTCGCTGACCGCATAGGGGCCGTGCAGGGTGACGCTGGTCTTTTCCGGCGCGTAGCCCCGGTGCACGCCGAACAGCTCCCAGGGCGTGCGCTCCTCGTTCTCGGCCACGCAGGCGCCGAACTTGCCGGTGGCGCCGATGGTGTCCATGTCGCTGACGCCCGGATAGGACAGGCCGACGTTCATCATGATCAGCCGGCTGGCCCGCCCGATGCCGACGTTCACCGCGGAGATCGAGCCCGGGCCCAGGGCGCAGCAGCCGCTGTTCATGCCGATCTGCTTGGCATAGGGCCCGCTGACCAGGATCAGCGGATGCTGCGGCCCCGTGGACATCGACAGGCAGCGCAGGCCGTAGAACGGGTTCATGAAGGCCTCGGCCACGGCCAGGACCACCGGCATGCTCTCGGGACGGCAGCCGGCCATCACCGCGTTGGCCGCGATCTTCTCGACCGTGCCCACGCCCAGGCCAGGCTCGAAGAGGCCGATCACCTCGTCCGGGGCGCGACCGCAGGCGGCGATCATGGCGTCGACCTTGTCGCGCACTGGCGGGACCAGCGGCAGGCCGTCGCTCCAGCCCTTGTCGATGAAGTCGGCGTTCATCCGGTCGAAGCAGTCGAGCAGGTCGGCGCCGCGATAGGAGAGCACCGCCGCGCTGGGCGAGGTGACATGGTGGGCGAAGTCGGCCGCCGCCTCGCCGGGAAGCTCGGTGAGGCCGCAGACCAGCTGGTCCATGCCCGCGTCGATCATCTCGTGGATCAGCGCCTCGGGCTGGCTGGTGATGGCGTAGGGCGTGACCAGGAGCTGGGCCTCGGGGCAGCCGAACACCTTGGCGCTCCAGTGCGCGTCCTCGACGAAGCCCTCGGCGGTGATCGCGACGGTGGGCACGCCGCGCCGCTCCAGCTCGCACATCTCGTAGATCAGCCACGAACAGCAACTGCCGCAGTCGGCGGTGGCGCCGACCACCGCGTCGCACTCGCGCGCCATCTGCTCCAGCTGGGCGGGCGTCGTGCGCCGCAGCTGCTGGCCGTTGACGCCGATGTAGTCGCGGAAGACGAGACCATCATGATCGGCCGAAAGATTGGCCTTCACCCGCTCCAGGGCGACGTTGCCCAGCGCCTTGCCGTTCCAGAAGAAGCCGATGGTCTTGCCGGCCAGCGCGGCCAGCCTGGGCGCGGGCGGGAAGCGTTCCACGTCGTCGGTGTCCTGCTTGGGCGCGGCCAGCGGATTGACGATCTCAAGTTCGGCCGCGGCCGCGGCCGCCACCTCCTTCACCATGACGTTCATGAGCGCCTCCCAGGCTCGTTTGCGGAAAGTGTCGGCCCCTGGCGCGGCTCGCGCAACCACCGATCCATACGTTGCAAGCGTCCGCGCGGCCGCTAGTGTCGCCGGCGCGCGTCCGGTGAAGGCGCGGGAACAGGGGGACGACGTGGCGCCGAAGGGCCTGGACACGAGCGCGCGCGGGGAATGGCGGCGCGGCTGGCCGGTGGTGCTGGCCGGGGCGGTCGGCATCGCGCTGGCCGCGGCGCCGCCCTACACGACCGGGATCATGATCCGGCCGCTGGAACAGGAGTTCGGCTGGACGCGCGCGCAGATCTCGTCGGGACCGTTGATTCCGTCGGTCTTCGCGGTCTTCGCGGGCCCGTTCATCGGGATGGCCGTCGACCGCTTCGGCCCGAGGCGGATCGGCATCGCGGGCGCGATATCGGCCTGCACGGCGATGGCCCTGCTGTCCACCGCCACGCAGTCGATCTGGAGCTGGTGGCTGCTCTGGTCGTTCGCGGCGTTGGCGGGCACCCTGATCAAGCCGCTGATCTGGACGGCGGCGGTCTCCAGCCTGTTCAAATCCGGCCGCGGGCTGGCGCTGGCCGCGACCCTGTGCGGCACGGCGATCTGCTCGACCATCACCCCGGTGCTGGCGAACCACCTCATCGAACACCACGGCTGGCGCATGGCCTACCTGGCGCTGGCGGCGTTCTGGGCCGTGGTCGTCATCCCGCCGGTGGTGTTCCTGTTCAACAGCGCCACCGACCGGCACCGGACGCGGGACATGTCCGCGCCCGGCTCCGAGGCGGCCATGCCGGTGCTGAGCGGGGTCACGGCGCGCGAGGGCCTGACCTCCTGGCGATACGTCCGGCTCGCCGGCGCCTCGGTGGCCATGGTGCTGGCCACCGTGGCCTACACCGTCAATCTCGTCCCGATCCTGGTCTCGACCGGGCAGCCGCGGGCCGCCGCCGCGGCCGTGGCCGGCCTCATCGGGATTTCGACCGTCATCGGGCGGCTTTCGGGCGGCTACCTGCTCGACCGGATCAACGGCAACCTGGTGGCCGCGATCAGCATCGCAACGCCGGTCCTGGCGACCCTGCTGCTGCTCAACCTGCCCGGCTCGTTGCCGGCGGCGATCGCGGCGACGGCGATCCTTGGGCTTTCGCTGGGCGCCGAACTCGACGCGGTGGCCTATCTCACGACCCGCCACTTCGGCCTGAAGAGTTTCGGCATCCTGTTCGGCACGATCGGCGGCCTGCAGGCGCTGGCCACGGGCATGGGGCCGATGCTGGTGAACCTGAGCTACGACATCACCCGGTCCTACAACCTGGCGCTCTGGCTCTCGATACCGACCTGCCTGCTGGGCACGGCGCTGTTCCTGTCGCTCGGCCGCTATCCGGAGTTCGAGCCCGCCGAGGCCGGGCGACCCGACCCGGCGGCCGAAGCCGCCGTGGCGACGCCGCTCTAGCGCCGGGGAATCAGCGCCAGGTCTGGCCCCCGTCGACGGTGATCTCGGTGCCGGTGGTGTAGCCGGACTCCTCGCTCGACAGGTAGAGCGCGGCGTTGGCGATGTCGTCGGTAGTGCCCAGGCGCTTCAGCGCCGCGCGCGCGTTGGCCCGCGCCAGGTGCTCGGGGTTCTCCCAGATGTAGCGGGTCATCTCGGTGCGGATCGTGCCGGGGCAGATCGCATTTGCGCGGATGGTCGGCGCAAGCTCCAGGGCCAGGCACTTGGTCAGCATGATCAGGCCACCCTTGGTCGCCGAATAGCCGGACGTGCCGTCCATGGGCACGTAGCCGCTCACCGAGGCGACGTTGACGATGGTCGCGCGCGGCGCGGCCCTGAGCGCCGGCAACGCCGCCTTGATCAGGTTGAACGGCCCCTGGAGGTTGACCGCGATCATCGTCGCGAATTCCGCCGCGGTCAGGTCCTCGAACATCTTCTGGACCAGCAGGCCCGCGGCGTTGACGATGCCGTCCAGGCCGCCCAGGCCCTCGACGGCGGAAGCCACCGTCTGCTCGACCTCGGCCGGGATGGACACGTCGCAGCGATAGCTCGCGGCGCCCAGCCGCCCGGCGGTCTCGGCGACGCCCGCTTCATTGCGGTCCACCAGCGCGAGCGACGCGCCCTGGGCCGCGAACATCTCGGCGATGCCCCGGCCCATGCCGCTGGCCGCCCCTGTGACCAGGATGCGCCGTCCGTCCAACCTGCCAGCCATATTAACGTCCCGCCTCTGCAATTCGGTCTTTGATCCAGGCGCCCGCCTCGGCCACGGCCTCGGCCACCACCGGCACGGCGCCGGCCGCGCCGAGGTAGCCATGCAGCATGCCCGCCTCGCGCCGCGTCTTCACAGGTACGCCCGCCTTGGCGAGCCTGGCCGCATAGGCCAGGCCCTCGTCGCGCAGGGGGTCGAGCTCGGCCACATAGATGAGGCTTGGCGGCAGGCCCGCGGCGTCGGCGACGCGCAAGGGGGATATCCGCGGGTCGCCGCGGTCCACGCCATCGGGACAGTAGTGGTCCCAGAACCATTTCATGTCGGCGGTCGACAGCAACCAGTTGCGGCCGCCGACCTGCCGGTAGGAGCCCGTCTCCAGATCGTGGTCGGTGACGGGATAGGCCAGGAACTGACCGGCGATCGCCGGGCCACCGGTATCGCGGGCCCGGATCGCGCAGGCGGCCGCCAGGTTGCCGCCGGCGCTCTCGCCGACCAGCACGACCGGTCCGGGCGACTGGGCGGCGGCCCATTCCAGCACGGCGTAGGCGTCGTCCAGCGGGGCAGGATAGGGATGCTCGGGCGCGAGCCGGTACTCGACGCTGACCAGTTCGCAGCCGGCGCCCGCGGCGAGGCGGCGGCAGGTGGCGTCCGACATGTCGATGTCGCCGATCACCCAGCCGCCGGCGTGCAGGTAGACGCAGACGCCCGCGACCTCGCCCCTGGGCCTGTAGCGGCGGATGGTGATCGGGCCGTGCGGGCCCGCGACAGTCTCATCGGTGACCGAGGCGAGCTCGGGCAGGCCCACGGGCGGCGGCGCGGCCGCCAGGCTGGCGCGCATCATCTCGCGGGCCTGCGGCGCGCTCCCCTGGTGGAAATAGGGCCGGCCGGCGGCCGCATAGGCCTCGACGATGGCGCGATAGTACGGGTGCATGGCGGCGAGGCCGTCGTCCGCGGCATCGGAAGCGCTGACCATGATTTCCCTCCCATTTGGGCTCGTTCGGGCGGCCCCGCGCAGCTTGGAAACGCACATAGCACGTTGCATTTGGGGGGGTGAAGAGCTAGCGTTTTTCGTCTGGAACGACCCGTTTAGGGCGACATCCTGAAGAGCCGGGCGGCGCCGGCCAGGGGTCGAAAAACGCCTGGAGGACCATCCCATGTCCGAGACCTCGACCGCCCCGCGCGCTGGCGCAGCCGACCTTCTACAGGACATCAAGGTCATCGACGTCGACACCCACATCAGCGAGCCGCTGGACCTGTGGACCTCCCGCGCGCCGGCCAAGTACCGCGACCGCGTCCCGCAGATGAGGAAGACCGGCGACAAGTGGGTCTGGACGATCGACGGCGACCGATCGATGGGCACGGGCTCGGCCTCGAGCGTGGTTCACGCCGATGGACGCAAGGCCGACGGGATCGAGTTCTCGGAATGGCTGGTCGACCAAGTCCATCCCGGCTGCTCCAAGGTCAAGGAGCGGCTGCAGGTGATGGATGAGAGCGGCATCCATGCGCAGATCATCTATCCGAACGTGATGGGCTTCGCCGGACAGGGGCGTGGCCCCTCCGGCGGCCCCAAGCTCCCACCGGTGGATCCGGAGCTGCGGCTGCTCAGCACCACGATCTACAACGACGCCATGGCCGAGATGCAGGCCGATTCCGGCAACCGCCTGCTGCCCATGGCGCTGCTCCCCTGGTGGGACATCGACCTGGCGGTCAAGGAAGCCGAGCGCTGCCACGCGCTGGGGATGCGCGGGGTGAACATCAACTCCGATCCGCACCTGAACGGGATGCAGGACCTCAGCGGAGACTACTGGACGCCGCTCTGGGAGCTCTGCAGCGACAAGGCCCTGCCGGTGAATTTCCACATCGGCGCCAGCGACTCGAGCATGAGCTGGTACGGCGAATCCCCCTGGCCCTCCATGTCGCCCGGCAAGAAGCTGACGCTGGGCGGGACGATGATGTTCCTGAGCAACGCCAAGGTGGTCTCCAACCTGATCGTCTCGGGCCTGCTGGAGCGCTTCCCCAAGCTGAACTTCGTCTCCGTGGAGAGCGGCCTGGGCTGGCTTCCCTTCATCCTGGAGGCGTTGGAGTACGGCCTGGCCGAGAACGGCGCGGAAGGCCGGGCGAACCTGTCGATGACGCCGCTCGAATATTTCCGCCGGCAGATCTACGCCTGCTTCTGGTTCGAGAACCGCGACGTCGTCTCGACGATCCGCAAGCTGGGCGTCGACAACGTGATGTTCGAGACCGATTTCCCGCATCCGACCTGCCTCTACCCGAAGCCGCTCGAGCACGCGGTCGAGGGCCTGTCCGAGCTGACCTGGGACGAGCGGCGCAAGGTGATGAGCGGCAACGCGGCGAAACTGTATAATATCAAGCTGTCCTGAACCTGCGACCCGCCTCGCGGCGGGCTAGGGAGGAACCCCCATGACCGACACGCTGCTCGCTCCGCACGTCACGGGCCTTCCGTTCACCGTGGGGCCCCTGCGGGAGGGGCTGGCTTTCGGCGCCAAGGTCGAAGGCCTGACGCTGAAGGACCTCGACCGCCAGGACGTCCGGCAGGCCCTTTTCGACCTGTGGATCGACAAGGGGGTCATCCACTTCCGCGCCGACGACACCGCGGCCATGCAGGTGGCGCTGAGCGCCTGCTTCGGCGCGCTTGAGCGGCACATGTTCGAGGAATCCTGGGTCGCCGGCTGCCCGGAACTGGTGAACATAAAATTCTACCCCGAGGATGGCACGCTCTACGAGGTCGACGGACAGCCGCGCGGCGGATGGCTCCCCTGGCATTCCGACCTGATCTATCGCGACCGGATCAACCGCGGCGGCATCCTGCGCCCCATCCAGCTGCCGAAGAAGGGTGGTGGCATGACCGGCTTCGTCGACCAGATCGCCGCCTACGACGCCCTGCCCAGCAAGCTGAAGCAGCGTATCGAAGGCCTGCACGTGGTCTATGTCATGGACCTCAACGCCGAGCATGCGCGCTTCGGCGTCGGCGAGCAGCGCCGGCTGGTCCGGTTCGCGAAATCCGCCACCAGCATCAACGCGCGGGAGTACCAGTATCCGCGCGTGCTCCATCCGCTCGTCTTCCGGCAGAAGGAGACCGGCCGGCCGGTGCTCAACGTCTCCCCGTGGTTCGCGATGGGCATCTACGAACTGGGCGGACTCGAGGGCGAGGCGCTGCTGCGCGAGGTGGTCGGCTACTGCATCGACTCCAACAACGCCTATTTCCACGACTGGCAGGCCGGCGACATGGTCCTGTGGGACAACTGGCGCACCTTGCATTCCGCCACCGGAGTCGAGCCGGACGACACGCGGGTGATGTACCGCACGACCATCTCCGGCGACTATGCGCTGGGCCGCAGGCTCGACGCCGCCAGCGAACTCGCGGCGGTCGACGTCTGACCCGCATGACGAAGAGGCGATCGGCGTGAGCCTGGCGGACACCGCGTCGCGCCTGTCGCTGGACATGCTAGACTCCGTCGCGCGGGATATCCCGGTCTCGTGGGACGAGCGCGACACCATCCTCTACGCGCTGGGGGTTGGCGCTGGCCTGGGCGCGCCGGACCGCGAGCTTCAGTTCACCACCGAAAATACCGGCCGGATAGGCCTGCAGGCCCTGCCGAGTTTTCTCACGGTCCTCCTCGTGCCGAAACTCCCGCCGGCGATCGAGCGGCTGGACAAGGCCCCATTCCTGCACGCCGAACAGCGGATCGAACTGCTTGGCGTCCTGCCGCCGTCCGGATCCGGGCTGGTGAACTCATGCGTCGAGGCCCTGCACGACAAGGGCGACAACGCCATCGTCGTGGTGGCGGCCGAACTCCGCGACGCGGGGAGCGGCGCGCTGATCGGCCGTTCGCGGGCCAGCATGTACGTGCGCGGCGGCGGCGGCTTCGGGGGCGCGCGCGGCGCGAGCACGCCCTGGGCCGCCCCGACGGCGGCGCCCGACCTGCGCGTGATCCATCCGACCCGCCCCGAGCAGGCCCTGCTCTATCGGCTGTCCGGCGACCGCCATCCGCTGCACAGCGATCCGGCCTTCGCTAGGCGGCAGGGGTTCGCGGCGCCGATACTCCACGGCCTGGCCACCTATGGGTTCGCCTGCCGCGCCCTGGTCGAGGGCGTCTGCGCCGGCGACGCGACCCGCCTGCGATCGATGCGCGGCCGCTTCTCGCGGCCGATCCTGCCCGGCGAGACGCTGACCACGGAGATCTGGCTCGCCAACGAGGGTCGGGCGGTGTTCCGCACCGTCGACGAGGCTGGGTCGGTGATCATCGACCGCGGAGAGGCCATGGCCGGCTAATGGCCGGCGCCCGCGCTACATCGCGTCGAGGAGCTTGCCGGGATTGAGGATGTGTTCGGGATCGAGGGCCTTCTTGAGCACCGCCATCAGTTCCAGCTCCCGCGGTGAGCGGGTCCAGCTGAGGTAGGGCGCGCGCGACATGCCGATGCCGTGCTCGGCGGCGATGGAGCCGCCCACCCGGCGAACGGCGTCGAACACCGCGACGTCGAACTTGCGCTGGATCTCCTTGTCCAGGGCGCCGACCGAGATGTTGGCGTGCAGGTTGCCGTCGCCCGCGTGGCCGTAGAACACCATCTGAATGTCAGGGAAGATCGCCCGCAGGCTGGCGCGCACATCGTCGGCGAAGGCCGCCATGTCGCGCAGGCCCATGCTGGCGTCGTAGCTGGCGAACGGCCGCATCGTGGACATCCCGGGGCCCAGGTCCTCGCGGATCGCCCAGATATTCTCCCGTTCGCGGTCGGAACTGGCGATCACCGCGTCCTTGACCAGGCCCTGTTCCATCAGGTCGGCCAGGGCCCGCTCGAACTGCGACGCATCGACTTCGGCGTCGCCGCCCATGGCTTCGAGAAGGGCGTAGTGGGAGTGGCCGACGGGCATCGGGCGCGGGCGCACCGGCAGCTGAGCTTCCGTCATGCGTTCGTAGAAGTCCGCCCACATGATCTCGAACGACGAGAGCCGCCCCGAAAGGACGACCTCCAGCCGGCGCAGGACCTTGGCGGCGTCATCGAAGCTGTCCATGGCGACGAGCGCGGTCTGGCGCGTGGTCGGCAACGGCCGGATCCGTAGCACCGCGCGGGTCACCACACCCAAGGTGCCCTCGCTGCCGATCAGCAGGTGCTTCCAGTTATAGCCGGCGTTGTCCTTCAGCATCTTGGTGAGCGAGGAGATCACCGTGCCGTCGGCGAGCACCGCCTCCACGCCGATCACCATGTCGCGCATCATGCCCCAGCGCAGCACGCGGTTGCCGCCGGCGTTGGTGCCGATCACCCCGCCGATGGTGGCCGAGCCGCGGGCGCCCAGGTCGATCGGCAGCAGCGCGCCTTCCGCCTCGGCGGCCTCGTGGGCGACCTGCAGGACGCAACCGGCCTCGACCGTCATGGTCATGGAGATCAGGTCGATCTCGACGATGCGGTTCATGCGCTCCAGCGACAGCGAGATGCCGCCGTCCACGGGCACCGCCGCGCCGCAGGTGCTGGTCTGGCCGCCGATCACCGTCACCGGCACGCTGTTTTCCGCCGCCACCCGCATCACCGCGGCGACCTCTTCGGTCGAGGCCGGACGCACCATGAACGCCGGCTTGGACGTGTACTTGTGCGAGATGTCGGTGCGGTAGCGCTCGCCGATGTCGTCGCCGGTGAACACCTGCGAGGCGCCTACGATCTCAATGAGCTTGGGGCCGATGTCCTGCATCATGATCTCCGGTTGTCTGGCCAGGCGCGGGGATGGCGGTTTCAGGATTTCTCGAGCCTGAGCGCCTGTTTCGGGCAGACGCTGACGGCGGCGCCGGCCTTGCCGACCAACTCCGGGGGCACGGTCTCGGAGATCACGACCAGGTTGCCGTCATCATCGAGGTCGAGCAGCTCCGGCGCCTCGACCGTGCACATGCCGTTGCCGTCGCAAAGCGGCCAGTTCACCACGAGTTTCATGCCTGCGCCCTCCCCTCGCCCGTGGGTCTCGCTATAGCGACGTTTCCCGCCGGCCGGCCGATAATGACACGTGTTCTGGGCATTGCCGGATGCGGCTGTCAAACACATATTCCCAGCCGGCCCGGGCGGGGTTGGAAACGCGGTATTGCATATCGCGCGTTGCATATTGCATTCTGACAGGGGCTCCCTAGAACGGGCCGCCGCGCCGCTTCTGGCGGTGCGGAGACCCTGAGGCGGCGAAAGGGCGTGCTGGATGTTTCTCGCGGCTGACGAAGACGAGGCGGAAATCGTAGCCTCGGCCGCGGATTTCCTGGCGGACGCCATGCCCATCCAGCGGCTGCATGCCGAGCCCCCCCGGCCCGACATGGACCCCGACCTTCGCCAGAAGGTGGCGGAACTGGGCTGGTTCGGCCTTTCCGCGCCCGAAACGCTCGGCGGTTCCGGCCTGTCGGCGGTGGAACATGTGCTGTTCTTCCGCGAGGTCGGACGCAATTGCGGGCCCGTCGACATGCTGGCCCAGAGCCTCGGCCTGCTGACCGCGGCGGACGACGCCAAGCTAGCGGCGCGGATCCTGTCCGGCGAGACCGGCGTCGCGCTGGCGGTCGAACAGGGCGAGCGGCTGCGCATCCTGGGCGATCCCAGCGCCTCGGTGGCGCTCGCCGCCCGTCCGGACGGAGCCCAACTCCTCGATATCTCCGGCCTCGCGGCCGAGACCCGCCCGCCGCTCGATCCCACCACCTCCATGCGCCTGGTCGAGACCGCTCGCGCCACGCGGCTGGCCGGCGTGTCGGGGGGCGACGTCTGGCGGATGGGCCAGCTCGGGACGGCGGCCATGCTGGTCGGACTGGCCGAGACCGCGCTGGACCTGATCGTCGAATACGCCAAGATCCGCGAGACCTTCGGCCGCAAGATCGGCTCCTACCAGGCCGTCCGCCACCCGGCCGCGGACATGGCGCTGCGCGCCGAGGCCGCCCGCTCGCAGCTCTGGTACGCCGCGGCGGCGACCAAGGAGGGCAAGGCCGACGCCCAGGCGCACACCGACGCGGCCAAGCACCTGGCCAACATCGCCGGCGTGACCAACGCCGACTGGAACATCCAGCTGCACGGCGGCATCGGCATCACCGAGGAGCACGACGCCCACCTGCTGCTCAAGCACGCCCTGCTGCTGGTCAAGCTGTTCGGGTCGAAGCGGCCGCTGCTCGCCAGCCTTCTCCACGCCAGGCTGGAGGACTAGCCCGATGGACCTGACCTACTCCGACGAGGATCGCGCGTTCAGGGCGCGCGCGCGGGCCTGGCTGCGGGACAACGTGCCGGCCGAGCGGCGCCCTGTCTCCGGACCCGCCGCGGCGGTGTTCGACCGCGCCTGGCAGCGCAAACTCTTCGAGCACGGCTGGGCCGGGGTGGCCTGGCCCAAGGACTACGGCGGCCTGGGGCTGTCGAGCCTGCAACAGATCATCTGGTTCGAGGAACTGGCCCGGGCCAAGGCGCCGCACCACAACAACACCAGCTACGTGGCGCTGATGCATGCCGGCCCGACGCTGATCGCCCGCGGCACGGAGGCCCAGAAGGCCTATTACCTGCCGCGCATCCTTTCGGGCGAGGACCTCTGGTGCCAGGGCTTCTCGGAACCCAACGCCGGCTCCGACCTGGCCTCGCTGAAGACCCGGGGCGTGATCGACGGCGACCACATCGTGGTCACCGGCTCGAAGACTTGGACCACCGACGCCCAGTACGCCGATGTCCAGGAACTGCTGATCCGCACCGACCCGGCCTCCGAACGCCACAAGGGGCTGACCTGGCTGATCTGCGACATGCGCACGCCTGGCATCGACATCCGGCCGATCCGCACCATGCTGCAGGACGACCACGTCAACACGGTCTTCTATGACGAGGTGCGCATCCCGCTCGCCAATGTAGTGGGCGAGGTGGGCCGCGGCTGGTCGACGGCGCTGACCACGCTCTCGTTCGAGCGCGGGCTTGGCTTCATCGGCGACCAGCTCGACCTCTACGAAAAGGTCGGCCGCGTGATCGAGCTTGCCCAGCGGGTCAAGCTGGAGGACGGGCGGCTGGCCATCGAGGACGACGCCATCGCCCAGCGGCTGGCCAGCCTGAAGGCCGACACCATGGCGATCCGCGCCATGACGCTGGCGCACATCACCGAGTCGGACCGCTCCGGCGAGCCCGGCCCCAAGGGCTCGCTGATGAAACTCCTGGTCACCGCCACCCACAAGGCGCTGAGCGAGGTGGTGGCCGATATCCTGGGCTGGGATTTCCTGGAGTTCGACGGCGACCGGGCCGCCTACCCCTGGACGTTCGACTATCTGTGGAGCTGGGTGTTCACCATCGCCGGGGGGACCAGCGAGATCCAGCGCGAGATCACCGCCGACCGGCTGCTCGAACTTCCGAGGGCGCGGTGAGCACCTCGCCCCTCCGCGTCGGGATCGTCGGCGCCAACGCCGAGCGCGGCTGGTCGAAGGACGCCCACCTGAAGGCGCTGGGCGCACTTCCGGACTTCGAACTCGTCGCGGTGTCGGCCCGCACCCAGGCGATCGCCGACGAGGCCGCCAAGGCCTATGGCGCGAAACAGGCTTTCGGCGACTCCCTGGCCATGGTCCGCGACCCCGGCGTGGACGTGGTCGCCGTCACGGTCAAGGTGCCCGAGCACCGGGCCGTCGTGCTGGCGGCGCTGGCGGCCGGCAAGCACGTCTATTGCGAATGGCCGCTCGGCCGCGACATCGCCGAGGCCGAGGAGATGACCGAGGCCGCCGCCAGGTCGGGCGCGGTCGCGATGATCGGGCTGCAGGGGCTTTCCGCGGCGGCCGCGCGGCGCGCCCACGAACTGGTCAGCTCCGGCGCGCTGGGCGAACTGCTCAACATGCGCGTCACCTCGCCCACCGGGGGCTGGGGCGCCGAGACGCCGGCCTTCTACGCCTACCTGCAGGACAAGACGACAGGCGCCACGCTGGCCAGCGTCCAGGGCGGCCATACGCTGGCGACCATGGAGGCGCTGGCCGGCGCCTTCACCGAAGTCGACGCCCGCGTCAGCACGCTGCGCAAGACCGTCCGCATCAGCGGAACGGACGAGACGATCGCCCGCACCAGCCCGGACCATATCGTGGTGACCGGCCGGCATGCCAGCGGCTGCGTCTCGGTGCTCGAGCTGTTCGGCGGGGCGCGCGGCATTCCGTTCCGGCTGGAGCTCGTCGGGACCAAGGGCTCGCTGGTCATCTCCGGCGACTTCCCCGGCGGCTTCCAGGCCGGCGACATGACGCTGACCGCGACCGTCCCGTTCGATCCGCCGACGCCGGCGGTCGCCGGCCTTTCCGGCCCGCCGGCCAATGTGGCGGAAGCCTATGCGCGCCTCGGCGGGGCGATCCGCGCCGGCGGCCAGGTCGAGCCCGGCTTCGGCGCCGCCGTTCGGCTGACACGCCTGCTTGACGTCGTGCAGGCGGCGTCCGACGAGGGACGGCGACAGACACCAGGAGCCTGAGATCATGGCGACCAGCCTTCAGTTCACCCTCTCCAACCCGACGCCCGGCCAGGAGGTGGAATACAATCGTTGGTACGGCACGGACCATCTGATCCATGGCGTGCTGACCGCCGGCGTGCTGGCCGGCCAGCGGTTCCGAAGGGTCGAGGGGCCCTGGCCGTCCGGCAAGCACGACTACATGATGATCTGGGAGTTCGACGATCCGGCCTATGCGCTGGCGCAGCTGGCGATCGCCAAGAACAGCCCCGAGATGCCGCTCAGCCCTGCCATCAACATGGACACCATCCAGCCGCCGACGATGTGGCGCCGGGCGACGGTGTTCAACGCGGCGCGGCTGGCCAGCGACACCAGCATGCGCAAGTCCGTCGTCCTGCTGCTGGCCAATCCGGCCGAGGGCGCGGACGAGGCGTTCGTCCAGTCGCTGATGCGGGGCGGCCTGGCCGACCTGGCCGACCTGGCGGGCGTGCTGAGCGCGGAATTCCTGACTCTGGCCGACGAGCAGATCCGCGGCAACGCGCGCAAGTACCGCTACGCCGTTCTGCTGGAACTGGCCGACGAGGCGGCCGGTGTGGCGTCGCTGGCAAAGGTCATCCCCGCCCTGCCGCACATGGATGCCGAGCGCTGGTTCGCGCCGGTGTTCCGACCTATCGGCGAGCGCATGGACACCGCCCAGGCGCGCGCCATCCAGACGGAGCATGCATGACCGCCACCCTGCGAACCGACCCCGGCGGGTTCCGCATCCGCTGGTCCGACACGACCGCGCAGGCCTACCGCGCCGCCGGACATTGGCGCGACGAGACCCTGACCGCCGTCGCGCGGCGCGCCGTCCAGGCCGATCCGGGCCGCGTCCTGCTGATCGAGGGCGACAAGCGCCTGACCCGGGGCGAGGCCTGGGGCATGGCCTCCAGGCTCGCCAGCTTCTTCATCGAGCGCGGCCTGAAGCCCGGCGACGTGGTTTCGGTGCAGCTGCCCAACTGGGTCGAGGCCGCGGTGATCGGCCTGGCCGCGCGGATGGCCGGCCTGATCATCAACCCGATCCCGCCGATCTACCGGGAGTCCGAGCTCGGCTACATCCTGAAGGACTGCGGCGCGAAGATGATCTTCACGCCGCACGTGTTCCGACGGCATGACTACCGCGCCATGGTCGAGGGCCTGCGCGCCGAGCTGCCGGCCCTGAAGGACGTGGTCACGGTGCGCGGCGGCGAGCCCGGCGACCTGCGCTACGAGGACGCGCTGGCCGCGCCGGAAGCCGCCGACGCGGACCTGCCCTCGGTGGATTCCAGCGCGGTCATGATGGTGATGTACACGTCCGGGACCACCGGTCGGGCCAAGGGCGTCCTGCACACCCACTACACCTACGACTACCGCGTGCGGACGCTGGGCGCGGCTTGCGGCTTGGGGGCGGACGACGTGGTCTTCATGCCCTCGCCGGTAACCCACATCACCGGCGCGATCTGGTGCATCGACATGCCCTGGGTCTGGGGCTCCTCCAGCGTGCTGATCGACGTCTGGGCGGCCGAGGAAGGCATCCAGTGCATCGAGACCAACCGCTGCACGGTGAGCGGCGGGGCGACGCCGTTCCTGCGGCAACTGCTGGACACCGCCGAGGGACGGCCCGAGGCGATCGCCTCGCTGCGGCTGTTCTTCTGCGGCGGCACCACGGTCTCGCCCGACCTGATCCGCGAGGCGTCCGAGAAGCACCCGCACGGCCTGTTCTTCCGGGCCTATGGCTCCACCGAGGTGCCGTCCGTCACCCTCGGCATCAGCGGGCGGGCCGAGACCGAGCTGGGCGCGGAGACCGACGGCAAGATCGATCCCACCAACCAGGTCAAGATCGTCGATCCCGAGACCGACGCGGAGCTGCCGGAGGGTGCGGAAGGCGAGATCCTGGCCCGTGGCCCCGAGCAGTTCGCGGGCTACCTCAGCACCGCCGACAACGACGGCGCCTTCGACGACGAGGGCTACTTCCGGATGGGCGACCTGGGCCGACGCGTGCACGGCGACTACCTGGTGATCACCGGGCGCAAGAAGGACATCATCATCCGCTCAGGCGAGAACATCAGCCCCAAGGAGGTCGAGGACCTGCTCTCGACCCATCCGGCGGTGACCGAGGTGGCGATCGTCGCCATGCCCAGCGCGACCACGGGCGAGAAGGGCTGCGCCTTCATCATCCCGGCCCAGGGCCAGACCATCGACCTGGCCGAGATCCGCCGGTTCCTCGACGAGGCCGGGCTCGCCCGCCAGAAATTCCCGGAGCATGTGGTGCTGGTCGACGACCTGCCGCGCGTGCCGTCCGGCAAGGTCCGCAAGGACGTCCTGCGCACCCGGGCCCGCGAACTGGCCGAGGGCGCTCCAGCCTAGAGCTCAGCGCCCCGTCCACCTTGGCGGACGCTTCTCCAGGAAGGCGCGCGGGCCTTCGGCGTAGTCCTCGGCGCCGCGCACCTTGGCCATGGCGGCGCCGACGATCACCTTGGCCTCGGCTTCGGTGGCGCTCAGCGTCGCGCGCGCCGCGGCGATCGCCTGCTGCACGGCGACAGGCGCGTTGGCGGCGATCGCCAGCGCGAGTTCATGAGCGGCGTGCAGCGCCCGGCCGGGCGCCGTCAGCCGGTTGACCATCCCGAAGTGGTGGGCGCGGGCGGCCTCGATCGGATCGCCCGTGGCGATCATCTCGAAGGCGACGTTGCGGGGCAGCATGCGGTGCAGCCGGTTGACGCCGCCGGCCCCGGCCACGAGCGAGCGCTTCACCTCCGGCAGGCCGAAGCGGGCGTTCTCGGAGGCCACGATCATGTCGCAGGCCACGCAGATCTCGCAGCCGCCGGCCACCGCGATACCCTCGACCGCGGCGATCCAGGGCTTCAGCCGCACCGCGTCGACGAATCCCGCGAAGCCGCCGTCGGCGGTGTTCATGCCGCCGGTGGCGCCCGCGCTCACCTGGGCTAGATCGGCGCCGGCGCAGAACACCCGGTCGCTGGAGGAGGTCAGCACCACCACCCAGACGTCGGGGTCCGCCTCCGTGCGCTTGACGATCGCCTCGAGCGCGCTGGCCACCGCGGCGTTCACGGCGTTTCGTTTCTCAGGCCGGTTGAGCGTCACAAGGACGATGTGGTCGTCGAGGCGGCTCTCGAGAACCTCGTCGGAACTGTCGTCGGCCATAGTCGTCATCCCTGAGCTTCGAAGCGCCGGCGGCGGCGTCACTTTACAATGCCTTTATGCTGTTGCAATCAAACCGCCGGTAGCCTGCGGGCGTCGATCGAGCGGGGACAACGCCGATGAATCCGCCCGACGGAAACCTGGTGCTGGTCACGGTGGAGGCCGGCGTCGTCAGCATCGTGCTGAACCGTCCGGAGCGGCAGAACGCCTGGACCGGCGCGCTCGGCCAGCAATATTTCGCGGCCCTCGCCGACGCCGCGCGGAACAGCGACGTGCGCGCCATCGTGGTCTCCGGGGCCGGCGGATCGTTCTGTGTGGGCGCCGATCCGACCGTGCTGAGCGGCCTGGCCGACGGCGCGCCCGCGCCGGGCGGAGAGATCAGCTCCTACTGGTTCCCGCTGACCATCGGAAAGCCGATCATCGCGGCGATCGCCGGCCCCTGTTTCGGGATCGGAATGCAGCAGGCGCTGTGCTGCGACATCCGCCTGGCGGCCGACGACGCGAAGTTCGCCACCGCCTACGCGCGGCGCGGCCTGATCGCCGAGATGGGGATGAGCTGGCTCCTGCCCCGGATCGTGGGCCTGGGGCACGCCACCGACCTCCTGCTGTCGGCCAGGCTGATGCGCGCGCCCGAGGCCGAGCGGATCAACCTGGTCAACCGGACCGTTCCCGCCGCCGACCTGATGGCCGAGGCCATGGACTACGCCCGGTCCCTCGCCGAGAAATGCGCGCCGCGCTCGATGCGCGCGATCAAAGAGCAGCTCTATCGCGACCTAACCGACGAGCTTCCGCCCGCCTACGACCGTTCCGCCGCGCTGCTCACCGAAGCCTTCGGCTGGCCCGACTTCAAGGAAGGCGTCCAGAGCTGGCGCGAACAGCGGCCGCCCGCCTTTCCGGGCCTGCCGCCCGAATTGGCCCTCCTCGACCTGGAGGGCGCGAAACCCACGGAGATTTCCGAATGACCAGCGACGTGCAATGCGTCTTCGAGGCCGATAACCACCTGGGCGAGACGCCGGTCTGGTCGGCGGAGGAGCAGGCGCTCTACTGGGTCAATTGCGAGCAGCCGCCCGAACTGCACCGCTGGAACCCGAAGACCGGCGCGCACGACGTCTGGGCCATGCCCAAGCGGGTGGGCGGCTTCGTCCTCGGCAAGGACGGCCGCAACGTGGTGGTGCTGGCCGACGGCCTCTACGACTTCAATCCCGCCGACGGGTCGATCAAGCTGCGCATCGCCTCGCCGCTGCCGGAACATGTGAAGCTCCACGAGTCCGCGGTCGATCGGCAGGGACGCTTCTGGATCGGCGCCTACGACCACCACTTCACCCCCACGAAACGCGACGTGCATGGCGGCGCCTTCTCCCGCCTGGACGGCGACAAGCTGACGCCGGTGATCCCGGGGATCGCGGTCGCCAACGGCCTGGCGTTCAGCCCGGATGGCCGGACCATGTACGCGGCCGACGCGCCCACCCGGCATGTGGAGGCCTTCACCCTCGACCCCGCGACCGGAGCGGTCTCGGACCGGCGGACCTTCGTCAAGCTCGTCGACGGCGAGGGCTATGTGGATGGCGCCTGCGTGGACGCCGAGGGTGCCTACTGGCTGGCGGCGGTGGGCGCCAGCGCGCTACGCCGTTACCGGCCCGACGGGACCCTGGACCGGGTGGTGGACCTGCCCTTCTCCAACCCGACCAAGCCCGCCTTTGGGGGACCGGATCTGGACGTGCTCTACGTCACCTCCACCAAGATGGCGATCGGCCCCACCGACACGCCGCAGGCCAGGCGCAACGGCGGGCTCTTCGCCTTCAAACCCGGCGTCCGCGGCCTGCCGGAACCGATCATGGCGACCTAAGTAGGGAAGCCAGCCTGGTCGTTGATTTCACGATTGAACGTCATGGCCGGGCTTGTCCCGGCCACCCAGAAGCGCGGACGATCCAGTGTTCGTTGGAGTCGCTGGCAGAATGACTTCCGGTCTCGGCGTATCTGGATGGCCGGGACAAGCTCGGCCATGACGACAAGAGAAGGGTATTCCCGTCTTCGCCTGGAAATGCTCAGCCGATCTCGATCATCTGGAAGTCGCTCTTCAACGAGCCGCAGTTGGGGCAGGTCCATTCGTCGGGAATGTCCGCCCAGCGTGTGCCGGGCGCGATCCCCTCGTCCGGCCAGCCTTCGGCCTCGTCATAGATGAAGCCGCAGAAGAAGCATTGCCAGCGTTTCACGCCGGGTCCCACACCAGGGGCAGGCTCGGCATGATCGAGGTGACGCGGGTCCGCACGGCGAGTTCGCACCCGGGGCGGATGCTGAACTCGGGGATCCGCGCCAGCCATTCGGCCAGGAAGATCTGCAGCTCCGTGCGCGCCAGCATCGCCCCCAGGCAGCGATGCGCCTGGCCGCCGAAGGTGATGTGGGACGGCTTGCGCGGACGGCGGAAGTCGACGTGGAGCGGATCCTCGAACTTGGCGTCGTCGATGTTGTGCAGCACCAGCGGCGCGGTCACCATGTCGCCCTTGCGCATGGAAACGCCATCAAGCTCCAGGTCACAACGCACCTCGCGGGCCATCAGTGGCGTGGCGTAGCGGCGCAGCAACTCCTCGACCGCGCCGTTGATCAGCGCGGGATCGTCCCTGAGCTCCCTGCGGCGGTCGGGATTTCGGGCCAGGAAGCGGGCGAAGAAGCCCAGCGCCCCGGACACGGTGTCGAGGCCGGCGATCATCACCAGCGAGATGATGCCGATCAGTTCGTCCTCGGGGATCGGCTCCCCCTCCAGGGTAGACCGGCAAAGGTAGCTCACGAAATCGTCGCCCGACCCGCCCCGGCGCTCGTTGATCATCCCAAGCGCATAGGCGTCGAGTTCGACATAGCCCTGCATCCGCTCGGCATCGCTCGTCGGCCTGGCGATCTTCTCGGCGATGGCCAGCAGCGGCAGCCGGTCGCCGCCGGGCACGCCGACGATCGACATGAAGATGCCGATCGGCATGTGCTGGGCGAACTCGACCACGAAGTCGCACTCGCCGCGCGCGCGGAAGCCTTCGATCAGTTCCACGGTCAGGCGGCGCGCGTCCTCGCGCAGGGTCGCGACCACCCTGGGCGAAAGCGCCTCGGCCACCAGCATGCGATACTTCACCTGCTCCGGCGGATCGATCTGCAGGGGCCGGAACAGCCGGGTGGGATTGAGCGCCTTGGGAATCCCCACATAGCGGTTCGAGAAGCGTTCGGCGTCATTGACCACCGCATCGATGGTCGCAGCCCGGGTCACGACCCAATGGCCGCCGTTGTGCGGGCTCCAGAACGTCTCGGGTTCGCCGGGCTGGCGCAGCTTGAGCAGCGCCTGGGGAAAGTCGGCGTCGTCGACGTCATAGCTGTAGATGTTGAAATCCCGGACGCGGTCCCGTGGAACGTGTTCGGGGATCATCGCGACCGCGCCAGCGTCATCCATGGTCCTCGCCTCCTCCACGCGCATTCGTCAGGCGCCGTTCCCATGACTGTCGGGCCGCGGGACAAAGTCCGCAAGCGTCGGACGCCGTCAGCTCGGGCGTCTGGCTCCGGCCGAAAGGTCGCCGGCGGGCGTCTCGCCCTCCTCCACGACCAGGACGCGCATCGTGGCCCGGTCCATGAAGGTCTCCTCGTCCTTGGCGAACAGGTCGAGCAGATCCTGGCGCAGGAGCTCGACCCGCTTGTCGCGCCAGGGCCCCTCAAGGTCGTACCAGAACTCGGTGATGACGTGGCAATCGACGTCCGGGCCAAAGCGATCGACCACATGGTTGCGCACATACTTCGCCAGGTGCGGCAGGTGCTTGGCGGCCAGCGGCGCGTGGATCTCCTCGTAGTGCCTGCGGAATTCCTCGACACTGACGTCGGGGCGCTTCGACA
The DNA here is from genome assembly GCA_947478785.1 of Caulobacteraceae bacterium. Lineage (GTDB taxonomy): Bacteria > Pseudomonadota > Alphaproteobacteria > Caulobacterales > Caulobacteraceae > Phenylobacterium. Next base: position 25,290 of record CANJXI010000016.1, read on the forward strand.
CCAGCAGCATCACCTTGATCACGCCTAGAGGCTCATGATCGCCACGCCGGCGGTGCCGGGAGCGCCATAGAGTTGTGAGTAGCCGACCTTGGGATTGCCCGGGACCTGGCGGTCGCCTGCCTGGCCGCGCAGCTGGCGGACGATCTCGTGGACCTGGCGCAGGCCGGACGCCCCGATGGGCTCGCCGTTGGCGATCAGGCCGCCGTCGGTATTGACCGGCAGACGCCCGCCGATCTCGGTCGCGCCCTCGGCCAGCAGCTTCTCCTGGTCGCCGTCGGCGCAGAAGCCGTTCTCCGACATGTGCATGATCTCGGCGCCGGCGTCGGTGTCCTGCAACTGGATCACGCCGACATCCTCGGGCCCGATCCCAGCGGTCTCGTAGGCCGCGCGGGAGGCGTAGACCGTGGGCGCGACATCCTCGTCGACCGCCGCCCAGCTGCTGTGCACCTCGTAGGCGCCGTAGCGGCGCGTGCGCAGCGCGGTCGCCCGCAGGAAGACCGGCGTGGACGTGTAGCGATGGGCGATGTCGGCCCGGCAGAGCAGGACGGCGGCGGCGCCTTCGTCGGGCGAGCAGAACATCCGCTGGGTGAGCGGATAGTTCAGCATCTTGGAGTTGAGGATCTCGTCCTCCTCGATGGCCGTCCGGCGGAAGGCGTTCGGGTTGAGGACGCCATTGCGGTAGTTCTTGGCCGCCACGCGGGCCAGGGTCCGGGAGGTGATCCCGAAGTCGTGCATGTAGCGGTTGATCTTCATGCCGAAGAACTTGGTGGTCAGGAACTGGCCGTTCTCGCCGTACCAGGAGGGCGCGCCGTAGTAGGTGGGGTCGGAGGTGAAGGCGCCCGTCCCGTGCTTGTCCATGCCGACCGCGACGCCGAGCTCGTACTTGCCAGCGCGGATGCCGTCGGCCGTCATCTCCAGCGCCGTCGCCGCCGTGGCGCAGCCGTTGTAGACGTCCATGAACGGAATGCCGGTGCGGCCAAGCAGGCCCACAACCGCGTCGGGGTTATCGACCTCGAAGCTGCCGCCGAAGGCGAACTGGACGTCCTTCCACTCGGCGCCCGCGTCGGCCAGCGCAAGGCGGATGGCTTCCGCGCCCATCTGGATCGCGGACTTGGTCCCGAAGCGTCCGAAGGGGTGCAACCCGACGCCAATGATCGCTACGTCATGCATCTGCAGTCCTCCTGTCAGACGGGTTTGAAGGCGAAGGTGACGACCTGGGTGTCGCCGTCCTCGCGGAACGGGATGATCGTGAGTTCGACCTCGCCGCCCGAGTGAAGCTTCTCGGGGTCGCTTTCCGTCAGCCGGCCTTCGACGCGGATCTCGTCGCCCAGCTGCACGAGGCCCACGCCGAACGGCTTGAAGGTCTCCTGGGTCTCGCCGCCGGCATAGGGCGCCTTGGGCAGGAACTCCTGGGTGGTCCAGGCGATCAGCGTGCCGCGGCGCGGGAACAGGCGGCGCGCCATCTCGACGGAGCCGCATCGCGGACAGGAAGGCTGCTCGGGGAAGGTCACCGCGGCGCAGACGCCGCAGCGGCTGCCGATCAGTTGCGGCTCATCCGCCGGCCAGGTGAACACGTCGGGTGCGAACGGGACTGTAGGCACGAACTCCTCCGGATATTGCGGGGGCAGCCTAGCATGCCGCAGAGGGTCGCGGTCTACGGGGAATAGGGCCCTGGCGATGACTGTGCGCGACCGTCTACGCGCGTCAACATCGCGAGCCGCCCTGCGCGGTATTAGGCGCCGGCATGTGAAATGGCAACGGCGCATTTCAATAGGCGCGGCGGCCGATTGACAGGGTGTTCCGGCGGTTCTACCGAATGAACATCCCATGTTGCATTCGGCCCGGCGCCGGGCCCACTGAGGGACGGCCATGAGCGGAGCCCGGGATCAGATTCCAAGCGACGATCAGGGCGTCACCGGGGGCCCGGCCCCGTGGCATGGCAGATCACTGGAGACCTCATGGCGGTAGACCCCAAGCGCGTTCCTGTCGTGATCGGCGTCGGCGAGGTGAACGATCGCCCCGCCCCTGGCCAAGCCGGGATGGATCCGGTCGAGCTGATGGCGGCGGCCCTGCGGGCGGCCGACGAGGACGCCGGCGGCGGCTTCATCGCGCGCTGCGACCGGCTGTTTGTCGTGCCGCAGATCTCCTTCCGGGACCTGGATGTGCCGACGCTTCTGTCGAGCCGGCTGGGCGTCGCCCCGGATCGCGTGCGCCAGGCCGCGCAGGCCTCGGGCGACACCCCGATCCATCACCTCAACGACGCGGCCAACGCCATCGGCGCGGGCGAGGCGCAGGTCTGCCTGGTCACCGGCGGGGAGGCGCTGCGCACCGCCGCGCAACGCGCGGCGGCCGTCGGCGACACCGGCGGCCCGTTCAAGGGCTCCAAGCAGAGCGCGTCGGACCTGCGGCGCCGATACGGGATGATCAATCCCTCGGAGATCTATCCCCTCTTCGAGAACGGGACCCGCGCGGCCTGGGGCCAGTCGCTGGCGCAGGCGCAGGCCGAGACCGGCGAGATCTGGTCGCGCATGTCGCAGGTCGCCGAGACCTCCGACGGCGCCTGGCTGCGCAAGGCCCGCACGCCGGCCGAGATCACCGAGGCCACCGCCGACAACCGCCCGATCGCGTTTCCCTACACCAAGCTGATGGTGGCCAACGCCTCGGTGAACCAGGGCGCGGCGTTCATCGTCACCAGCCTGGCCGTCGCCCGGGCCGCCGGCGTGCCCGAGGACCGGCTGGTCTATGTGGGCCTGGGGGCCGCGGCCCATGAAGCGGACGATCCGCTGGCCCGCGCGGCCTGGAACATCCCGCCGGGCATGCGGGTGTCGCTCGAACAGGCGATGGCGCTGAACGGGCTGACGGTCGCGGACCTCGACCACGTCGAGTTCTATTCCTGCTTCCCCTGCGTCCCGAAGATGGCCCGGCGGGTGATCGGCTGGCCGCTCGATCGGCCGGTGACGGTCCACGGGGGGCTGACCTTCGGCGGCGGACCGATCGCCAACTACATGAGCCACGCCGTGGCCGGCATGGTCCGCAAGCTGAGGGGCGGCAGCCGCAACGGCCTGCTGTTCGCCAACGGCGGCCACTGCACCCACAACCATACGATCGTGCTGACCCGCACGCCGCCGACCGAGGTCCAGTTCCCGCAGGACTACGACTTCCAGGCCCAGGCCGACGCCGCCCGCGGCGCGATCCCGCCGCTGAGCGACGAGATCGAGGGGCCTTGCACGCTGGAGACCTACACCGTCGCCTATGACCGGTCAGGCGCGCCGGCCTATGGCGTGGTGTTCTCGCGGACGGCCGACGGAAAGCGGACCGTGGCGCGCGTGGCGCCCGAGGACGAGGCCACGATGGCGTTCCTGACCGACGGCGCGCGCGAACCCGTCGGCAGCCCCGGCGGGACGCTGCGGCAGGGCGACACGCTGCACTGGCGCCCGCGGTCGCCGCACGCTGAGGCATGACGATGCGTCTTCGTTGCGCAATCCGGATCGAATCGGCGCGCAATCGGCGTCGGACCGGGGCGCGGCTGGACCGAATTGCCGCCGAGACGCACGCTTCGACCGTTTCATACCGATTCTTATGGCGGCGAGTGTGATCCTTTGAGCAAGCCTAGCCGCCGGCCGGAGAGTCCATGAAGACCCGCGACGCCAAGTCGAAGGCGGGTTCGCCCAGGCGGTCCGCGATGGTCGGGACCAAAGGCAGGCCAGACGCGGCCGCGCCGCTCCGTCTCTACCAGGCCGGCCGGCCGACGTCCGCCGAGCTCGAACGGCGCAAGGCCAAGGTGATGGAGGTGGCCACCACCCTGTTCGTGCAGAACGGCTACGCGGCCACCTCGCTCGTGGACATCGCCAAGGGCGCGGGCGTGGCGACGCGGACCCTCTACCAGCACTTCGGCGACAAGGAGGCGATCTTCCTCGAGGTGGTCATGGCCCGGGAGACCGGCGCGGTGTTCCCGCCGCCGTCGATCGCCGGCGAGGTGAGCCTCTACGACGCCCTCACCCAGATGGCCCGCTATGTGTGCGACGTCGCGCTTCGCCCCAGGTCGGTGGACCTGATGCGCCTGATGATCGCCGAGAGCCGGCGGTTCCCGCAGTTCATGAAGCGCCTGAGCGAGCAGACGTTCACCCGGTTTCGCGCCAACATCGCCGAGATGTTCGACGAACTGGCGGAACGCGGCGTGGCGCCCGCCCTGGACTCCAAGGTCTCGGCCCTGCTCTTCGCGGACCTGATCCTCGGCAGCACGCCGTTGCTGGTCTACGCGGGCTGGCTGTTCTCTCGGCCGAGCGAGGACGAGATCGGACGGAAGGTCGAGATGTTCATCATCGGACGGTTCGGCCAGGCGGTCGCCGAGCGCGCCCGCGAACCGGTCGCCGCCTCGGCCGCCTGACCGGGCGGGAAGACCGATCCGGTCGTCAACGAAAGTCAGGGAGAGACAACCATGGACCAGGCCTCGCGTCTTCGCAGCCTGCCAGCCCGTGGCGTCATCAGGGCCGCGCTTGGCCTGGCGATGACGGCCGCACTGACCTTGCCGGGCGGGGGTTCCCTTGCCGCAGAGCCGCGGGCGGTCACGGCGACGCCGACCCTGGACATGTTCGAGCAGCTGTCCCTCCAGAGGCGCGCCGTGCGGATCCTGGCGATGCCGCAGGTGCAGGCGCAGAAGCGGCGGACGGAGGATCTGTTCCGCAGGAGCTGGATCGCCGACACGCCTGACGGCCGCGCCCGGCTGGAGTACGCGGCCGGCCAATTCGCGATGGCGTCGGTCGAGGACGCGCTGCTCGACGACCCGGTGCGCCCCCGGATCATGTGGATCATCACCCCGCCCGGCAACGTCCACGGGATCCAGTGGCCTGGCTCCAACTGGGGCAGCCTCAATCCTGATAACTTCTCGCGGCGCGTCATGATGGATGGGGCGTCGCAGTACGAGATCTCCGGCCAGCGCACCGGGCCGGGCCCCGCGCAGGAGACCTTCAACCTCGCCGACTCCATCGTCGGCACCCAGGCGCAGTCGGTGGAAGGCGCCAAGGTGGTCGCCACGCTCAAGACCGAGGACATCCACGTCGCCCCGGACGGCTCCTACACGATCACCATCGGGCCCGAGCCCAGCGGTCCGGAGGGCAACCACCTGCAAAGCGTGCCGGGCCGGAACGTGCTCGAGATCCGCAACACGCTCAACGACTGGTGGAACGAGGTCCCCAACCGCCTGCGGATCAGGCGCGTCTCCGGCCCCTTCGCGCCGGCCCGCTCCGACGAGGCCATCGCCGACGAGGCCGCCGCCCTGATGGCGGTCCAGGTTCCCTATTGGCTGAAGTTCAATCAGCAGCACCTGTACGACGGTCCGCCGAACACGACAGTCTCCATTTCCGGCAAGCGGCCGGGCGGCTGGGGATACATCTCCTCGGGCTGGTTCAAGCTGAACGACGACGAGGCGCTGGTCGTCACGGTAGCCCCCATGGGCGCCAAGTACATGGCCGTGCAGGTGGCCGACCTGTGGTCCTCCGATCCCGACTACATCAACCGTCAGTCCGGCCTCAACAAGACCCAGGCGAAGGCCAATCCGGACGGGACCTACACCTACGTCATCGCAGCCAGGGACCCGGGCGTCTGGAACTGGGTGGATACGGTTGGCCTGCACATGGGCGGCTATGCGATCCGCCGACAGGCTCTCGCCGACACGTCCATTACCAATGCCACCGCCATCCAGAGCACGAGGTTGGTGAAGATCGCCGACCTGAAGGCGGCCCTGCCGGCGGGCACGACCTGGACGGGCCCCGGCCAGCGCCGCAAGCAGCTGGAGGATCGCGCCGCGTCGTTCGCCCGGCGCCTTGCGAACTGAGGTTCCGCACGCGCGACCGGCCTTGTTGCGACTAGTCTCGGTAGATGCTGTGATCCTTTCAGGCCGTGCCTCGCACGCGTGAGGTCGGTTGGGCTGAGTTCCCGCCCGACCAACGGCCAAGGCGATAGTATCGCGCCTGGCGGCTTTGCACGGTTGGGGAGCGTTGGCCCACGCGGGCGGCGGGTAGGCACATGGACAACCACTGGCGGCTGGCCTTCATGTTCGATGCGCCGGGCGGAGACCTGGGCGCGCTCGAGGCGGCGCTGGTCCGTTCAGGCCAACGGATCGCGAGCCTCGCCGGCGACGCCCGGGTGCGGACGGGCGTGGCGGACCAGAGCCCGGAACTCGGTTCCCAGACCAGCACGGACTATACCGAGCAGAATTGGCGCGGCGTCGATGGCGCGCTGGAAATCACGCTCGCGCCCTCGCGGGTCGCCGCGCTTGCCGACATCGCGAAGGCGTTGCGGCCCGTCCTGGACGACCTCGCCGCCCCCTCGTCCATCGAGGTGATGACCGGGCCCATGTTCCCGATCGTGCCGCAGCGGGAGGGTGGCGCGTTCCTGTCGCTGGCGTTCAAGCGCGACCCCGCGACGACGCTGCAACAGTTCCAGGACTGGTGGCTGCGCCAGCATTCCGGCGTGGCCACGCCGGTGCTGGGTCCCGGCATGCTGGCCTATGATCAGGTGCATGTGGACCATGCGGTCAGCGAGACGGTCGCGCGGGCGTTCGGGGTCCCGCCGGTCTATTACGACGCCTACGACAATCTCACCTTCGCCGACGCCGCGGGCTTCGTGCGATGCACGAGCGACGCCGCGGGCATGGCGCGGATCTTCGCCGACGAGGTCGGGCGGATCGACAACAGCTCACGCCGCAACGCGCTGATGCGGCAGGTGGGCTGACCGCTACTTGATCTCCACGGGCGCGCCGGTTCCCATGTACTCCGCCAGCGTGCGGTGGAAGTTGGTCACGGCCTTTTCCTGGACGGGGCTGGGGCGCGATCCGGGGAAGCCGCGCGACTTCATCCCCTTCTGGACCTCGGGCATGTTGTTGAAATCCTGGCTGAGGATTCGGCGCCACTTCTCCTCGGTGGCGTCGGGTTCGTAGACCCACTCGGTCTCGGGCTCCTGGCCCTCCGGGAAGCGCTCCAGGACGTAGACCTCGAAGATGCAGCTATCGGGATCGTAGCCGTTGGGCCGCGCCCGATAACACAGCGCGAAGGTGATGCCGTGCAGGATCACCGTGTTGGGGAACACGTGCCAGTCGATGCCGGTGGCCATCATGTGTTCCGGATCGACCTCCGGCCAGATCACCCCGCGCGCAGCGTCGTCGCGCTTGGCCGACGCCATCATGTGGGCGGAGACCTCTTCGGGCGGCGTGCCGGCCGGCAGTTCGTCGACCAGGCGCCGGGCGGCCGCGATGATGGTGTCGGTGGTGGTCGCGTTGACGGTGTCCATCAGGTACTCGAGGAACTCCGGCGTGGCGATGCGCGGATCCTGGTCGGCCGTGCCGGCCGCCCCGCTCAGGCCGGTGTTCTTCAGCTGCGGGCCATTCCGCAGGCCGGAGAAGCCGTGCCAGGAGTGCCGGCCCTCGGCGCGGCTCCAGGCGATGTTCTCGCCCCACTGGATCAGTTCAGGGTGGGTGCCCAGGACGTGATAGCTCTCGATGAAGGCTTCGAGCGCCGTCTTCCAGTTGCAGGGGAAGTAGAGCCACTGGCGCCAGCGGTAGCGCATCTTCTCCAGTTCGAAGGGATCGAGCATGCTCGACGCCGGTTCGAGCCATTGCCGCAGCGGCTCGCAGTCGGGATCCATGTTGACCCAGACCCAGCCGCCCCAGGTATCGACCTTGACCTGCCGCATGCGCAGGTTGTCGGGATTCAGCTTGTCGCCCCAGTCCTCCCTGTCGAGCGCCAGCGCGTTCTCGCCGTTGAGGTCCCAGCGCCAGCCATGGAAGCGGCAGGCGAACTGCTTGGTGTGGCCGCAGCCGGCCGTCAGCCGCCGCCCACGGTGCAGGCAGACATTGTAGTAGGCCTGGATCGTCTCGGCGCCGGTGCGCACCACGATGATCGACTCGTCCAGGATGTCATAGGTGACGTAGTCGCCGACCCTGGGGATCTCCTCCACCCGACAGGCGGCCTGCCAGACCTTGGGCCACAGCTTGTCGTTCTCCGCCCGCGCATAGGCTTCCGAGGTGTAGGCCTCCACGGGGATGATGCAGGGCCGATCCAGCAGGCCCGTGGTCACGTCGTTCATCACATCCTCCTGCCCGATCCGCCCGTTCGCCGGCCACCGCTTTCGCGCGATGTTTCCGACGAAACCGAGGCTAGCCCTAGGTCCGGGATTAATGCAACGTACGAGGCGCTTTCACGGAAAACGACCGGTCGACGCGGGCGCGTCGAACCAGGTCAGCTCAGGAAGCCAACAGGAAACGCCGGCGGCGCATCACCGCCTTGGACGAGAAAAGGGATATCCGTTGCAACAGATGGACGAGACATTCGACTTTGTCGTGGTGGGAAGCGGCGGCGGGTCGATGGCCGCGGGGCTTGTCCTGCGCAAGGCCGGCAAGAGCGTGCTGATCCTCGAGAAGGAGGCGCTGGTGGGCGGCTCCACCGCCAAGGCCGGCGGAGTGATGTGGATCCCCAACAACCGCTTCATGGCGCCGGCCGGGGTCGCGGACAGCCACGAGAAGGCCACGACCTACCTGGACGCGGTGGTGGGCGACCATGACGACACCCCCGGCGCCACGCGCGAGCGGCGCGACGCCTATATCCGCGAAGCGCCGGCGATGGTCGATTTCCTCGTCAGCCAGGGCATCAAGCTGCGCCGCTCGCCGTACTGGCCAGACTACTACGACGATCGCGCCGGCGGTTCCGAGCCCGGCCGCACCGTGGTGGCCGAGCTGTTCGACATCAACGAGCTGGGGCCCTGGAAGGACAGGCTTCGGCCCAACATGTTCACCATGCCGGCGCTGATCTACGACGCCACGCAGTTGCCGCTGGTGAAGGTCTCGTGGCGGGCCAAATGGCTCGGCTTCCAGGTGGTGGTGCGAGGCGCGCTGGCCAAGCTGACCGGCAAGCATCTGGTCACCGCCGGCGCGGCGCTGCAGGGGCGCATGCTGCAGCAGGCCCTCAAGGTGGGTGTCGAGCTTCGTCCCGAATCTCCGGTGAAGGAACTGATCCTGGAAGACGGCGCCGTGGCCGGCGTGGTCACCGTGAAGGACGGGCGCGAATGGCGGGTCGGCGCGCGCTCCGGCGTGCTGCTGAACGCTGGCGGCTTCGCCTGGAACCAGGAGATGCTGGACAAATATATTCCCAATGTCCGCGCCGAATGGACCCACGCGGCCCCCGGCGACACCGGCGACATGCACAAGGAACTGATGCGCATCGGCGCGGCCATGGCCCAGATGGACGAGATGGTCGGCAACCAGATGACCCTGCCGCCCAACCAGGGTCCGGCCGGCGTCCAGATGGAACTCTCCAAGCCGCACGCCTTCATGGTCGACCAGACCGGCGAGCGCTACATGAACGAAGGCGGCTCCTACATGGAGTTCTGCCAGCGGATCCTGGCCCGCAACGAGACCGTTCCGGCGGTCCCCAGCTGGATGATCATGGATAGCCAGTTCATCGCAAACTACATGATCGGCGGCAGCATGCCCGGCTCGGAGAAGCCCAAACTGTGGTTCGACCAGGGCTACCTGCGCAAGGGCGACACCATCGAAGCCCTGGCCAAGGCATGCGGCATGAAGGACCCCACCAAGCTGAAAGCGGCGACCGAGCGGTTCAACGGCTTCGCGCGCAAGGGCCGTGACGAGGACTTCCATCGCGGCGACCGGGCCTACGACCGGTGGCTGGGCGACCCGACCCACAAGCCCTCGGCCGCCCTGGGCACCGTTGAGAAGGGCCCGTTCTATGCGGTCCAGGTCGTCCCCGGCAACGTCGGCACCTATGGCGGCGTGGTGACCGACACCCATGCGCGGGTCCTGCGCGAGGACGGCTCGATCATCCCGGGCCTCTACGCCACCGGCACCACGACGGCATCGGTGATGGGCCGCACCTATCCCGGCGCGGGCTGCAGCATCGGGCCGTCATTCACCTGGGGCTTCGTGGCCGCCAAGCACGCCGCCAACCTGGGCAACCAGCCACCCGTGGCCTGACGGCGGCCTTCCTTAGCCGGCGCGGACCAGCGTCGCGCGGAGGCGATCCATCGCCTCCGCGACCGCCAGCCCGTCGTCGAAGGACGGGGTGATCTGGGTACGGGACGCCACGGCCGCCTTCACGGCTGACAGCCAGGGGACAAGTCCGGGTTCGTGGGGATCGGCCGAGGGCGCGGGAAAGGTGAAGACCTCCTCCTTCCCGCCCGGCCGGCGCAGGGTGAGCGTCAGGTCGTCCAGCAGTTCCAGCGAGCCCTCGCTGCCCATCGCCACGATCCGCGTCGGCATCGCCACGGGAGTCGAGAAGGCCGTGTCGATGGTCGCCGTGCGGCCGTTTCCCATCACGAACCAGGCCGAGAAGGCGTCCTCCGCCGTCGACGGGCGGACCACGCCCTCGCGGTCGGGACGCGACGTGGTCTCGATTCGCGAGACGCCGCCGCAGTCGGCCACCTCGCTTTCGAACAGGCAGCGCAGTCCGTCGATGGCGTGCGACCCCCAGGCGCCGATCCAGCCGCCGGCGAGGTCCTTGTCGAACAGCCAGCGGTGCTTCTGCTGGCGCAGGCCGTTGCCGATGAAGGTCCAGCTGACGTGTTGCAGCGCACCGATCCGGCCATCGCGCACCAGCTCGGTGAGTTTCGCCCGAGAGGGATGCTGCCGGAATTCGAAGTTCAGGAAGTTGAGCGCCCCGAGCTCGCGAGCGCGGTCGCGCATGGCGCGGGCCTCCGCCGCATCGCGGCCGAACGGCTTGTCGCAGAGGACCGCCCGCCGCCCCTGGTCGAACGCCCGCATGACGTGCTCGTGATGCAGGAACGGCGGCGAGTGGATGGAGACGAGGTCGACATCGGCGGCTAGCGCCCGCGCCACGGCCTCGGTGTCGCGCGGCGAGGCGACCGCCACAACCTCGAAGCCCACGTGACGATAGACCAGGGCCATGACCCGTTCCCCGAAGCCGGAGCCGACGATGGAGACCTTCATGTGCTCCCTCCCCTATCCTGGTTGTCGTCCGCGCCGAGCCCGGCGCCGAGTCAGCAACTGGCGCGCCAAGCCTTCACCGACGTGGCGATGCGGGCCGCGGCGGCGTCGATCGACAGGCCGCGCAGCTCGTCGCTGAACACCTCGACCTCGGCGGTCAGGTCCGGATTGTTGGCGAGCGCCGCGCGCACGATCTCGCAGAGGGGAAGCTCGCCCTCGCCCGGCAGGTCGCGGCCGCTCATCGGCACATAGGCCGTGCCAGGCGGCGGGGCCGTCCGGTCGCAGAGCTGCAGGGCGCCGAGGGCGCCGGGCGGCAGGCCCTGGACCTCCTCGAGCGTGCCGCCGGACCGGGCCAGGTGCCAGGGATCCAGGAGGATCGTGCAGTTGCGCTCGCCTACCCCCTGGACGACCGCGAAGGCCTCGACGAGGCTGCCCAGCCCGGTGTCCGGGACGAACTCCAGCACGATCTGCAGGCCGCGCCCCGCGGCGCGGCGGCAGATGCCGCCGATGGCGTCCACCAGCTCAGCCCTGGTGACCGGCCCGCCGCGGTAGTGGTTGAGGTTGACGATCGGCGCCCCCAGCGCCTCGGCGGTCCGGTAGCAGGCCTCTTCGTTATCCGTCGCCGACGCCGCCGGCTGACCCGGCAGCGCCCCGCCGATGGCGTCGATCACCCTCGCACGAACCCCGGCGTCGGCCAGCCGCCGGCGAAGCTGCGCCTCGCTGAGGCCTGACTTGAGCGCCGCGTCGAAGTCGCCCGGCCGCACGCTGAGCGTCGGAAAGCCGTGGCGGCCGGCCGTGTCCATGAGTTCCGGCAGGCTCGCCTTCTGCAGCGAACCCCAGCACAGCCCGACCTCCAGTTCGTCGATTTCGCGGCTCAACTGACCCTCCTGGGTTCGGACAGGGTCAGGCCTGCGCCAGCCTGTCGATCTGCGCCTGGAGCGCCTTCATGAAGCGTCCGGCGTCGGCCCCATTGATGACCCGGTGGTCGTAGCTGAGGGCCACCGGCAGCATCTTGCGCCACTCGATACCGCCGTCGGCGCCCTTGCGCGGCGTCTCCTGCATGCGGCTGACCCCAAGTATCGCCACCTCCGGCCCGTTGATGATCGGCGTGAAGCCCGTGCCGCCGGCGGCGCCCAGCGAACTCACCGTGAACCCGCCGCCCGACATGTCGGCCAGCGCCAGTCCGCGCGCGCGGGCCTTTTCGGCCAGCCGGTTCGCCTCGGCGGCGAGGTCTTCCAGCGAGCCGGTGTCGCAGCCGCGGACCACGCCGATGACCAGGCCGCCGGGGGTGTCGATGGCCAGGCCGATGTTGACGTACTTGCGCAGCACGATGCTCTTCGACGCCTCGTCGAGCGCTGAGTTGAAGTGGGGCAATTCCAGCAGGACGCCGGCCACCGCCTTCAGCAGGAACGGCACGGGCGAGAGCTGGCCGTCCGCGGCGCGCCTGGCGTTGCCGGCGCGGCGATTGGCCTCCAGGTCGGTGACGTCCATCAGGTCCTGGTGGGTGACGTGCGGAATGGTCGTCCAGTTCCGCGTCATCGCACGCCCGGTCAGGGCCTGGATGCGCGACAACGGCCTGGTCTCCACCTCGCCGTAGCTTCCCAGGATATCGACCAGCGACGGCGGCGCGGCGGGCTGGGTGGGCTCGCTCACGCGTCCGCCTCGATCAAACGGGCGCCAGCCCCACACGACAGCAAAATCGCCACGTTCCCTCCACCCGATGACGCAGCCGACCGCCGCGCGAGGCGCATCATGACGCCCGGCGCCGCCCGCGCAAACAAAATTGCCCCGCCGGAATTGCAATAGTAAGCCAGCGGCGACGCCGGCCCCGAGTTCCGGCAAGGTGGGGAGACGCTGTTGGACAGGCTGCGGGACAAGGTCGTGCTCGTCGTGGGCTCCACCATGGGCATCGGCCGGGCGATCGCCCAGGCGGCCGGCGCCGAAGGCGCGCGGGTCGTCGTCACCGGCCGGACGGAACAGAGCGGGCTCGACGTGGTCCGCCAGATCGCCGAGGCGGGCGGCGAGGCCATCTACGCGCGGGTGGACGTCACCGATCCCGCGACCATCGAGGCGGCGGTGAAGACGGCGGTCGAGCGCTACGGGCGGCTGGACGGGGTGGTCAACAACGTCGCGGGCATGAACCTCAACCGGATCGACCAGCGCATCACCGAGCTGTCGCTCGAGGACTGGAACTTGATCCTGGCCACCGACCTCACCTCGGCCTTCCTGGGGATGAAGTATGGCATCCGCGCGATGCTGGAGGGCGGCCACGGCGGGGCGGTCGTGAACATCGCCTCGGAGGCTGGACTGCGCGGGATGAACGGCCTGGAGGGCTACACGGCGTCGAAGGGCGCGATGCTGGCGATGACGCGCTCGGTGGCCAGCTACTACGCCCGCTACGACGTGCGCTGCAACGCGCTGGCGGTGGGCTTCGTGAACACCGGGGGCGAGCGGATGAACGAACTGCTAGCCGACCCGGTCTTCGCGGGCGAGATCCAGCGCCACCACCTGGGCCACATCGGCAAGCCGCACGAGGTGGCGGCCGCCGCGGTGTTCCTGCTGTCCGACGAGGCGGCCTATATCAGCGGCGTGACCCTGCCGGTCGACGCCGGCGCCGTGGCGGCGTCCCATATTGTGCGGCCGGCCGCGCCCGATATCCCCGGGTTCCCGCGCCTGCGCCCGCATGCGCCGGAGTTCTGACGATCCGGCAGGAATAGGACGCCATGGACAAGCTGATCATCGAGGTCGCCTCCAACGAAACGGTGACCCGCGCGGAAAACCCGCATGTGCCGCTGACGCCCGAGGAACTCGCCCAGGACGTCGCCGAGTGCGTCGACGCCGGCGCCTCGATCATCCATTTCCACCCCCGCGATCCCGATTGCCCGCCGGACAGGCTGGACATCGGACGGCTCGACGACGTGGATTTCTACGCCGACGCCATCCGGCGGATGAAGCAGATGCGGGATGTGATCCCCTACCCCACCTATCCCTACCAGACCCACGATGGGCATGCCGGCGTCGCCAAGCTGTTCCCGCATGTGCGCGAGCTGGTGGAGGAACGCGGGGTCGGACTGGAGACCTTCGTCTTCTTCATCGGCGCCACCAACATGGGCTGGTGGAACGAGGGCGAGCAGCGGTTCGTCACCGACCGCGTCAACCACATGCTGCACGGCGAGGCGGCGTCGTTCCTGACGTGGGCCGCCCAGGCGGACTTCCGGACCCAGTTCGGCGTCCGCGAGCCCGGCCACATCCGGCACATCTATCACTACCAGGACATGGGCCTCGTGCCCGACCCGGTGGTGGTCCACCTCAACTTCTCCGACGGGCCGCCGTTCGGGCCGATCCCCGGCGCGAAGGGGATCCAGGCGTTCCTCGATGCTGTCCCTGACGGAAAGCGCCCATTTCAGTGGTTCATCCATAATTTCGTCAACAATTTCAACTCCGACGACAAGCATCCGGAGAGCCACAGGATGCTCAACCTGCTGGCGATCGCCATGGGCGGGCACGTCCGCACCGGGATCGGCGACCTGCCGCTGTGGAATGGTGAACCCCTGTCGAACGCCAGGATGGTGGAGAAATTCGCCCGGATCGCCCGCGACATGGGCCGCGAGGTCGCCACCGCCGAGGAGGCCCGCGCCATCCTGGGACTGCGCGCGCGCCCAGCCGATCAGGCGTCCCGATAGGGGCCGGCTTCTCGCCGCCCGCGACAATGCCGCTGGCCGGCGCCGCGATAGCCGGTATGTTTTCAGCTTGGGATGACGGGTCTCCAGCGGCCGAGCGGCTGTCGGGCGGATCGCACAAGCGCCACCCGGGGGAGAAACGGTCATGGTCTCAGGCGTTGTCGCGAGTCCGAAAGCCCCCGCGGAGACAGCGCCCGGCTATGTGACCGGGGTCCTGCTCGCCGGCTGGATCCTGGCGCTTCTCGACCGGATGCTGATCAATATCCTGGTGCCGGGCATCAAGGCGTCGCTGCATGTCAGCGACACCCAGGTGAGCCTGCTGCAGGGATTTGCCTTCGCGATCTTCTTCTCGGTGGCCGGAATCCCGATCGGCCGGCTCGTCGACCGGGCCAACCGGCGCAACCTGCTGATCGTCGGCGTCCTGGGCTGGAGCTTGGCGACCATGGCCTGCGGGCTCGCCAGCAGCTTTCCCGCGTTGTTCGCCGGACGGGTCATGATGGGGGTGTTCCAGGCCGTGCTGGCGCCGGCGTCCCTTTCGATGGTGGCCGACTATTGCGCGGCGGACCGGCGCGGCCGCACCACGGCCGTGCTGGTGAGCGGCGGGACGATCGGCAGCGCCGGCTCCGCGATCCTGGGCGGCATGGTGCTGCAGATGTTCAGCGGCCTGGCGCCCCTGCCCTCGCCGTTCGGCGGGACCCTGGCCGCGTGGCAGTCCACCCTGATCGTGGCCGGCCTGCCGGGCCTGCTGCTGGCCGCCCTGCTTCTCCTGGTGCGCGAGCCTGAGCGGCAGAACCTGGCGGCGGCCGGCGATTTCCGGGCGCTGACGTACATTTCCGCCAACCGCAAGGTCTTCGTACCGCTCCACGCCGCCTTCGGCCTCTTCCTGTTCGCGGGCTATGCGCTGGCCATGTGGGCGCCCGTGATCCTGATGCGCAACCTAGCCATGCCGCCCAGGGAAGCCGGACTGATCGTCGGCGGCATCAACCTGGTCGCCGCCGGCGTGGCGGCGTTCGGCGGCGGATTTCTGAGCGACTACTTCGAACGGCGCGATCCCGGCGCCGGCCGGCTGAAGCTGGCGCTGCTCCTGGCGCTGGTCTCCGCCGTCGCCATCTTGCCGCTGCTCGTCTTGCAGCGGCCGAGCATCCTCTTGTCCATGTTCCTGTTCTCGGCGCTGCTGACGGCGTTCAGCTCCACGGCCTACACGCTGCTGCCGGAGCTTGCGCCGAGCGAGGCGCGCGGCCAGGTCATCGCGGTCTTCGTGCTAATCGGAAACATCTTCGGCATCGGATTCGCGCCTACGGCGATCGCCCTGGTCACGGACCACGTCCTGCACGACGAGGCGCGGGTCAATGTCTCCATGGTGCTGGTGGCCGCACCCTCACTGCTGTTGATCGCGCTGCTGATCTCCATCGCCCTGCCGCACGCGCGACGACTTCGGCGGGCGATACTCGCGGAGTCCGCCGGAACCTGAATGACCGCCCGATGAGCCAGACCGTTATCCCTGACCATGGGCGGCCGGGCCCCGGCGCGGGCTTCCTCGCGCCCTGCCGCGTGCTTGACCTGACCGACGAGCGGGGCCTGCTGGCCGGCCATCTGCTGGCCCAGCTCGGCGCCCAGGTCATCCAGGTCGAGCCGCCCGGGGGGTCATCCGCGCGCGGCATGGACCCGCTGGACGACCGTCCCGCCGGCCAGAATTCGCTGTTCTGGGACGCCTATGCGGCCGGCAAGCGCGGGATCGTCCTGGCGCTCCATCAGGCGGAAGGCCGCGACCAGCTGTTGCGGCTCGTGGCGCGGACCGACATCCTCATCGAGTCGGCGCGACCGGGCGAGATGCGCGCGCTGGGCCTCGACTACGAGACGCTCCGGGCGGTGAACCCCAGGCTCATCCATGTGAGCATCACGGCCTTCGGCTCGACGGGGCCGAAAGAGAACTACGCCGACGCCGACCTGGTGATCTGGGCGTCGTCCGGCGGGCTGGAGCCGCATCGCACGCCCGGCGGCCTGCCGTTGCGGATCAGCGTGCCGCAGGCCTTCCACCAGGCGTCGCTGGACGCGGCGGCAGGCGCGCTGGTCGCGCTGCTGGCGCGCGGCGAGGACGGACCGGGCCAGCACGTCGATGTCTCGGCCCAGGAAAGCTGCACGCTCTGCACCCTATCGTCTCACGTCGCCGCGGCCGTGGGCCACACCGACTTCCAGCCCCGCGGCGGGGTGCAGAGCAAGAAGCTCCTCGACCTCAGCGGCTCGGGCGCGCGGACGCGCAAGACCAAGTGGGAGGTCCTGGACGGCCTGGTGGAGATGCACACCGGCATGGGAACCGCCGCCGGCCGCTACACCAACGCCGCCTTCGCCTGGCTGCGGGAACTGGGGGAAGTCCCCGACGACATCGCCGCCTGGGACTGGGTGGCGATCCCCGGGCGGATCGAGAGCGGCGAGCTGACGCTGGAGGACCTGGAGCGGGCCCGCGCCATCGTCGCCCGGGTGTTCGCGCGCTACACCAAGGACGAGCTGATGGACGTCGCCCAGGCGCGCGGGCTGCTGCTGGCGCCGGTGATGGACACCGGCGACCTGACCCGCAGCCGCCAGTTCGAGGCGCGCGGTTTCTTCACGACGGTGGGCGACGGCGAGCGCCAGCGCACCCTGCCCGCGCCCTTCGCGGCCGCGACCGGCGCCGCGCCCGTGCTGCGCCCGGCGCCCACACTCGGCGAGCACAACGCCGAGGTGCTGGGCGAGGCGATTGAGCTGCCCGCCACCGCCCCCAGGGAGTCGCGCCCGAGATCCCGCCGGGCGCTGGAGGGGCTGAAGGTCCTCGACTTCAGCTGGGTGGTGGCAGGACCGCTGATCGGGCGGATGCTGGCCGACTTCGGCGCGACGGTCGTGCGGGTGGAATCCTCGACCCGGGTCGAGACCGCAAGGTTGATGGGTCCCTTCCCCGGCGCCCGTTTCGACAACCAGCAATCGCTGCTGTTCGAGAACTGCAACGCGGGCAAGCTGGGGCTCACCCTCGACCTTGGCCGCGAGGACGCCCGCGACGTCGTCCGTGACCTCGCCGGGTGGGCGGACGTGGCGATCGAGTCCTTCCGCCCCGGCCAGATGGCGCGCTTCGAGCTCGACTATCCACGGCTCAAGGCGATCAATCCCGGCCTGATCATGCTGAGCACCTCGCTCCTCGGCCAGACCGGGCCGAACGCCCAGTTCGCCGGCTTCGGCAATGTCGGCGCTGCGCTCTCGGGCTTCCAGTATCTCGTGGGCGAGCCGGGCGAACTGCCGATCGGACCCTACGGCCCCTACACCGACTTCGTGGGGCCGCGCTTCTCGCTGATCGCGCTGCTGGCGGCCCTGGACCATCGGCGGCGCACGGGCGAAGGGTGGCGTCTGGACATCTCCCAGGTCGAGGCCGCCGTGACCCTGCTGGCGCCGCAGATCGCCGACTATCACCGGACGGGACGCGTGGCCGAACCCCAGGGCAACCGCGATCACCGCTTTTCCCCCTGCGGCGCGTTCCCGGCGCTGGGCGAGGAGCGGCGTGTTGCGGTCGTGGCGCGGGACGACGGCGAATGGCGCAGGCTCGCGACGCTGATCGGCGGACCGGCTCTGGCCGCCGACCCGCGCTTCACGGATTTCGCCGGGCGCAAACGTCATGAGGACGAGCTCGAGGCGATCGTCTCGGCCTGGACCTCGGTACGCGAGGCCGGCGCGGTGGAGGCGATCCTCCAGGGCCACGGCGTGCCGGCCTATGTGGTGGCGGCCTCCGAGGACGTGATGGCCGATACGCAGCTCGCCGCGCGGGGCCACTTCGTGCGCCTGCCCCACCCGCTGATGGGCGAGACGATCTTCGACGCCGCCCGCTGCCGGCTGTCCGGCACGCCCGCGGCCTACGCGCGGCCGGCCCCGCACTTCGGGCGCGACAACCAGCATGTCCTGGCCGACCTCCTGGGCTACGACCAGGCCCGGATCGACCGGCTCGCCGCCTCAGGCGCCCTGTCATGACCTTGGCCGAGGCTGAGGATTTCCGCGCCGAGAGCGCGTCGCTCCATGACCTGCTGGCCGGCGCCGCGGTGGCGGTCTGGGCCGAGCCGACGGACTTCAAGGGGTGGACGCCTTACGACGTGCTCGGCCACCTGCACATGTTCAACCAGGCCGCGGCGGCGACGTTGGAGGGCGAGGACGCCTTCGGCCAATTCACCTCTGGCTTTCGCCAGGCGGCCGAGCGGGGGACCAGCGGGGTCGCCTACACCCGCGAATGGCTGGGCGAGATTTCCGGCGCCGAGCTGCTGTCCCGCTGGCGGGCCTACGCGGACGGACTGGCCGACCTCTATCGCGACATCGATCCGCGCCGCCGGGTGCCGTGGGGCCGTGGACCGGGGATGAGCGCGCGCTCCTGCATCAGCGCGCGCCAGATGGAGACCTGGGCCCACGGCCAGGCGGTGTTCGACCTGCTGGGCGTCGAGCGCCAGGACGCCGACCGCATCCGCAATATCGCGGTGATCGGGATCAACACCTATGCATGGAGCTTCCGCAACCGGGGCCTCGATGTCCCCGAGGAAAAGCCCTTCGTGGCGCTCACGGCCCCATCCGGCGCGCTCTGGACCTGGAACGATCCGGTGGCCGCGAGCCGGGTCGAGGGCCCGGCGGTGGAGTTCTGCCAGGTCGTCGCCCAGACCCGCAACGTCGCCGACACCGATCTCGTCATAGAGGGTGTTTCCGCCCGGGACTGGATGTCGTTCGCCCAGTGCTTCGCCGGACCGCCGCACGATCCGCCGCCGCCCGGGCTGCGCCGGCGGCGGGACGAGGGTTACACGGTGTTGCAATCTTCCTGAAATGCGAGCGTAATAGAGGCAATCAAAAGCAAACGGCGCCCGCACCGGCAGGCGCCCGAGGAGACGCTCGACATGTCCAAATATGACCTCGTCATCAAAGGCGGCACGATCATCGACGGGCTGCGCACGCCCCGATTCCGTGGCGATATCGGCATCGCCGGCGGCAAGATCGTCGAGATCTCGAGCAACATCCCTCCCGAGGACGGCGCCGAGGTCATCGACGCCAAGGGCAAGGTCGTGGCGCCGGGCGTCGTCGACCTCCACACCCACTACGACAGCCAGCTGTTCTGGGACCCCTGGTGCACCATGTCGGGCTGGCATGGCGTGACCAGCGTGGTGATCGGCAACTGCGGCTTCGGCTTCGCCCCCTGCAAGCCCGAGGACCGCGAGCGGGCCATGCTGTCGCTGACCCGCAACGAGGCGGTGCCGCTGGCCACCATGAAGGCCGGGATGCCCTTCGAGTGGGAGACCTTCAAGGAGTACCTCGACAGCGTCGAGAAGGCTCCGAAGGGCGTCAACGTGATGTCGTTCGTGCCGCTCGGCCCGCTCTACGGCTATGTGATCGGCCTGGACGAGGCCAAGAAGCGGCCGGCCACCGACGAAGAAATGCAGACCATGTGCGACCTGCTCGTCGAGGGCATGGAGGCCGGCGGCTGCGGCTTCAGCCTGCAGGTGCTGGGCCAGGAAATGAACGTCCAGCTCGACTACGACGGCACCCCGATGGTCACCGACCTGATCAGCGACCGCGACCTGAAGGCCTTCTCGAAGGCCATGGGCTCGACCCGGCGCGGCACCGCCCAGATCACCGGCAACCTGGATTTCGCCGAGACCATCGCCCGCGAAAGCGGCCGCCCGGTGATCTTCAACGCCATCGGCGCCGAGGGCGCGCTGAACCAGCACGGCCGCCTGCGCAATCCGATCAAGGAGACGATCGAGCGCATCGACCGGCTGAACCAGGATGATGGCCTGCGCATCTACGCCCAGGCCAGCTCCGTCCGCTTCGGCTCGCAGTTCACATTCGAGGACTACAACCTGATGGACACCCTTCCCTTCTGGAAGGAGGCCCTGGCCGGTTCGGACGTGAAGGTGAAGATCGAGAAGTTCAAGGACCCGGTGCTGCGCGAAGGCATGCGCAAGCTGCATGAGGACCGCGGCGGGCTGTTCGGCGCCGGCTACACCATGGACGACATCGTCGTGGCGTGGGTGCCGGTCGACCACCCGAACTATGAGCAGCTGAAAGAGTACGAAGGCTACACCATGGGTGAGCTGAAGCTGCGGCTGAACAAGCACCCGGTGGACGTGATGCTCGACATCGCGCTGATGGGCGACCTCCTGGTCGGATTCGAGACCAAGCAGATCGAGACCCCGCCCGAGAACATGGCCCTGGTCATCAACTCGGCCATGGCGCTCCCCGGCATCAGCGACGGCGGCGCGCACACCAAGTTCGTGACCACCGCCCGGTTCTCCACCGAGTTGCTGGGCCACTGGGCGCGGGACTGCGGGATCATCTCGCTGGAGGACGCCCACTGGCGCCTCTCGGCCTATCCGGCGCAGGCGGCGGGCCTCAAGGGCCGAGGCTACCTGGCCGAAGGCATGGCGGCGGACATCATCGTCTACGATCCTGAAATCGTGGACTCCCTGCCCCGCGAGCGGCTCAACGACTATCCGGGCAACGAATGGCGCCTGGTCCAGAAGGCGATCGGCTACAGCCAGATCATCGTCAACGGCGAGGTCACCTTCCGGGACGGTGAATGCACCCAGGCGACACCCGGCAAGCTGCTGCGCCACGGCGTGGCGTGAGGCTTAGGAGATCCTGATGTCGAGAACGCTCACGGCCGACAATTTCGGACCGATCTTCGACGCCGACAACCACTACTGGGAGACGTCGGACTCCTTCATGCGCCACCGCGATCCCAAGTTCCGG
This sequence comes from Caulobacteraceae bacterium, assembly GCA_947478785.1. GTDB lineage: Bacteria > Pseudomonadota > Alphaproteobacteria > Caulobacterales > Caulobacteraceae > Phenylobacterium. Next base: position 46,662 of record CANJXI010000016.1, read on the forward strand.
GACCGCGGCCTGCGGCTGGTGGAGCATGAGGGCCAGGTCCGCTACTTCATGGGCGACAACCTGTGGCCGATGCTGCCGGGCCCGGGCGAACTGCACGACCGCCCGGTGCCGGGCTCGCTGTTCGAGTATTTCGCCGGCCGCGAGTCGGTCGAGGTCAGGGCGCCGTCGTTCAACCAGAAGCCCGCCGACCACCCGGAATACTACAACCGCGACACCCGCCTGAAGGTCATGGACCAGCAGGGCATCGAGGCGGTCTGGATGTTCCCCTCGCACGGGGTCTGCATCGAGGGCCCCATGCAGACCATGGCCGCCGATCCGGAGGCCTCGCTCAACATCCTGCAGGCCTTCAACCGCTGGGTCGATGACGACTGGGGCTTCGCCTACAAGAACCGGATCTTCGCCACCCCGATCCTGTCGCTGACGGATATCGACCTGGCGATCGCCGAGCTGGAGTGGGCCCTGCAACGCGGCGCGCGGATCGTCTCCATGCGCCATGGCCCGGTGTTCACGAAAGACGGCCTGCGCTCGCCCGCCGACCCGATGTTCGACCGCTTCTGGGCGCGTCTGCAGGAGTCCGGCGTCACCCTGGTGGTCCACGCCGGCCACGAGGACGGCTACAAGGAAGTCACCACCGCCATGGCCCGCGCCTGGGGGGTGGAGTACAACCCTCTGAAGAAGTGGGACCCCACCGGGACCGATCCTGCCCTGGCCAAGGGCAAGGACTTCTCCATGCAGTTCCTGATGATGCTGCAGAAGAAGCGGCTGGTGCACGACTATGCCGCCGCGATCATCGCCCAGGGCCTGTTCGAGCGTTTCCCGAGGCTTCGGGTGGCGTTCGTGGAGTTCGGCGGCACCTGGGTCGATCCCCTGCTGCACGTCCTGCAGATGGCCCATGTGCAGAACCCCGGCATGTTCGGGAAGAACCCGGTCGACCAGTTCCACGAGAACTGCTGGGTGGCGCCCTTCGTCGAGGACAACGTGGCGCAACTGGCCACGCACATGCCCAGCGAGCGGATCATCTTTGGCTCCGACTGGCCGCACGGCGAGGGCGTCGCCCACCCGCGCGACTTCTTCAATCACCTGGACGGTTCATTCTCCGACGATGACGTGCGCAAGATCATGGTCGAGAACGCACGCGGGCTGACCTACGCCTGAAGAGACTTGCGGGAGACGCGCGCCGGCGCGTCCCCAAAAGCAAGCCACCGTGTGCGGCTGACGGGGGGCCAGCCTGATGAGGCGCATATACCACGGCTGGAATCTCGTCGCCTATCTCGTGGCGGGCCAGGCCCTGCTGGTGGGCGCCACCCAGACCGCCTTCGGCCTCTATGTCCTGCCGGTCTCCCACGAATTCGGCCTGTCCCGCGCCGACACCAACATGGCCATCATCCTGATGAACCTGGGCAGCGCGGTCTCGGCGCCGCTGATCGGTTGGCTGGCGGACCGCCTCCCCGCGCGGCCGATGATCCTCACCGGCGCGGTCGCCGTCGGTCTAAGCTTCACGACACTGGGCCTCTCGCACTCGGTCCTGCTGTCGGCGATCGTGCTCCTCGCGCTCATCGCCGCCGACGGCGCCGCCCTGCGCCCGGTCGCCGTCCTTATCGTGCGCTGGTTCGAGGCCCGCCGGGGCCGCGCCCTGACGTTCGGGGCGATGGGACTGTCGCTGGCCGGCATCCTGGTGGCCCCTGTGGTGGGCTTCCTGATCGGAAATTTCGGCTGGCGCGCGAGTGTCCTGACGTCCGGCGCGGCGGCGGCGACAATCCTGATCCTTCCGGCGCTGTTCCTTCGCTTCCGGCCAAGGCCAGAGGAGCTGGCGCGTGAAATGAACCCGGAAACGCCCGCGGCGCTGGCGATCGCCACCGACCGCCCGACGCCGCTGCGGTTCGCGGCCCTGCTGCGGATGCCGCAGTTCTGGTGCATCGGCATCGCCATCGCGATCCCGATGTCGGTGTCCCAGGCCGTCGCCATCTCGCTGGCTCCGATCGCCGTGGAGAGCGGCATCCCGATCACGCTCGCCGCGACCTTCGCGTCGGCCGCGGGCATCATGGCGATCACCGGCAAGGTCGGGCTGGCGCTCATCGCCGACAAGGCGAACCAGATGCTGCTGCTGGTCGTGGCCTTCTGCATCGGCGCGGTGGAGAACCTGCTGCTGTTCTCCGTGGCGACCCACGCATCCTATCCCGTGCTGCTCGGCTGCGCGGTCCTGCAGGGCCTGAGCAGCGGCATGCTGATGCCGCTGTTCACCGTCACCCTGGCGCGGCGGTTCGGCGCGGCGTCGTTCGGCACCGTCTTCGGCCTGATGGCGCCGATCATCGCGGTGTTGAACGCGCTTTTCGCGCGCTTCGCCGGCGAGGTGTTCGACCGCACGGGAGACTACCGGTTCGCCTTCGCGACGTTCGTCGGCCTGGAAATCTTCGCCGCCGTGCTGATGTTTTCCGCCAACCGGTTCCGCACGCCGGCGGTCATCGCCGCCGACCTGGCGGCCGCACAGGCCCGGGCCTGATCGCGGATGGACGAGCCGGAACCCGTCGTCCCCTTCCGTGTCGACATCGCCGAGGCCGATCTGGAAGACCTGCGCGAGCGCCTGCGTGAGACCCGCTGGCCGGTCGAGCTGATGGACAACGCCAACTGGCAGGCCGGCGCCAACCTCGCCTGCATGCGCGAGCTCGTCGCCTACTGGCTGGATAGCTATGACTGGCGCGCCCAGGAGCAGGCGATCAACGGCTTCGCGAACTTCAAGACCCGGATCGACGGCGTCCCGATCCATTTCATCCACGAGCGCGGCAAGGGGCCGAACCCCATGCCGCTGGTGGTCAACCACGGCTGGCCCTGGTCGTTCTGGGACATGCAGAAGATCATCCGGCCGCTCACCGACCCGGCGTCCTTCGGCGGCGATCCGGCCGACGCGTTCGACGTGGTCGCCCCCTCATTGCCCGGCTTCGCCTTCTCCGAACCGCTGGACGATCCCGACATGAACGCCTTCGCGGTCGCCGACCTCTGGGTGAAGCTGATGGCCCGGCTGGGCTACGACCGGTTCGCCGCCGAGGGAGGCGACATCGGCGGGGCCGTGGTCTCCCAGCTTGGCCACAAATACCCCGAGCGGCTGTTCGGCGCGCACCTGCACTTCATCATGCCGTCCAAGGCGCCCTTCCCGACCCTGGCGGACTACGGCCCCGAGGAGGAGCACTGGAAGCCGAAGAACGCGACGCTGGAGAAGAACTGGGAATTCATGCGCGACGGCGCGGCCTATATGAACATCCAGCGCACCCGGCCCCAGACCATCGCCTATGCGATGCACGACTCGCCCGTGGGCCTGGCGGCCTGGCTGATCGAGAAGCGCCGCTACTGGAGCGACAGCCGCGACGGCCTGGAGTCGGCGTTCAGCAAGGACGACCTGATCACCGGGGTGATGCTCTACTGGCTGACGGAGACCTACATCACCACCGCGCGCTACTACCACAACCGTGGATCCGGACACGTCCACGACCGCACGCCGGTGGTCGAGGCGCCCACCGCGGTGATCCAGTTCGAAGGCGACGTCACGCTCCGACCGCGCCGGTGGGCGGCGCGCTACTTCAACGTTCAGCGTTGGAACGTGGTCCCCAGAGGCGGACATTTCGCGCCGATGGAATCCCCGGAACGGCTGGTGGAAGACCTGCGCGAATTCTTCCGTCCGATGCGAGCCGCGCCTTGACCCCCGGCGCCGCGACGCCCTTCCGCATCGACATCCCGGAGGCCCAGCTCACCGCCCTGCGCGCCCGGCTGGGACGCACGCGCTGGCCACGCGAGATCGGCGACAACGCCCTTTGGCAGGACGGGGTGAGCCTGGCCTGGATGCGCGAGACCGTCGCCTACTGGCTGGAGGGCTACGACTGGCGCGCCCAGGAGCGGGCGATCAACGCCCTGCCGCAGTTCCTGACCGAGATCGACGGTGTCCCCATCCACTTCGTCCACGTCCACGGAAAAGGCCCGTCGCCGGCCCCGCTCATCCTGAGCCATGGCTGGCCGGAGACCTTCTGGGACCTGCGAGAGATCATCGGGCCGCTCACCGACCCTGCCGCCCACGGCGGAGACGCGGCCGACGCCTTCGACGTGGTGATCCCCTCGCTTCCGGGATTCACGTTTTCCAGCCCGCTGACCACGCCGGGCATGAACCATGTCGTGACGGCTGACCTCTGGGCGAAGCTGATGACTGAGCTCGGCTACGGCCGGTTCGGCGCTCAGGGGGGCGACCTCGGAGCCCTGGTGGCCGCCCAGCTCGGTCACCGTCACGGCGGGCGGGTCACCGGCCTGCACCTGCACGCGATCCTGTCGGCGCAGGCGCCCTACCTCGTCACTCATGGCGAGCTGACCGGCTACGGGGCCGGTGAGGAAGACTGGGCCGCCCGAAACCTGCGCCACCTGCGCGACCGGGCCGCCTGGCTCTACGTCCAGCGGACCCGTCCGCAGAGCGCCGCCTTCGCCCTGCAGAATTCCCCGGTCGGCCTGGCCGCCTGGCTGATCGACGCCCGCCGCATGCTCAGCCAATCCGAAGACGGCGTGGATGGGATATTCAGCCGCGACGAACTGCTGACCAACGTCATGCTCTACTGGTTGACGGACACCTTCGCGACCTCGGCGGGCCACTTCTACAACGCCCGGCCGGACCGCTCGGGCCTCGTCCCCGCGACGACGCCCGTGGTCGGTGTCCCAACCGCGGTGATCCAGTTCGAACGCGACGCCATGCTGGCGCCCCGCCGCTGGGCCGAGGCGCATTTCAACCTCCAGCGCTGGACGATGTCGCCGGAAGGCGGCCGGTTCGCGGCGCTGCAGGCGCCCAAGATCCTGGTCGAGGACCTGCGGGCATTCTTCCGCCCGCTACCGGCCTAGGACATCGCGGCGGGCCTCGATTGTGCCCCACAGGCCGTCGGCGTAGGATCGGGCGCAAGGAAACCCACCAGGGAGGTTTGATTGTATGGCCGCTGATCAGAAGATGCAGATTTTCCGCCGCACCGATGCGCCCGGGCTCAACGAAACGGGCCTGATGGCGATCGCCCAGATGACGCCGGAACAGCGCGAGGGCCTCACCAAGATGATGAAGGAGGGCTACGGCGAAGGCGACGACGTCAAGGTCCTGGTCAATCTGCCGGGTTTCAGCCTGACCTACGCCTGGCTCAAGAAAAGCTATCCGCTGCTGCTGCACAGCCACGACTCCGACTGCCTCTATTACATCGTCGCCGGCACGCTGCAGATGGGGACCGAGAGCCTCGGCGCGGGGGACTCGTTCTTCGTCCCCGGGGACTCCGCCTACAGCTACGTCCCTGGTCCCGAGGGTGTGGAGGTCCTGGAGTTCCGTCACGCCCAGAGCTTCGACTTCAAGAACCTGACCAAGAACCAGGCCTTCTACGACAAGGGGGCCGCCACCGTGGCGGCCGTTCGTGAAGACTGGCGCACCGCCAAGCGTCCATCGATGGCGACCTGAGACGACCGATGACGCTTTCAGACACCGCCCCGGCCAAGACCGGCGCCGTCATCGACGACTTCCTGGGCGCGCTTTCGCGCGGTGACTTCGCCGCCGCGCGGGCGTGCTGCACGCCCGATGTGCGTATCTGGCACAGCTTCGACCGCATCACCCAGGACATCGACGAGGCGGTCCGTGGATGGGAAGGCTTCGTCGGCGCGTTCGCCGAACGGGCCTTCGTCGACGCCCGGCGGTCGGCCACCACGAGCGGCTTCGTCCAGCAGCATCTGATGGTGGGCCGGCCGGACGGCGGCGAGGCGCGGGCCTGGCCGATCTGCATCGTCGTGACGATCCGCGACGGCCGTATCGCGCGCTTCGAGGAATATATGGATCGGGCCGGTAGTTATGCGGTGGCGGACGCCAACCAGACGACGCCGGGCCTGCCGCCTGGGGGCGGCGAGGCCTGACCATGGCGACGGCGACGGTCGAGGCTGGCGTGTGTCCGACCCGCGACCTGCCCCGCGCGGAGGAAGATCTGCGGTCTTTCGGCGCCTGCGTCGTGCTGGATGCGATCGCCCCGGCGATGCTCAAGGAAATCCGTCAGGCTGTCTATCACGCCGCCGACAGCGACCGCCGGCGCGGCTGGCGGCGCGACTACGCCTACGGCAGCGACGACCACCTCAATCAACGCGTCTGGAACCTGCCCAGCCGCGACCCGGTGTTCTGCGACCTGGCGGAACACGAGGTGGCGATGCATTTCGTCAGGCAGGTCGTGGGCTGGCCCGCCCTGCTCTCCAGCATGTCGGCCAACATCACCAGCGGCGGCGGGGCGAGCATGATCCTCCACGCCGACCAGGGCTACATGCCCCAGCCGTGGAACCGGCCTCACGGCGTGAACATCGGTGTCTGCGTTGACGACTTCACCGTCGAGAACGGCGCCACCTGCTACGTGGCCGGCAGCCACCGGCTCAACCGGACCCACACGGCGGAGGACGCGACCCCGCTGACGCCGCTCACCGCCCCCGCGGGCTCGATGATCGTGATGGACGGGCGCCTCTGGCACACCAACGGGGTCAACACCAACGGCGTCTCACGGGCCGGCATCTTCAGCCTGTACACCCTGCCGATCTACCTCCCGCAGGAGAACTGGTTCCTCTCGCTGAACCCCGCGATCCGCCAGTTCGGTTCCGAGACCCTGCAGACCCTGTTCGGCTTCCGGCCGCAGGTGATGGGCCGGATCAACGGCCTCGACCGGATCTGACGCCGGACGCCGGCGGTTGCGGCGCGGGGCGTGGTCTTGTGCTATGTCTCGCAAAACGAGGGAGGAAGCCGCATGGCCAGGATCAATGAAGTCCGCGACCCCAACGCCCAGTCGACTGTGCTCTGGCAGGGCCTGCGGCCCAAGATGGCGGCGGCGACCGTGGCGCTTTCCCAGGCCGTCTACCAGGAGACCCGGTTGACCTACCGCGAAGCCGAGGCTGCCCGCATCCGCATCGCCCACATCAACGGATGCCTGCTGTGCAAGGACTTCCGCCTCGCCGCCGACCTGCCCGCGCTGCTGCGCCGCATGAATTCCGGCGAGACGGCGAACGTCAGCGAAAGCCGGGGCGAGGCCCCGACCGCCGAATTCTACGAGGCCGTCCCCGGCTGGCGGGACAGCGCGCTGTTCTCCGAGCGCGAGCGCCTGGCCATGGAATATGCCGAGCGGATCGCCGAGGAACCCCGTGACCTGCCCTACGACGACGGATTCTGGAGCCGCCTGCACGCCGGCTTCGCAGACGACGAGATCGTCGATCTGACCTACAGCATCACCACCTGGATCGCGACGGGCCGGTTCGTCCATGTGCTGGGGCTCGACGGCGCCTGCCCGACCCAGCCCATGCTGGAGCAGGTCGCCTAGATTCCGGCCCCTCGTGCCTAGGACCTCCCGATGACCGAAGAGGGCGTGCGTGAGCGCACGGACCTGGGCCCCTACGGCCGCGGGACCCTGCCGGCCGGAATCCGGTCGCGCGTCCGTGCGGGCGTGAACGGCCTGGATGTCCACTTTCTCGAGGCCGGTTTCGAGACGCCCGGACGGCCTGTGCTGCTGCTGCTGCATGGCTTTCCGGAGCTCGCCTATTCCTGGCGCAAGGTGATGACGCCGCTCGCCCAGGCCGGCTACCACATCATCGCGCCCGACGTGCGCGGCTACGGCCGCACCACCGGCTGGGACGCCGCCTACGAGGCCGATCCCGTCCCGTTCCGGTCCCTGAACCTGGTGCGCGACGCGCTCGCTCTGGTCTTCGCGCTGGGCCACCGGACCGTGGACGGCGTGATCGGCCACGACGCCGGCGCCCCCATCGCCGCCTGGTGCGCGCTCGCCCGGCCGGACGTGTTCCGATCCGCGGCGATCATGAGCGCGCCCTTCCCCGGCCCGCCCGGCCTGCCGTTCGACGTCGAGCATACGCAGCCCACGGTGCGACCACCGGGGGTCAATTCGGTGGAGGTCGACCGGGCGCTGGGCGCGCTCGACCCGCCGCGCAAACATTACCTGCGCTGGTACACCACGCCTGGGGCCAACGCCGACATGATGGAGGCGGCCCAGGGCCTCAGCGATTTCATCCGCGCCTACTACCACTACAAGAGCGCCGACTGGGTGGGAAACCGGCCGCACCGCCTGGCCTCCGCCGCGCCCGCCGAACTGGCGAAGATGCCGACCTACTACATCATGGAGCGCGCGCTCGGCATGGCCGCGACCGTCGCGCCCTTCATGCCGACCCCGGTCGAGATCGCGGACTGCCGGTGGCTGACGGACCTCGAACTGGCGGTCTACGCAGAGGAATATGGCCGCACGGGTTTCCAGGGCGGGCTGCAGACCTACATGCGCACGCTCAACCCAGCGGCCGACCCGGAGCCCCTGACCTTCGCGGGGCGGACGATCGATGTGCCCGCCTGCTTCATCTCCGGCGCCAGCGACTGGGGCACGTGGCAGGGCCCGGGCGCGATCGAGGCGATGGCCGAGCGGGTCTGCACCGACTTCCGGGGTGTCCACCTGGTCGAGGGGGCCGGCCACTGGGTGCAGCAGGAACAGCCCGACGCCGTCGTCGACCTCGTGCTGCGGTTCCTGCGCGACGCGCGCCAGCCGGCCGCGCCTGTACAGTCGCGGCGCCCGGTGTAGAGTCTCAGACCATCCCGGCGAAGAAACGGAGGAAGCGATGAAGGTTCGTGCGCTCGACCACGTGAATATCCGCACCCAGCGGCTCGCCGAGACGATCGAATTTTACACCAAGGCTCTCGGCATGAGCTGCCGGCCGGTGCCCGGCTCCACCGACCAGACCCGCGGCGCCTGGATCTATGACGACGATGACCGGCCGGTGGTCCACCTGGGCACCTATGAGGCGCGTTATCCGACCGACGAGCTCATGCCGCAGGGCAAGGAGCCGTCCAGGGGTGGGGGCGCGATCAACCATGTGGCCCTGGAATGCTCGGGGTACGAGGAGATCGTGGCCAGCCTGCAGGCGGCGAACCATCCGCTGGCGTTCAGCAACATCCCCTCGATCAGCCTGCGGCAGGTGTTCGTCGAAGACCCCAACGGGATCACGCTCGAACTGAACTTCCGCGGCGCGGCGGCGGGATAGGGCGACACACGCGGGCGAGAGAGCGCCAGTGGGAAGCGGCCCGCGGGTCGTGATCGTCGGAGGGTCCCTGGGCGGCCTGATGGCCGCCCAGGCCCTGCGTTCGGCGGGCTGTGACGTCGTCGTCCTGGAACGAAACGCAGCCCCGCTCCAGGGCCGTGGCGCGGGCATCAGCCTGCGCCCGGTGATGATCGACCTTCTGCAGCGGCAGGGCGAGATCAGCCTCGATGATTTCTGCACCCGCACGGCGCGATCCCGGTATTTCGGCCGCGACGGCCAAGTCAGCGGCGAAGCGCAGCACGCCGCCCTCTTCACGTCCTGGGACACCTTGCACCAACGGCTCCTGGCGGAGATCCCGGTCCAGGCCTATCGGCTGGGCGCCGAGGTGGCGGGCGTGGAGACTGGACCCGACCAGGCTCGGGTGCGCCTCGCCGACGGGAGCGCCATGGACGGCGACCTCGCGGTGTTCGCGGACGGAACGTTCTCGAGCGGCCGCCGATTGCTCTCGCCGGGCGACGAGCCTGTCTACGCGGGCTACGTCTGCTGGCGCGGCCTCGTTCCCGAGGCGGTGATGGACGCCGCCCTCCGCGCCCAACTCGACGACGCCACCAACATCGCCTTGCTGGAGCCCGGTTACTTCGGGGCCTATCCGATCCCCGGTCCCGACGGGTCGGTCGCCCCGGGCGAGCGGCTGTTCAATTGGGTCTGGTATCGCAACGTCGCCGAGGGCGCCGCGCTCACGGATCTGATGACCGACACGAGTGGCCGCTACCGCTTCTCGTCAGTCCCGCCCGGCAAGGTACGGACTGAGTTCATAGCCGAGCTCCGCAAGGCCGCCGAGGCTCTGCCTCCCGCCCTGCGCGCGCTGGTGCGCGCGACGGAGCGGCCGTTCATCCAGACGATCTGCGATGTGGAGGTCCCGCGCATGGCGTTCGGCCGCGCCTGCCTGATCGGCGACGCGGCGTTTGGCGGACGGCCCCACCTGGGCGCCGGGACCGCGAAGGCCGCGCAGGACGCCTTCACCCTGGCCGATGCGCTAGACGCCGAGGCCGGCGATGTGACCAAGGCGCTGGCGGCCTGGGAGCCCACGCGGCTCGAAGTCGGCCGCGCGTTCGTCGCCGACAACCGGCGGTTGGGCGAGCAGTTCCAGTTCTCCGAGGGCGCTCCGCCGCTCATCAGCCTGCGGCCCGGTTGGGCCGGCCGTCCCTGAGGATGCTCGCCGGCCCTCGCCGATCTTAGGCTGGAACCACGTCCACGCGCAGGCGGGTCAGCTTGACGAGCCCGATCTTCCAGGCGCCGTCCAGGCGGACATAGCTCTCGTGGTAGAAGCCATAGCCGGTGGTGTCGGTGAAGCCTTCGCCGGACCGGCGGCGCAGGCGGTCGACCATCGGCCAGATCGCGCTCGCTGAGTCCTCGCTCTCGATGGTGATCTCGCCGTTGGCGCAATGGTGGACGGTCACCACCCCGGCGATGGCGCGCATGATGCCCGAGACGATCGCCTCGCGGCCCTGGGTCGGCTGCATGGCTGGATCGCGGACTGGCGGGACACCGGTCGTGGGATCGGTCAGCGCGCCCCGGTAGTCGGCCACGGCATCGGGCGCGAACACCCCGAGCAGCAGTTCCGTGTCCTTCTGGTCGACGCCGCGGCAATAGCGCGCCTTGAGGTTTCGGATCTCCTCGATGGCCATCAGCTGATCGATCCCATTCATGGCCGCTGGCTCCAGGCTTTGCGTTGTCGCCGTCAGCTATGCGCAGCGGGCTCGATCGCGCAAGCCTGGCAGGGCGCTGAGGCGCGGTTGCGTAACGGGCGCGCCTCACTAGGATGAGCGGCGCTGGACACCGTCCACCAGAGACGCGGTCCGTCGGAGGAAACATGATCCCTGACATCGCTCCGAGCTGCGGCGCCGAGGTTGCGTGGTAGCCTCGTCCCCTGCGGAATCCGCTCCCGCCACTGGCGGCGCATTCAGTCCCCGCCGGGCCTGGGGCGCGGTTCTCCTCCTGATGTTCGTGGCGGTGATCAACCAGGCCGACCGCCTGCTTCCGGGCATCCTGGTCGAGCCGATGAAGCACGACCTGATGCTGTCCGACACGGCGATAGGCTTGATCAACGGCTTCGGCTTCCTGATCGTCTACGCCCTGCTGGGCGTGCCCATCGCGCGCCTGTCCGACCGCGGGATCTACGGCACGGTGATCGCCATCTGCCTGAGCCTCTGGAGCCTTATGACGATGCTGGGCGCGGCCGCCCAGACCGGCTTGCAGCTCGCCTTCACCCGCATGGGCGTGGCCTTGGGCGAGTCGGGCAGCACCCCCGCGGCCCACGCCTTCATCGCCCGCAATTTCCCACCCACGGGACGGGGCGCGCCCCTGGCCGTGCTGGGGCTTTCGGTGCCGTTCGCCAGCCTGTCGGCGTTGATGGGCGGGGGACTGCTCGGCGAGGCTGTGGGCTGGCGCTGGACCTTCGTCATCATGGGCGCGATCGGCCTGGTGCTCGGCCCCGTGGTGCTGCTGGTCCTCGGTCCGCGCCAGGATCGCCCGGCGGGAAGCGCCGCGCCGTCGCTGTCGCTTGGCCCCGTCCTGATGCTTCTCAGGAAACCCGCCTTCCTGCTCACGGTCACGGCGACCGCCTTCATCGGCATCGGCGGCTATACGCTGGCGACCTTTTCCTCGGCCTTCCTGATGCGGGTGCACGGCCTGTCGATGGGCGAGGTCGGCGTGAGATACGGCCTGGCGGTCGGTATTGGCGGCGTCATCAGCGTGTTGATCGCCGGCTTCTCCGCCGACCGGATGTCCGCCCGCGATCCGCGCTGGATCCTGTGGGTGCTGGTGCTGATGATCGCGCTCTGCCTGCCCTTCGCCTACGCCGCCTTCCTGGTCCCGAACGTCTGGGTCGCGATGGTCTGCATGGCGGTGGGCAACATCATGGGCACCGCCTACCTGGCCCCGGTGGTCGCCGCGGTCCAGCGGCTCGCGGCGCCGCATCTGCGGGCCACCGCCTCGGCGCTCCTGATGATGTTCACGGCCCTGGCCGGCGGGGCGGGGCCGTTCATCACCGGCCTGATCAGCGACACCCTGCAGGCCGAGTACGGCCCCAAGGCGCTGGGCCGCGCCATGCTGGTGGTCCCCATCGCCTTCACCTGCGCCGGGATCCTCTACGCCCTGGCCTCGATCCGCTTCCGCCGCGACATGGTGGCGGAGGACGCGCCGGCCAAGTGACAGCACTCAACCCGGAGCCGCCAATGGAAAACGCCAACCTCCAAGCCGTCCGGCGCCTGTGCGAGGAGTGGCCGCGCCTGACGCGGGAGGGCTTCAACCAGCTCCTGACCGCCGACTGCCTCTATATCAACGTGCCCTGGCTGGACCGGCCGCGCATCGGAGCGGACGCCGCCCATGAGGCGCTCAGCCGCTATCAGGACGGGTGGCGCGTCGAGTGCCGGACCCTCAATATCGTGGCCAGCGGCGACGTCGTGCTGACCGAACGCCTCGAGCGCTTCCAGAGGCCGGGCGAAACCACCCTGACCGACCTCTACGTCATGGGCGCCTTCGAGATGAAAGACGGCAAGATCGCCAAGTGGCGGGACTATTTCGACGCCGCCCAGGCCGCGCCGATCCTGGCCTAGAGCGTGACCGCATCTGACGGATTCGGGATTCACGAGGTTTGCGGATCGTGATTCAAGGTGGAGGCTGGGCCGGAGGCCAGTCTGCATGACTCGACCCTTTTCGCTGGATCTTCGGGAGCGTGTTGCGCGGTTTGTGGTGTCGGGGGGTACGACCCGAGAGGCGGCGGAACGTTTCGCTGTGAGCGTGACGGCAGCGGGCCGCTGGGTGCGCCGACTTCGGGAGACCGGCAGCGCTGCGCCCTTTGCGATGGGCGGGACGCGGCGGGCCGTGCTGGCCGGGGAGCGGGACTGGCTCCTGGTGCGGATCAGGGAGCAGCCGGACCTGACCCTTCGCGCGATCCAGGCCGAGCTGGCCGAGCGTGGCGTGGTGGTCAGCTATGACGCGGTGTGGCGGTTCTACCGCCAAGCAGGCGTGACCTTCAAAAAAAAGCCTGTTCGCCGCCGAGCAGGACCGACCGGACGTGGCCCGAAAGCGCGAGCGCTGGAAGCGGTATCAGGCCCGGCTTGATCCCCGCCGCCTGGTCTTCATCGACGAGACCTGGGCCAAGACCAACATGACCCGCACCCATGG
>CANJXI010000017.1 GCA_947478785.1 Caulobacteraceae bacterium
AGGGCCTTCAGAAATGTTGCTGTGTGGGATACGGGGCGACGAGGACAGCAGAGAGCGGGGGTCGCGTTCGCCCGATGGCTCTGAGCCGACAAACTGACGTTCGACCACCGGCCCTTAGAGCGGACCCCACCAATGGCTGAGATGGGTCGGAACCTGTCATTGGCATCGGGCCGCGAAGCGGACCTTCGCGATGGTTCGGACTAGCTGTCCGTTCGGCTCGCGCTCCGCGCATCCGCGGCGCCGCCGAGCGAGGACGGTTTTCCGGGCGTCCAGCCGGCGAGCGCGAACCTCTGCATCAGACGCGGGCCGACATAGTCGGGCGAGGCGTAGTGCTGCACCGAGCGGTTGTCCCAGAACGCCACGTCGTTCGCCCGCCACTTCCAGCGCATGGTGAATTCCGGCCGCTGGACGTGGCGGAACAGCATCGCCAGCACGGCGGCGCTCTCCGCCGGCTCCAGTTCGACGATGCGGGTGACGAAGGCTTCGTTGACGTAGAGCGTCCGGCGCCCGCTTTCGGGGTGGGTCAGCGCCACGGGATGGACCGAGCCTACCCCGTTCCGCCGGGTGTAGGTCGCGCGGTATTGCGGCCCGAAGTCCTTGAGCCGCTCCACCAGCGACTCGACGACGTGGAGCGCCGTCAGGCCGTCGAGCATGGCCTGCATGGGCGGCGACAGCGCATCCCACGCCGCGGCCATGCTCGACCAGGAGGTGTCGCCGCCGAACTCCGGAACCTGAACGGCGCGCAGCAGGGTGGCCAGCGGCGGCGTGGCCATGGAGGTCATATCGGCGTGCCAGATCGAGGTGGCGCCGCGCTGCGGGCCGAAATCCAGCGTCGCGACCTGCTCCGGCCGATCTTCCGCCGAACCGGCGGTGTCGGATGCCTGCGGCTGGCCGAAATGCTCCGCGAAGGCCCACATCTGCTCGCGCGATATGTCCTGGTCGCGCATGAAGACCACGCCGTGGTCCAGCAGCGCCTGCCGTATGGTCCGGACCGTTTCGGCCGCCAGCGGCGCGCGCAGGTCGACGCCGCTCACCACGGCGCCGACGTTCGTCGCGATCCGCCGCACAGTGACCGTTCGATCGCCAGCCATGCTCGCCAATCCGTCCTCCTGTCGCGCCGTTTCGACCTGGCGTCTGCCGACGATCATAGAGCAATCCTGGCTACCTTGGCTGCCGGATTCAATTGTGCGCGCAGCCCGTTGAACGCGCGCCCCCGGCCCCCTCCGTCGCGTCTCGCGGCGCTCGGCGCGCCACCTCCCCGTGAGGGGCAGGACATGGGATTGAAGCGGCGGGGGGTGTCCATGTTCCCTTTTTGTTCTTGATCTTGAGGGGCGTTCGGGGTAGGATGGGGGGCTGGCTTTGGGCGCTTGGCGGCGAGGTTTCGATGGCGGACGAGGGGGGTGAGTGGGCAGGGGCGTTGGCGGGGCGGGGGCTGTTCAGCGAGGCGCTGGGGCGGGCGGTCTGCGCGCGGGTGGCGGCCGGCGAGAGCCTGTCGGCGATCGGGCGCGAGCCCGGCATGCCGGAGCGCTCGACGGTGCGGGGCTGGGCGCGGGCCGATCCGGTGTTCGGCGAGGCGCTGGCCGGCGCGATGCGGTCGGCCAGGCTGGCGGCGCGGGCGGCCGACCGGGCCCGGCTGGCGGCGCGGCCGAAGCCGTGGACGCCGGGGCGGCCCTGCGGCTACACGCCCGCCAAGGGCGAGGCGATCTGTCGGCGGCTGGTCAACGGAGAAAGTCTGGTGGCCATCGGGCGGGATCCTGGCGGGCCCTCGTCCGCCACCATCCTCTACTGGGTGAAGCATCATCCGGAGTTCGAAGAGGCCTATACCCAGGCGCGGCTGCTGCAGGCCGACTTCCTGTTCGACGAGGCGCGCGAGGTGGGCCTGGCGGCGACGCCGAAGACGGTGTCGGCCGACCGGCTGCGGTTCGATATCATCCGCTGGCAGACCGCCCGGCTCGCGCCGCGCAAATATTGCGAGCGGCTGGTGGTGACGCGCGACGGCAAGGACGCCGACGAGGGCCAGGGGCTGACGGTGATCGTCAAGCGCTTCAGCGACGTGACGGCCGACGACGAGCGGGAGGCCGACGAGACCGAGGCTCGGGCGGAGGGGCGGCCGCGGCGGGACTGAACAGGTTACCGCGGCCCGGCGGGGCGGTCGCCGGCCAGGACCACGCGCTGCATGACGCGTTCGGCCTGGTAGTCGGGGACGGCGTAGTGCTGGACGGCGCGGTTGTCCCACAGCGCCACGTCGTTGGGCGTCCAGCGCCAGCGCATGGCGAAGTCGGGCGACTTCACGTGCTGGAACAGCAGCGCCAGGATCTGGGCGCTTTCGGCGGCGCCCAGCTCGACGATGCGGGTGGTGGCGGACTCGTTGACGAACAGCGCCTTGCGGCCGGTCTCGGGGTGCACGCGGACCACCGGATGGATGTGCTCGCCGCCCTGGGCCTGGGCGCCGGCGGCCCGGTCGCCCAGATGGACGCCCAGCCGCTGGGCCGTCGGATACATCGAGTGGACGGCGCTGAGCCCATCCAGCATCCGGCGCAGCGGCTCGGACAGCGCGTCGTAGGCCGCGTGCATGCAGGCCCAGCAGGTGTCGCCGCCGACCGGGGGCAGGGTCACGGCCCGCAGGGCGGTCATCATCGGCGGTTCGGGCACGAAGGTGGTGTCGGAGTGCCAGACGGCGGTGGCGAAGCGGGTGGGGCCAAGGTCGGTCTGGAAGACCGGGGCCGTGGCGTCCATCGTGGAGTCGGAGAAGGGCTCCGGGATCGGCGTGCCGAACTGGCTGACGAAGGCCGTCATCTGGTCGTCGCTGAGGTCCTGATCCTGGAAGAAGATCACCCCGTGGCCGAGCAGCGCCTGGCGCAGGGTCTGTATGATCCGGGGCGGCAGCGGCCGGGTGATGTCGACGCCGCCGGTCAGCGCGCCTATGGCCGAACTCAGGCGCCGCGTCGTGAGGCCCAGGGTGGTTTCCATCGGCGTCTCCCCCAAATCCCCTGTCCCCGGCCGGACGCTTCGTGGCGCGCGGCCGGGCCGGGCGGCCATGGTGTCACGCCAGGCGGAGGGGCGAAAGCCGGGCGAGGCGGGGGCTTTGCACATCGCCCCTGGAGCGGGTTATCGTCGCCGGAGCGCGGCCGCCAGACGCCGCCGGCCTGGCCGCCTGGGAGGTTTGCACATGGACCTGAACGAGACCGCGCACGCCGCGCCGACCACGGCGGACGGTGAGGTGGAGGCCGTGCGGCTGACCGGCTGCATCGGGGCGGAGATCCGGGGGGTGGCGCTGTCGGGTGCGCTGAGCGAGGCGGTGGTGGCCGCCATCCGCGCGGCGCTGCTGAAGCACAAGGTGATCTTCTTCCGCGACCAGCACCATCTGGACGACCCGACGCAGGAGGCCTTCGCCGAGCGCCTGGGCGAGCTCATGCGGCTGCCGACCGTGGATGAGACCGGCGGCTCGCGCAGCCTGCTCGATCTGCAGCCGTCGTCGGGCTACTTCACGACGATCTGGCACACCGACTCGACCTTCATGGCGAGCTACCCGGAGGCCTCGATCCTGCGGGCGATCACCATGCCCTCTGTGGGCGGCGACACCATGTGGGCCAACACGGCGGCCGCCTACCGGGACCTGCCGGCCCCGCTCAAGGCGCTGGTCGAGGACCTCACCTGCATCCACCGGAACAACACCGACATGCGGGAGCGGCATGGCGAGCTTCCCGCCGAGCGGCTGCAGAACGGCGGGCGGCTCGACGCCAAGGTCTTCGAGACCGAGCACCCGGTGGTCAGCATCCATCCCGAGACCGGCGAGCGCTGCCTGCTGCTGGGCGCCCAGTTCACCCGCCGGTTCGTGGGCCTGACGCTCGAGGATTCGCAGCGGCTGATCGGCGTACTGCAGGACCACGTGACCCGGCCCGAGCACACGGTGCGCTGGCGCTGGCGGGCCGGCGACGTGGCGGTCTGGGACAACCGCGCCACCCAGCACCGCGTGGTGGCCGACTACGGCGACGAGGTGCGCCACCTGCGCCGCGCGACGGTGCGGGGCGTCCCCGCCGTCGGCCCGAACGGATTCCGCAGCCGGCAGGTCTCGGGCGAGGCCACGGCCGGGACCGTCGAGCGGATGGCGGCGATGGGGTGAGGCGGCGGGGGGCCGGATTCCCCCTCCGTCGCGCGTCGCGTTGCTCCGCGCGCCACCTCCCCCTGAGGGGGAGGACAAGAGGAAGGGGCGTCTTGGCCATTTCTATTATTGTAGGGAACGGATTTCCGTGACCGAGATTTCGTGTTTCCCGCCGGAAATACTTATTGCGGTGGACGCGTGACTTTAGCGTGACCTATCGTGCCGGTCCACACGACCTCGGGGAGGGGCATATGACCGGCGACAGCGACAGCAATTTCTCCAGACGATCGGCGATCGGGGCCGCGGGCCTCCTGGCCGTGGGCGCCTTGGGGGCGGGCCGGGCGGCGGCGGCCGGTGCGGCGGACAAGGTGACGATCTACCATGTGGAAGGCCGGCGCTCGCAGCGGATCATCTGGCTCTGCGAGGAGATCGGCGCGCCCTACGAGGTGATCTTCAAGCGCGGCGACATCCTGGGGTCGCTGGACATGATCCGGACGGTCAGCCCGCTGATGACGGTGGCCCCGACCGTGGTATTCCGCGGCAAGACGATGGTCGAGTCGGGCGCGATCATCGAATACCTGATGTCGCAGTTCCCGGGCGGGGCGAAGCTCGCGCCGCCGAAGTCGTCGCCGGACTACGCCGACTACCTGATGTGGCTGCATTTCGCCGAGGGCTCGGCCATGCCGCGGCTGAGCGTGCGGCCCTCGGCCACGCCGGCGGTCCCGCGCACCCTGCCCAACGGCCGGGTCCTGAAGTTCGTCGAGACCTCCGACGTCGTGAAGTTCATCGACGACTATATCGCCGCCCACCCCTATTTCGGCGGCCACACGTTTTCCGGCGCCGACATCATGATGGACTTCCTGCCCAACATCATCCGGCTCAACAAGTTCGACCCGAAGGACTTCTCCCACCTGCTGACCTGGCAACAGAAGATCCAGGCCAGGCCGGCCTATCAGCGGGCGCTGAAGGTCGGACTGCCCGACGGCGTCCCGCCCGACGCCCCGAAGCCCAAGCCGGCCACGCCGTCCTAGACGACGGCCGGACCTAGGGCCGGACCTCGAAGACCAGGTTGAAGGGCGTCTCCGTGGCGCGGCGGAAGCGGGTGAAGCCGGCGGCTTCGATGACCTTGCGCAGCCGGGCCTCGCCGGCCTGGGCGCCCAAGGCGAGGCCCACCTCCTGACTCTGGGAGGCGGGCGTGCAGATCATCGTCGAGGCCGAGTAGAACATCCGCCCGATCGGGTTGAGGTTGTCGGCCAGGTCGTCGTGGGCGAAGGGTTCGACCAGCAGCCAGGTCCCGTCGGGCTTGAGGCTGCCGCGGATATGGGCCGCGGCGCTGACCGGGTCGCCCATGTCGTGCAGGGCGTCGAAGATGCAGGCCAGGTCGAAGCCCTCGCCGGGATAGGCCTGGGCCGAGGCGGTCTCGAACTGGGCGCGGTCGGCGACGCCCGCCGCCGCCGCGGCCTCCCGCGCGCGTTCGATGGAGGGCGCGTGATAGTCGAAGCCATGGAAGCGGGAATTAGGGTAGGCCTGGGCCATCAGGATGGTCGAGGCGCCGTGGCCGCAGCCGATGTCGGCCACCTTGGCGCCGGCCTCCAGCCGGGCCTGCACGCCCTGCAGCGCAGGGATCCAGTTGGCCACCAGGTTGGCGTTGTAGCCCGGCCGGAAGAAGCGCTCGGTGCCTCGGAACAGGCAGACGTCGTGTTCGTGCCAGCCCAGCCCGAGTCCGGAGCGGAAGGCCTTGGCGACCTTCGGCTCGTCCCTGAACGCCGCCTGCAGCAGCTCGAAGCCGCCGGCCAGGAACACCGGGCTTTCCTCGTCGGCGAACACCAGAGCCTGCTCCGGCGAGAGCGAGAAGCGGCCCGCGGCGGCGTCGTAGGTGACGTATTCGGCGGCGGCCTGGGCGGCGAGCCATTCGCGGATCAGGCGCTCATTGAGGCCGGTCGCCTCCGCCAGGTCGATGGAGGTCGTGGGGCCCTGCTCGGCCAAGGCCTTGTAGAGCCCGAGGTGGTCGCCCAGCACCACGAGCGCCGCGGACATCGCCGCGCCCATGTCGCCCACCATCTTGCCCATGAAGGCGTTCAGCTTGTCGGGATCCGGCGCGGCGGCCGACCGGTCGAGGGTTTCGGATGCCATCTCAAAGCCTCGCTCAGAGCGGCGCGCCGTCCCGCGGCCGCAGGGAAAGGAATACGCGGGGATACCGATGGGACGCTAGATCAGCGGCCCGGCGGGGTCGCTACACAATCGCGCGAAGGCAGGGATGTGCGTCCCGCGGGCATGAAACGCCGCAACGCCGCGCGATCCGATATATTGACGGGCGCTGACGCAACTGATGCTGCAGCGCAACATTGAATGCCGCGCCGCACAGTCGCGGACGGAGCAGATGACATGGCCGGCCCCGCAGAGACCACCGCCGGCGAGCGACGACGGAAGCGGCGGGGGCCGGCCACGCCTGACGCAGCCCTCCGCAGGATGACCCCAACGCCAGGCTTCCAGCCGAACCCGGGCCGGCTGAAGATGTTCACCTACCGGCCCGACGGGGGCGGGCGGGGCAGGCCGCTGGTGGTCGTGCTGCACGGCTGCGGCCAGCGGGCCGAGGCCTTCGCGCGGCAGGCCGGATGGCTTTCGCTGGCCGACCGCCACGGCTTCGTGGTGGTCGCCGCCGAGCAGTCGGCCGGCAACAACCCCAACCGCTGCTTCAACTGGTTCGAACCGAAGGACACAAGCCGGGGCCAGGGCGAGGCCGCCTCGATCGCCGCCATGGTCGCCCATGCCCTGAAGACGGAAGGGGCCGACCCCGAGCGCGTCTTCGTCACGGGGCTGTCGGCCGGCGGGGCCATGACGGCGGCGATGCTGGCGGCCTATCCCGACGTCTTCGCCGCGGGCGCCGTGGTCGCGGGCCTGCCCTATGGCGTGGCCAAGGGCATGTTGGGCGCGATCGGCGCCATGCAGGGCGGCGGCGGCCACAGCCCAGGCGAGCTGGGCGACCTGGTCAGGGGGGCTGCTTCGGAATTCCGGCGGCTGCCGAGGATCGCGATCTGGCATGGCGAGGCCGACCACACCGTGCGCCCGCGGAACGGCGCGGACCTCGCCAGCCAGTGGATCGACGCCCATGGCCTGTCGCCGGAGGGCGGCGTGAGCGAGGGGCGGCCCGGCTGGACGCGCACCGTCTGGCATGGGCCGGGTTCGGACCGCGCGACGATCGAGCTGAACCTCGTTCCCGGCCTCGGGCATGGCGTGCCGCTGGCGGCCGCCGGCCAGGGCGGGCTGGGGACGGCGGGCCCCTACATGCTCGAGGCGGGCATATCGTCGTCGATGGAGATCGCCCGCTTCTGGGGCCTGGCCGATGGGGCCGTCGCCCCGGCGGTCGCCGAGCCGGCGGACGCGGCGCGGCCGACCCCGCACGTCGTGGGGGACCAGGCGAAGGCCGGCCTCTCCGCGCACATTCCCTCGGGGGTGCGGCGGGTCATCGCAAAGGCCCTGAAGCGCGCGGGGCTCAGGCGCTGAAGTCGCGCCGGACGGATACGAAAGGCCCCGGCGCTCTTGCGAGGGCCGGGGCTGTCGGGGGTGTGGATCGGGGGGGAACCACAGGGTCTAAGCGCGGACGGCGGGGCCTTGGTTCCCGCCATTCGTCGATCTAGTGGGCGGCGGCGGGTTCGGAGATGTCCTCCAGGGTCTTGCCGACGGCCTTGGCGCCATAGTCGACGGCGATGTCGCCCAGCGACAGGATGCCGGCCAGCTTGCCGGCGTCGTCCAGCACCACCAGGCGGCGGATCTGCTGGGCGCCCATCTTGGCCGCGGCGTCGGCGAGGTTGTCGTCCGCGCGGCAGGTCTGGACGTCGTCGCTCATCACGGCGGAGACCGGGCCGTCGAGCGCGCCGCCCTCGGCCACCACGCGGACCACGATGTCGCGGTCGGTGACCAGGCCCACGACCTTGCCGTCCTCGACGATGGGCACGGCGCCGGAGTCGATCTGGGTCATGGTGCGGGCGATTTCGGTGATGGTGGCGCGCGGGGTGGCGGTGACCACCTGGGCGGTCATGGCTTCGGAGACCTTCATGGGGCGTGTTCCTTCCGGGAGGTGATGGCGGTCCCTAGAACCCCCGCGCCGCCGCCCCGTTCCCCCGGCGCCCTCGACATCGGGCGCCGCACGGGGCTTTGCATTAGGCCGGCCGGCCGGGTTATCGTCGCTGGAACCCGGCCGTCAGAAGCCGTCGACCCGGCCGCCTGGAGGATTCACATGGACCTGACCGAGACCGCGCATGCCGCGCCGAGCACGGACGACGGCGAGCTGGAGGCCGTGCGGCTGACCGGCTCCATCGGGGCGGAGATCCGCGGCGTGACGCTGTCGGGCGACATGAGCGAGGCGACGGTGGCCGCCGTCCGCCGGGCGCTGCTGAAGCACAAGGTGATCTTCTTCCGCGACCAGCACCAGCTGGACGACGACCAGCAGGAAGCCTTCGCCGAGCGGATGGGCGAACTCATGCGGTTTCCGACCCACGACGCCTCGGCGGGCTCCCGCAGCCTGCTCGATCTGCAGCCGGAGTCCGGCTACCTGACCACGATCTGGCATACCGACACGACGTTCATGGCGAGCTATCCGCAGGCCTCGATCCTGCGGGCGATCACCATGCCCTCGGTGGGCGGCGACACCATGTGGGCCAATACGGCGGCGGCCTACCGCGACCTGCCGGCCCCGCTGAAGGCGCTGGTGGCCGACCTCACCTGCATCCACCGCAACACCCAGGACATGCAGGAGCGCTACGGCGAGCTCGGCCCCGACCGCCTGCCGAAGGCCGGGACGCGGCCGTCGAACGTCTTCGAGTCCGAGCACCCGGTGGTCAGCATCCATCCGGAGACCGGCGAGCGCTGCATCCTGCTGGGCCAGCAGTTCACCCGGCGGTTCGTGGGCCTGACGGTGGAGGATTCGCAGCGCCTGATCGGGGTGCTGCAGGACCATGTGACCCGGCCGGAGCACACGGTGCGCTGGCGCTGGCGGGCCGGCGACGTGGCGATCTGGGACAACCGCGCCACCCAGCACCGGGTGGTCGCCGACTACGGCCAGGAGGTCCGCCACCTGCGGCGGGCGACCGTGCGCGGTGGCCCGGCTGTCGGCCTGAACGGCTTCCGCAGCCGCCAGACCCAGGGCGAGGCCACGGCCGGCTCCGTCGCGCCGGCGACGATGGGCTGAGGCGCGGGTTCGCCGGTTCCTCTAAAGGCGCCGGCGGCCGGGCGTCAGCGGCAGGCCCTGCGGGGCGCCTCGCGCACGTCGGCGACAGACCCGCCCCTTGTCCGCACCGACAGGCACTGCCGGTCGCCAGGGTTCCAGTAGAGGCGCTCGTGCCCGGAGGAGAGAGGGTCCTTCCCCACGTAGCGATATCCCCGGCGGTTCAGCATGCCGTCGGCCGCCTCGTTGCTGCGGCCCACGATGTCGCGGTATCCGGCCCAGCCGTCGCGGCGCCCGTCGTAGCGATCGTCGTAGCGGTCGTCGCGGCTATCGCGGTCGTCGCGCGACTTGGCGGCCAGGGCGGCCGCGCCGATCAAGGCGGCCGCGCCGATGGCGATGGCGGCCGAATTGTCCTTCTTTCCGGACTTCTGCCCGCAATCGCCGTGCGCCACCGACAGGATCTCGGCATAGCGGCCGTCGGAGGTCAGGATCCGGACGCAGTCCTGGCGCCCGCTGTTCCACCAGTAGCCGTACTTCCCGTTCGGAGCCTCGGCGGTGTGGTGGAAATCATAGCCACGGGCCGCCATCTGGCCCTCGCCGGAGCCGCCCCTCGCGCCGACAAGGTCGGCCACGTCGCGGGGCGTCGCGGCCTGGGCGCCCGCGCCCGCCGCGCAGACAGCAATCGCGGCGAGCCCGCCCAGCAGGGTCCTCGATACCGTCATGCCAGCCTCCCTTGCCGGGTGTCGCGGGCCGCCGGGGCGACGGTTCAGACACCACACGCCGGGCGAGGCTAGCGCGGAAGACCGGAGCTGTCAGCGTCGCCGGCGCCCGATACTGATCGGCTGGCCTTCGGGCGAGGCGGCCTGTAAGCCCGCCGGACTTCAAGGCTTCGGGCGCGGTCACGGCGAGGACGACATGGACCAAGGTTCCGACGAATTCGTCTATGACGAGGCGACCGGCGAGTGGGTGGCCGCGGGCGACCTGACCGCCGCGCCCGAGGCGTCGCCGGAGTCCGTCGAGGTGCGCGACGCCGTCGGCAACATCCTGGCGGACGGCGACAGCGTCACCCTGGTGAAGGACCTGAAGGTCAAGGGCGCCGGCCAGACCCTGAAGCGCGGGACGGTGATCCGGTCCATCCGCCTGACCGGCGACGCCCAGGAGATCGACTGCCGCCACGAGGCGATCAAGGGCCTGGTCCTGCGCGCGGAGTTCGTGCGGAAGCTGTAGGCGGCGCTTGTCACGCTGTTCGTGACTCAGAAGGCGCGGGGTATCGACCATCTTAGAAATGCTGGGAAGCTAACGTCGATAGCCGGTCGGAAAGCAGCATTCGCAGCCGAGCTTCCCAGATTGACCCCGCGCGCTCTCGGGATCGACCGGCCAACCCGAATGTTGGCCCTGGCCTGCCGTCGGTCAATGTCGCCTATCGCTTGGCCTTATTGGGCGACTTAGGCAGCCCTAGGCTGCAACGGGGCGGCGAGCATGCGCTTGACCATTTCGTCACGGCGGCGGACGGCTTCCTCGTCGCTCAACTCATTACTACTAGCCATGCGGTAGACTATGTCGCGTCGCGGCCATCAGCCAGCCCCCCGCAAGTTTGAATGCATATTCTGCGGTGGCCCAGGCCCCACCTCTGAACACATTTGGTCAGACTGGATGCGGGGCTACTTCAGTCGCACGCCCCATTCCATCCATGAAGCGTCCGTAGACGATGGGCGCGCCGTAGGCGATCCGCGCCCGCTGACATTCGCGGACCGGCATGGCAGCATGATCAACAAGAAGGTCCGCGCCGTCTGCGGAAGATGCAACAACGGCTGGATGAGCGGCATCGAAAAAGCGGCGATGCCACCTCTGAAACGCCTCATGTTCGGAACGCCGCACGTCATCTCGCCGTCCGAGCAACTCACCATTCTTCACTGGGTTCTGCTCAAGCTTTTCGTCTCAGAGTACGGCAAACCCGCTTACCCAAGCTTCACGGCAACGACGCGGCGCGCCTTCATGGAAACCCGCGCGATTCCGAATAATCTGTTTATGTACGCGATGGCCTACGACGGCGGATCTCCGCGCGGCCACGGGAAATGGTGCGCTGGCCTGTCAAGTCACGCCGTCTGGGTTGGGGAGGAAGGGGAGCCCAACGAACTCCTCGCTGACGGTACTATTCAGCGCAACACTGTGTCGGCGACGTTCGGCGTCGGCTTCGCGGCTTTCCATATATTCCATTCGTACACGCTGGCGGTTCAGCCCGGCTTCAGCCCCGTCTTCGCCCGAACCCTTTGGCCGTCCAGTGGCGTCTGGTTGGACTGGCCGCCCCATCAAATCATGACCACTGATGAACTCACCGAAGGGGCCGCTTCCTTCGACCGCTACCTCGCCTCCAAGGTGGGGAACGCACTCCCGTTCATCTAGCGCCGGTCTGTCAGGGCAGGGATTCGAATCTTTCGCGCTTGGTGCGAGGACGCCGACGAGGACCAGCGGCTGATGCTGACCGTCAAGCGGTCCAGCGAGGTGACAGCGGACGACCAGCGGGAGGCCGACGCGAGGCACGGGCGATCCGGGGCTAGAGTGGACTGGACGCCTTCACGTACATCTTGTTGGCTTTCCCGACCTTTGTCACCCGGCCGATGCGGGCCAGGCCCGCCGGCCTCAACGGAGACCCCACGCCATGAAGATCCAGCGCAATGGGACGGTGGCGTCCCGCAAGGGGCCGGCGGAGACCTTCACGGGGGCGGTGCGGGTCGACAGTCCGTTCCAGGCCGAGGCGCCGGGGCGGGCCGGCGGGGCGCTGGTCAGCTTCGAGCCGGGGGCGCGGACGCACTGGCACAGCCATCCGCTGGGGCAGACGCTGATCGTCACGGCGGGGGTCGGCTGGACCCAGTGCGAGGGCGATCCGAAGGTCGAGATCCGGGCGGGCGACGTGATCTGGTGTCCCTGCCAGCGGCGGCACTGGCACGGGGCGACGCCGACCGCTGCGATGAGCCATATCGCCATCGCCGAGTCGCTGGACGGCAAGGCGGTCGAGTGGATGGAGGCGGTGACGGACGAGCAGTACCTGGCCGGTTCCGCGCAGACCGCCTGAGACGAGGGCGGCCGTCCGGGCCCACGATCGCCGTTGCGCATTCGGCGGGGTTGGCCGAGGCTGGTCCCAAAGCCTGGGGAGGGCGACAGGGACCATGACGGCGCGTTTCGTACTGGAAGAACAGTCCCCGGCCAGCGCCGGGTTCTCGGCCGAGCGCCTGGCGCGGCTGGACGCGGCGATGACGGGGCTGGTGGAGGGCGGGGCTTTCGCCGGCATGGTCACCCTGCTGGCCCGGCGCGGCCAGGTGGTGAGCTACAAGGCCCATGGCAAGCAGGACCTGGAGACCGGGGTCCCGATGGCTCGGGACACGATCTTCCGGTGCGCCTCGATGACCAAGCCGGTGACCGGCGTGGCGATGATGATCCTGTACGAGGAGGGCAAGTGGCGTCCGGAGGACCCGCTGCACCTGCACATCCCCGAGTTCCGGGACCTGAAGGTCTGGTCAGGCGACGACGAGGCCGGCCGGCCGATCCTGGAGCGCCCGCGCCATCCGCCGACCGTGGGCGAGCTGATGTCGCACACGGCGGGGTTCAGCTACGGGTTCCCGCCCGCCACCAACCCCGTGGACAAGGCCTACAACGAGGCGGGCCTGTTCCGCGCCGCGCCAGGGGGGCGGGCGGCGGCGAAGGACCTGCGGGAATTCATCGAGCGGCTGGCGAAGATACCGCTGCTCTATCAACCGGGCTCGCGCTGGGTCTACAGCGTCTCGGTCGATATCCAGGGCTACCTGGTCGAGAAGCTGTCCGGCCAGACCCTGCCGGCCTTCTTCCGCGAGCGGATCTTCGCGCCCCTGGGCATGGCCGACAGCGGGTTTTCGCTGCCGGAAGCCAAGCTTCCGCGGCTGGCGACGACCTACATGGGCGACGCGGCGGGCGGCAAGCTGGTCCCGCAGCCGCTGCCGGGCGACATCACCGCCGAGCCCAGCCTGCCGTCCGGCGGCGGCGGCCTGGTCTCGACGGCGCCGGACTACGCGCGGTTCGCCCAGATGCTGGTCAACGGCGGCATGCTGGACGGCGCGCGGATTCTGGCGCCGAGCTCGGTGCGGCTGATGTCGGCCAACCACCTGGGCGAGGGGCTGCTGGCCAGCGACGGCTATGCGCCCGCCCGGCCCAACGGCCTGCGGATGACCGATCCGGTGAAGACGCCCGACGCCTTCGGGGTCGCCTTCTTCCGGGTCCGGCCGGGAATAGGCTTCGGCTATGACGTGAGCGTCATCTACGATCCGGAGCGGGCGGGCCGGACGGTGGGCAAGGGGACCTACCACTGGGACGGCGCCTACGGGACCTGGTTCTGGGTCGATCCCACCCATGAGGTGATCTTCGTGGGCATGATCCAGCGGCCGGACCTGCAGAACATCCCCAATGTGCAGGAGCTGACGCGGACCCTGGTCTACCAGGCGCTCGAGGCATAGCGGCGTCGCAATCGCCGGACGGGCGCCCTATGTGTCGGGCCTAGACCCACCGCCTGGAGCGCGCCTCATGTCCCTGTCCATCTTCGACGTCTCGATCCCGGTCTATGCGGGCATGCTGCGCAACGTGGCGGCCATGCTGGAGAAGGCCGAGGCGCACGCCAAGGCGAGCGGCGTCGATCCGGCGACCTATCTTGAAGCCCGGCTGGCGCCCGACATGGCGCCGCTGATGCGGCAGATCCAGATGCTGAGCGACGCGGCCAAGGGCGGGGCCGGCAAGCTGGCCGGGGGGACCGCGCCGTCGATGCCCGACACCGAGACCACCTGGGCCCAGGCCAAGGCGCGGGTGGCGGCGACCATCGCCTATGTGGACGCCATCCAGCGCGCGCAAGTCGACGGCGGCGAGACGCGCACGGTCGAGCTGCCGCTGCCGGGCCGGACCATGACCTTCACCGGCCTGGATTTCCTGACCAAGTTCTCGATGCCCAACTTCCTGTTCCACGTGGTCACCGCCTATGGGCTGCTGCGGGCGCAGGGCGTGCCGCTGGGCAAGATGGACTACCTGGCCGGCGCGCAAGTCCCCGCCTGACGGAACCGGCGGGGCGGCGGCGCGATGAACGTCCTGGTCCTCTTCTGCCACCCGACGCGAGACAGCTTCCAGGGCTCGATCCTGGCGGCGGTCGAGGCGGCGCTGGGCGGGGCCGGCCATGCGGTCCGGGTCGTCGATCTGTACGCGGAGGGGTTCGATCCCGTGCTGGACGCCGGGGCCTGGCGGGCGCACCGGCATGACCAGGCCTGGCCCGCCGCCGACCTCGCGCCGCACCTGGCGTCGCTGGCCTGGGCCGAGGGTCTGGTGCTGGTCTTTCCGACCTGGTGGTACGGCTTGCCGGCCCTGCTGAAGGGCTGGTTCGACCGGGTGTGGCAGCCGGGCGCGGCCTTCACGCTCGAGGACGGGATGTTCCAGACCAACCACCTGACGCGGCTTGGCCGGTTCGCGGTGGTGACGACCCATGGCTCGCCGGGCTGGTTCATCCGCTGGATCGTCGGCGACCCGGCGCGCAAGCAACTGACCCGGGGCCTGGCGCTGCAGTTCGCGCGCGGCGTGAAAACCTGCTGGGCGCCGATCTACGGCGTCGACGGCAAGGCCCCGGCGGTGCTGGCGCGGGCGCGCGACCGGGCGGTGGGCAGGGCGATGCGGCTGTTCCGATGAGATCCCCCCACAAAATGGCAGAGCTTGGGCGACGAACGCGCGGCCCGTGCGTTGATGTAGCGTGACCATGACCCCCGCGACCAAAACCCTTCGCACGGCCGCCCTTGGGCTCGCCGTCCTGACCTGCGCCCTGGGCGCGTCTCAGGCCGGGGTGGCGCAGCAGCCCGTCCCGGCGGCGCCCGCCCCGGCGGCCCCGGCCCCGATCACGCTCAGCCCCGAGCAGGCCGCCCTGGCCGCCAAGGTGCTGGACAATGCCGAGGCCGAGGGCCTGGCGCGCCAGAAGGCGGGGAGCGATCCGGTCGCGGCGCTGGTGGCCTATGCGAGAGCTGTCCATGCGGGGCGCCTCGCGCCGGCCGATTTCCAGAAGGACTGGGGCCTGCGCCCGGCGGCCTTCGATCCGCAGCTGGGCCTGGCCGCGGCGGTGGCGACCGACCGGCTCGGGCCCTGGCTGGAGCAGCTGCCGCCGCCCTACGCGGGCTATCGGGCGCTGCGCCGGGGGTTGGCGGACTATCGGGCGATCAACGCGGCCGGCGGCTGGACCGCGATCCCGGCGGGGCCGGCGCTCGCCCTGGGCGCGAAGGGGCCGAGGGTCACGGCCTTGCGGGCCCGGCTGGCGGTCGAGGACAAGCAGGGCCCCGGGGCCGGCGAGGCTTTCGACGCGGCCACGCAGGCGGCGGTCATGCGCGCGCAGCGGCGGTTCGGGCTGAAGCCGGACGGGGTGGTGGACGCGGGCACGCTCGCGGCGCTCAACCAGCCGGTCAGCCAGCGGATCCTGCAGGTCATCGCCAACATGGAGCGCTGGCGCTGGCTGCCGGCGCAGATGCCGGCCACCCGGGTGCAGGTGAACTCGGGCGCGGCGGTGGTGACCCTGTTCCAGGACGACAGGCCGGTGCTGTCCATGCGGGCGGTGGCCGGGCGGCCGGGCGACGAGACGCCGATGCTGGCCTCGTCGATCACCAGCATTGTGATCAACCCGCCGTGGAACGTGCCGAGCTCGATCGCCGAGAAGGAGCTGTGGCCCAAGGCCCGCAAGGATCCGGGCTACCTCGCCCGGTCGGGGTTCAAGGTGATCACCTCCGACGACGGCAGCCGGCGGCTGCAGCAGGCGGCGGGGGAGAAGAGTTCGCTCGGCCGCTACAAGTTCGACTTCGACAACCCCTACGGCGTCTACCTGCATGACACGCCGACCAAGGCGACCTTCGCCCGGTTCGCCCGGCAGGCCAGCCACGGGTGCGTGCGGCTGGAGAAGCCGGCGGCTCTGGCCCAGGCCCTGCTGGCGGCCGACCCGCGCTGGAGCGCCGATGCGATCGCCGCGGCCGTGGACAAGGGCGACACGCTGCGCGTCAGGCTGCCAGCCGCGGTGCCGGTCTACATCCTCTACTGGACGGCCTTCGCCGGCGCCGACGGCCAGATGAATTTCCGCTCCGACCCCTATGACTGGGACCGCGCCCTGCTAAAGCGCATGGGCGTGGTGGGCGGAGGCGAAGCTTAGCGATGATCCGGCGGGTGTTGATGGCGGGGCTGGCGGTCGCGGGGCTGGCGGGCTGCAGTCCGCGCCAGGCCAAGGAGGAGCCCGCCAAGGTCGAGGCCGCGCCGGTCGAAGCCCCGCTTCCTCCTGTGAAGCCGGCGGTTGTCGCGGCGGCGCCCGTCGCGCCACCGGTGGCCGCGCCGCCGCCCGCCGCCCCTGCCGATGCCGACGCCGCCCAGATCGCCGACGACGCGGCGGCGGTTGGTATGACCACGCGGGAGGATGCGGAGACGCCCGGCGGGGCTGCGAGCCCGGCGCCCTGACGTCCAGGCGTCTTTAGCGCCCCTCTTAGTTGGGGAAGTTCTAAGTCATTGGAAATTTGAAAAAATCTTGGTCCCCGCTTTCGCGGGGAAGAGCGGAAAGAATACCGGCGCTACACGCCCGTCCACTGGCGGACGCGGGCCACGTCCACGTGCACGAAGTCGGAGACGGGGTAGAGGCCGACGCCGCCGGCGCCGACGTTCAGGGCGGCCTTGTGCAGCTGGCGCAGGTCGACGCCCTCGATGCGGACGTCGGAGGCCTTGCCCAGGGTGTGCTGGCTGTTGGAGGCGACGCCCGGGCTGCGGGCGTGCAGCATGGCGTTGGTCTGGGGCGAGCGGTAGCCGGAGATGATCTGGAAGGGCCGGTCGGTCTCGAGCCGGGCGCTGATGGCGTGGAGCGCGTCGAACAGGCGCGGGTCCATGACGTGCTCTTCGCCGTTGCGCCAGTCGCGCAGCACCCGCATGGCCTCGGCCAGCGCCTGGGGGACGTAGCGGCCGCGCTCGAAATAGACCTCGTTGAAGGCTTCGCCGGTGTGCAGGTTGTGCAGGGTGGCGCGGCGGACGGGGGCGCCCGGAAGGGGGCTGAGATCGGCCCAGGCCATCGTGGGGGCGGCGACCGCGCCCAGCGCCGTGAGGCCGCCCGCGCGGAGGAATTGCCGTCGTCCGATCGCTTGCGTCATGAAAATGGCGGTCCACCTCGGACCCGGTTCGCGGTCCAGGGGCGCAAGTTGAGGGTGAAAGCGTTAACGTCAAGCGTAGCCAGGCACGTCCGCGACAACACGGCGCACCTGATCGGCGCAAAGGCCGAGCTTGCGATTGCATGAGCCCCGCTCGTCGAACTATGTCAGGTGAACCCCCTCCGACGCCCGGTTCGCGGCGAGGGGACCAGTCGTGCGTATGGGGGTCTGGCGAGTGCGGGGGGAAGGCAGCGGGCGTCTGCGGCGCCGGGCGGGGCGGCTCATGGCCGTGGCCGCGGTCCTGGCGCCGGGCGCGGCGTGGGCGCACGCGGCCGACAGCGCGGTGGCCGGGGCCGACGACGCCTTCGGCGCGGCCGTGGGCGGCGAGACGGTCGGCATCTATTCCGAGACCGACGTGCGCGGCTTCAACCCGCAGAAGGCCGGCAACGCCCGCCTCGACGACGTCTATTTCGACCAGTTCGCGACCCTGGCGCAGCGGGCGAGGGCCTCCTACGCGATCCGCGTGGGCCTGACCGCCGCGAACGAACCCTCGCCGGCGCCCAGCGGCATCGTGGCCTACCGCGCGCGGACCGCCGGCGACGAGCGGCGCATCTCGTCGGAGCTGAACATCAGCCAGTACGGCTATGGCTACATGAACATGGACGCCGAGATCCCCATCGTGCGGGACCATTTCGGCGTGGCCTTCGGGTTCGCGGTCGGCAAGCCGCACTATTCCGACGACTCCAAGGTCCGGAACTATCCGTTCGCGGTGATCCCGCGCATCCGGTTCGGGACGGTGGAGATGAAGCCGTTCGTCTCGGGCCTGATCTCGCACGACGCCCAGACCCGGCCGCTGATCACCACCACGGGGCCCTTCCTGCCGCCGATGCCGAGGGACCGGCATTATCTGGGCCAGACCTGGGCCGGCAACCGGACAGGCAACTACAATTCAGGGGTCGTGGCCCACGCCGAGCCCGCGCCCGGCCTGCTGCTGCGGGGCGGCTTCGTGCGGTCGCGCATCGACCGCAAGCGCAACTTCACCGAGATCTTCTACGAGCGCGACGCGGCCGGCCTGTCGACGCACTACCTGTTGGCCGACCCGCACCAGAACAGCTACGCCGACAGCTGGAACCTGTTCGCCGCCTACCGCTTCGCCACGGGCGACCTGGTCCAGACCGTCCACGCCGACGTGCGCAGCCGCCATCGGCACGTGGAAAGCGGCGGCACCCAGACCTTCAACTTCGGCGACGTGCTGCTGGGCGATGTGGACCCTGAGCCGAAGCCCGCCTTCACCTTCAGCGCCCTGACCGTGGGCTCGCTCGACCAGCGGACCTACTCCGCGGGCTACAAGGGCGCGTTCCGCAACCTCGCCCAGGTAAACCTTGGGGTGACCCGCAGCCACTATGTGGCCGAGGCGAACGGGCCGTTGGGCCGCACCCGCACCACGGCCGATCCGTGGCTCTACAACGCCAGCCTCCTGGTGCGGCCGGCGCCGCGCCTCACGCTGTACGCCGGCTATGTGAGCGGCCTGGAGGACACCGGCGTGGCGCCCGAGAACGCCGCCAACCGCAACCAGCAGCTACCCGCCTCGAGCACCCGGCAGATCGACGCCGGCCTGCAGTGGCGGGTGGGCCGGATCGGCGTGGTGGCGACAGCCTTCCAGCTGACCAAGCCCTATTTCAGCTTCGACGGGGCGGGCAATTTCGTCCAGCTCGCCAACCTGCGCCATCGCGGGTTCGAGGTCTCGGCGTCGGGGGACGTCACCGGCGACCTGCACGTCCTGGTGGGGGCGGTGGTGATGGACCCGAGAGTGACCGGCCCGGCCCGCGCCACGGGCCTGGTGGGACCGAGGCCCGTGGGCACGCCCGCCATCCACGCCCGGCTCGACGCCACCCTGCGCATCCGGCAGCTGGCCGGCGCGCAGGTGTCGCTGGCGGTGCAGCACGACTCGCGGCGTGCGGCCTCGACGGCGGGCTACGCCCCGCTGGGCGGGCGGCAACTGTTCGTTCCGGCGCGGACCACCGTCGACCTGGGCGCACGGCGCAATTTCCAGCTCGGCGACACGCCGGTGAGCGTGCGCCTGCTGGTCACCAACGTCCTCAATTCGCATGACTGGAAGGTGCTGGCCCCCAACACCTTCCAGCTCGATGAGCTTCGCCGGGCGACCGTCCTGTTCGTCGCGGACTTCTGAGCGGCGGGCGCCGGCGCCGAACCCCCTGTTCAGGGTGGGCGGCAGTCCGCATAGTCACGCCAGCGATGAGGCTGGGAGAGACGCCACATGACCGCCTGGCTGAGGCAATTCTGCATCCACGTCTCGGACCTGGACGCGACGATCAAGTTCTACGAGACGCTGGGCCTGGAATGCACCAGCCGAACGCCGATCAACGACGACGTCACCGAGGCGATGATCGAGAACCCCGAGCGCGGGGCGTGGATCCAGCTGGCGCACGACAAGACGATCAAGGGGCCGATCGACCTGGGTAACGCGGTCTGGAAGCTCTACATCTACACCGACGACTGCCGGGGTCTCTACGACAGGGCCATGGCGGCCGGCTACAAGTCGGTGACGCCGCCGGTGAAGTACGACCGCTGGCCCACGACGGTGGCCTATATCCAGGATCCCGACGGCTACCTCGTCGAGTTCGTGCAACGCGACGAGCGGCCCACCGGGCGGACCCCCGGGGGCTCGCCCCGCGACCAGGCGCTCTGAGCGGCCAAGCCGAGGGAGGCCGGGGTCATGGCCGAGGACATCATGCATCTGGGCCTCGTCGACGAGGGCGAGATCGAACTGGACAAGGCGGCCCTGGAGATCGCGGCGCTGGATAACGCCCAGGCCGATCTCGCCCGCTACCTCGACCTGCTCGACCAGATCACCGAGCGCCTGCGGGCCGAGGCGGCCACGGCCACGGCCTCGGCGGAGCAGGCGGCCCGCCTGGCCCAGGTGCTGGCGACCGAGTTCGGCTTCGAGGGCGACCGAACGACCTATGACGATCCGGCCAACGCCGACCTGATCCGGGTACTCGACCGGCGGCGCGGATTGCCGATCGCGCTGGCGATCCTCTACGTCGCCATGGCCCGCCGGGTCGGCTGGACCGCGCACGCGCTGAACGTGCCGGGCCATGTGCTGGTGGGGATCGGCGACACCCAGCCGCTGGTCATCGATCCCTTCAACGGCGGGGTGGTGCTGCAGCCCTGGCAGCTCAGGGCCCTGGTGCAGACCGCGCTCGGCCATCAGGGCGCGGTCGGCCGCGAACATGTGGCGCCCATGCCGAACCGGGCGGTGCTGGTGCGGCTGATGATGAACCAGGCGACCCGGGCCGAGCTGGCGCGCGAGGCGGACCGGGCGCTGACGGTGCTGCGGCGGATCACCGTGGTGGCGCCGGGCTACAGCTTCGGATGGTGGGAGCGCGCCAGGCTGGAGCGCGGGGCCGGCGACATACCGGCCGCCCGGATGAGCCTGAGCTCGATGCTGGAGACCACGCGCGACCCGGCCCTGCGGACGCGGGTCATGGGTGAACTGGCCGCGTTGGCAGGCTAAGACCGAGGCCTACCGGGCAGACTCACAGGCAAGAACAGGATCAGCGATGGCGGATGAAACCGTGAAGGGAAGGGTGGCGATCGTCACCGGCGCGGGGAAGGGGCTGGGGAAGGCCTATGCCCGCTGGCTGGCCGAGCGGGGCTGCGCGGTGGTGGTGAACAACCGGATCCACCCGGGGGTGGCCTCGACCGCGCGCGCCCTGGTCGAGGAGATCACGGCGACCGGCGGCAAGGCCGTGGCCCACGAGGGTCCGGTGGACGACCAGGCCTCGGCGCAGGAGATGATCCAGACGGCCCTTCGCGAATTCGGCAGGCTGGACATCCTGATCTGCAACGCCGGGGTCATGCCCGAGGGGCCCTTCGCGGAGATCGGCGTCGACGAACTCGAGCGCACCGTCCACACGAACATCTGGGGAGCGGTCCATCCGCTGCAGGCGGCCTGGAAGCACATGCTCGGCACGGGCTATGGCCGCATCGTGGTCAGCGGCTCGGCCGTCGGCCTCTACGGCCACCCGAGCGGGGTGATCTACGGCACGACGCGCTCGGCGATGGTGGGCCTGGCCCGGGGACTGGCCCTGGAGGCGCCCAAGGGCAGCGACATCGGCGTCAACGTCATCAACCCGCTGGCCTATACGCCGATGTCGTCCACGCAGATGGACCGCAATCGGGGCGCCGAGGCCTCCGCCATGAACCTGCCGCCGGAGAAGGTGGCCACGGTGGTCGGCTTCCTGTGCAGCGAGGCCTGCAAGCTCACCGGCGCCATCTTCCACGCGGGCGGCGGCAAGGTCAGTCGCGTGGCGATCATCGAAAGCCAGTCGATCCCGGTGGAGTCGCTGAGCATGGAGACGGTGGCCAAGCTCTCCTTCGAGGGCTCGCTGGACCACGAGCCCAAGCAGGCGATCGGCGTCAGCGCGCGGATGCTGGGCGGCTGACGGCCGAGCGGCCCCGGCTTTTGGCCGGGGCCTTCGGCGGCCGTCGCATCACACGAAGATCCAGTCGCTGGCGCTGAGGCTGGTGACGTTCAGCAGCTGCACCGAGAGCACCGCGCCCTGGGCGCCGGCGACGGTGACCTGCAGGTCGTCGGCCGACCCGTCGAGGTCGATGTCCTTGACGCTGAAGCTCAGGTTCCCGCGCCCGCCGACGAACTCGATGGTGTCGCCCGCCTGGAAGTCCATGATCCGGTCGATGCCGCCGGTCTTGTCGACGATGTAGTGGTCGGCGCCCGCCCCGCCGGTCAGGGTGTCGTTGGCCGCCCCGCCGTTCAGGGTGTCGGCGCCGTCGCCGCCCTGCAGGACGTCCCTGCCCGCCCCGCCGCTGAGGCTGTCGGGACCCCCGCGGCCGGTCAGGACGTCATCGCCGTCGCCGCCGTCGAGCGTGTCGTC
This sequence comes from Caulobacteraceae bacterium, assembly GCA_947478785.1. Lineage (GTDB taxonomy): Bacteria > Pseudomonadota > Alphaproteobacteria > Caulobacterales > Caulobacteraceae > Phenylobacterium. The sequence continues at coordinate 22,342 of CANJXI010000017.1, forward strand.
GTCGTTGCCGCCGACCAGGGTGTCATTGCCGGCCAGGCCGAACGCCCGGATCGATTCCAGCGAGGTCAGGCCGCCGGCGTCGAAGAGGTCGGCGCCCGTGGTCCCGTCGTAGTGGATGGTGTTCGGCGCGAGTCCCGTGCCCGAGAGGTCTCCGCTGATCACGACCCGCGTGGAATTGATGAAGATGTCTTCCACGGCGCTGACCCGCAGGTCGATGATGCCATCCCCGTTCAGGTCGAACAGCAGCTGGCTGCCGTCGGCGCTCGGGGTGACGGTGGCCGTTCCCACCTGGCCGGCGGGGATGACGATCGACAGCGTGTCCACGCCGCCGCCGCCGTCATAGGTGGGCGGCGTCCCGCTGGGCCCCGTATAGGACGTCGGCGTGTACGTGGCCGTATCGGCCGCGCCTGAGCCGGCCACCACCGCCGGCGCGAAGCCGCCGAGGTTGGCCGCGGTCATGTCGATCGCGCTGGTGTTCAGGAGATTGGCCAGGACCGTGAAACCGCCGGGGCCGGCGGCGCCGTCGGCGTCGACCTCGAGATGCGTCGTGGTCCCGTCCTGGGTCAGGCGCAGGTAGCCGGCTGTGAACGGGTTGGAGCCGTTGGTCCAGTTGGTGCTGGCGGTCAGGTAGGCCGAGTAGGACAGGGCGTCGCCGCCGGCTCCGGTCTGGAAGTCCGAGATCGTGTCCGGGCCGGCCGAGACCACGAACATGTCCGCCCCCGCGCCGCCGGTGAGCGTGTCGGCGCCCTGGCCGCCAGCGAGGGTGTCGGCCCCGCCCGCGCCGGACAGCACGTCGGAACCCGCGCCGCCGACCAGGGAGTTGTCCTGGCCATTGCCGGAAATGGTGTCGTTGTCGGACGTCCCGACGGCGTTTTCGATGTTGAGGAAGGTCTGGCTTCCGTAACCGACCGTCGCCTGGGCGACGGTCACCGACAGGTCCAGCCTCACGGGATTGATGCCGCTGTTGAAGCTGACGGTGTCTATGCCCGTTCCGCCATCCAGCAGGTCGTTGCCGAAGCTGTAGATGAGGAAGTCGTCGCCGCCGCCCGCCTGGATCGTGTCGGCGCCGCCGTCGCTGCCGCCCAGGCTGTCGTTGTAGCCCGTGCCGATGAGCACCTCGATATCGGTGAGCACGTCGGAGCCGGCCGCGCCGGTCGCCTGTCCGCCAATGCTGGACAGCCGCGCGAAGATCGGGCCGGACGCCCCTGAGTAGTCGGCGGTGTCGATGCCGTCGCCGCCGTTCAGGGTGTCATTGCCCAGCCCGCCGACCATGACGTCGTTGCCGCCATAGCCGTTGAACTGGTTGTCGCCCGCGTCGCCGGTGAGCGTGTCGGCGTAGGCCGTCGCCCAGATGCTTTCGATGCCGGAGAGGACGTCCGAGCCCGCGCCGCCCGTCACCAGCCCAGTGACCAGGTTGCCGTTGATCCCCGTGGAGACCTCCGAGCCGAGGTATTCGGCCACGTCCACGCCGGCCCCGCCGACCAGGGTGTCGTTACCCAGGCCACCATGCAGGATGTCGTTGCCGTCGCCGCCGTCGAGCACGTTGGCTCCGGCGTCGCCCTCGAGGATGTCGCTGAAGTGGCTGCCTGTCACGTTCTCGACGTTGCGCCAGATATCCAGCCCCTCGGCGCCGGTGTCGTAAGGCGTGTTGAACTGGGCCGAGAACCGCAGGCTGACGTACATATTGCCCGTCGCGGCGCTGTAGTCGGTGGTGTCCACGCCCGGGCCACCGTCGATGATGTCGTTGCCGAGACCGCCCGAGAGCGTGTCGTCGCCGCCGCCGCCGTTGAGGCTGTCGTCGCCGCCCAGTCCGGAGAGCGAATCGGGGCCCGAGCCGCCGGTCAGCGTATTGGCCCCTGCGTCCCCGATGCTGCCGCTTTCGTCATTCTGGATGACGCCCGTGGCCGTGGCCGTGGTGATGCCCGCCCCGCCCGTGGCCCCCGAGAGGGTGACGGTGAAGCCTTCGTCGTTCTCCAGGACGGTGTCGCCCGCCACATTGACGGTGATGGTCTGGCTGGTCTCGCCGGCGGCGAAGTTGACCACGCCGGTCGGCAGGGCGCCGCCGGTGAAGTCGGCGGCGTTCGCCGCGTTGGCGCCACTGCCGGTGACCGCGTAGTTGACGCTGACAGCGGTGGTCGGGTCGCCGGCTCGGGTGACCGTGTAGCTGTAGGCGGTCGAGCCGCTGTTTCCCTCGGCGTGGCTGATCGAGGCCGGCGAGATGGCCAGGCTGGCGGCGGTGTCGTCGTTCTGGATGACGCCGGCCGCCGTGGCCGTGGTGATGCCGGCCCCGCCGGTGGCGCCGGACAGGGTGACGCTGAAATCCTCGTCGCTTTCGAAAGCCTGGTCGCCGGCGACGTTGACGGTGATGACCTGGCTGGTCTCGCCGGCGGCGAAGTTGACGACGCCGGAGGGCAGGACGGCGCCCGCGAAGTCGGCGGCGTTGGCCGGGTGCGCGCCCGTTCCACCGACCGCGTAGTTGACGCTGACGGCGGTTGTCGGGTCGCCCGAGCGGGTGACCGTGTAGCTGTAGGCGGTCGAGCCGCTGTTTCCTTCCGCGTGGCTGATCGAGGCGGGCGAGATGGCCAGGCTGGCGGCGGTGTCGTCGTTCTGGATGACGCCGGCCGCCGTGGCCGTGGTGATTCCGGCCCCGCCGGTGGCCCCGGACAGGGTGACGGTGAAGCCTTCGTCGTTTTCGAAGGCCTGGTCGCCGGCCACGTTGACGGTGATGACCTGGCTGGTCACGCCGGCGGCGAAGTTGACGACGCCGGAGGGCAGGACGCCGCCGGTGAAGTCGGTGGCGTTGGCCGCGTTGGCCCCGCTGCCGCCGACGGCGTAGTTGACGCTTACGGCCGTGGTGGGATCGCCGGTGCGGGTCACCGTGTAGCTGAACGCGGTGGAGCCGCTCGCGCCCTCCGCATGGCTGATGGAGGCCGGCGAGATCGCCAGGCTGGCGGCGGTGTCGTCGTTCTGGATGACGCCGGCCGCCGTGGCCGTGGTGATGGCGGCTCCGGCGGTGGCGCCGGAGAGGGTGACGGTGAAGCCTTCGTCGTTCTCGACGGCCTGATCCCCGGCGACGTTGACGGTGATGGTCGCGGTGGCCTGGCCGGCGGCGAAGTTGACGACGCCGGAGGGCAGGACGCCGCCGGTGAAGTCAGCGGCGTTCGCCGCGTTGGCCCCGCTGCCGGTGACCGCGTAGTTGACGCTGACGGCGGCGGTCGGATCGCCCGACCGGGTCACCGTGTAGGCGTAGGCCGTGGACCCGCTGGCGCCCTCCGCGTGGCTGATGGAGGCTGGCGAGATGGCGAGTAGGGCCTGCAGGTTCGCCACGGGGACGGTCTGGTCGGAGAACCTGAAATTCTCGGCGCCGGTGACCGTGTCCGTGCCATCGGTGGCCGCGCCACGGACGTGGGCGACCGTGACCGTCCCGTCGCCGGCGACGGAGATGTCGTAGTCGGCGCGCGGGCCGCTGAAGCCCACGGTGTCGACGCCCTGGCCGGCGCTGATCGAGTCGTTGCCGGCTCCGCCAGTCAGGCTGTCGTCGCCGCCGAAGCCCACCAGGGTGTCATTGCCGCCGGCCCCGCTCAGGGTGTCGGCGCTGGAGCTGCCCGGCAGCAGGTCGGCGTTTTCCGTGGGGTCTGCATCGGGTGGCGTGGCGCCGGCGACGATGAACTCGTTCGCGGTCAGGGAGGCCAGGGGGACGCCCTGGAAGGTGTGGGTCACCACCGCGCCGTTGTAGGTGAAGGTCAGGACGGCGGAGCCGCCCACCTGCGACAGATAGGGCTGCAGGCTCGAGAAGCTGTCGAATCCGTAGTCGGAAAGGTCGAACTTGTCCTGGCCGACCGTGAAGTCGGTGATGATGTCCTGGCCGGCGCTGATCACGATGCGGTCGGCCCCGGACCCGCCGGTCAGGGTGTCGTTCCCGTCGCCGCCTTCCAGCGTGTCGTTCCCGCCGCCGCCGTTCAGGCTGTTGTTTCCGTCGTGCGACAGGTCGATGTCGCCGGCGCCGCCCTCGATGTCGTCGCCGTAGCTGGTGCCGGTGATGGTGTCGTCGCCGCTGGTGCCGTTGATCTCCAGGCGGATGTTGGAGCCGGCCTCATAGACATAGCCCGAGGCGTCGAACACATGGCTGGTGTCCATCCGCAGGAATAGGTCGCCGGTCCCCCGGAAGCTGGTGGTCGGCGACAACATCGCCGCCACCGCCGAGCCGAACTCGAACACCGTCGGGTCGAAACGCACGCTGGAACCATTGAACAGATCGACAGTCTGGGCCGGCGACAGTGAGACGCCTTCGATCCCGGAAATGGACCCCTGGAAGATCACATGGCTGCTGACGTTCAGGTAATCGACGCCATCGCCGCCGTTGAACTGCACGCCCGCAAAGGTGGCGACGCCGACGTTGGGCACGGGCCCGCCCGTGGGGAAGACCTGGAAGTTCAGCGCGGTCAGCGTATCGTTGCCGGCGCCGCCGTTCATGGTGTCCTGGCCGCTGCCGACACCGTTGTTCAGCAGGTCGTCGCCTTCGCCGCCATCGATCAGGTCGTTGCCGCCGCCCTGGGAGATGGTGTCGTTTCCGATACCGCCATTGAGGGTGTTGGCGCCCTGGCCGCCGCTCAGGCTGTCGTTTCCGTCGCCGCCGTTGAGGAGGTCGCTGCCCCCGAAGCCTTGCAGGGTGTCGTTACCGCCGGCCCCGCTGAGGGTGTCGGCGCTGGAGCTGCCGGGAAGCAGGTCGGCGTCGTCGGTGGGGCCGACTTCGGTGGGTGGCGTGGCGCCGGCGACGATGAAGTCGGCGGCGGTCAGGGTGGCCAGGGGCACGCCTACGAAGGTCGTGGTGTTGACCACGCCGTTGTAGGTGATGCTGAGCACGGTGTCGGCGCCCACCTGGGACAGGTAGGGCAGCAGGCTGTTGAAGCTGTCGAAGCCATAGAAGGAAAGGTCGAACTTGTCCTGGCCGTGGATGAAGTCGACGATGCGATCCTGGCCGGCGGAAAGCTGGAACACGTCAGCCCCGGCGCCGCCGCTCAGGGTGTCATTGCTGTCGGAGCCTTCGAGGGTGTCATTGCCGCCTGCGCCACTCAGGCTGTCGCCGCCCGTGCCGGCGCTATCGCCGTCCCAGGCGTGGATGAGGTCGCCATTGACCGTGCCGGTGATGGTGTCGGAGCCGATCGCGCCATTCAGTTGGAAGGCGATGCTGGAGCCGGCCTCCATGACATAGGCCGAGCCGTCGAACACATGGCCCGTGTCCAGAGTGACGACAACCTGACCCGTCCCCCTAAAGCTGGTGTTGGCGGGCAGGGCGTTTGCGATCGCCGAGCCGATCTCCAGAACCCCGGGATTGAGTGTGCCGCCGGGGGCCAGGAACGAGATCCCCTCGATCGAGCTGATCGTCCCCTGGAAGTTCACATGGCTGCCGATCGCCAGGTAGTCCGTGCCGGAGCCGCCGTTGAACTGAGACCCGGCGAACGTGCCTTCCGGCTGGTTGTTGAAGTTGCGGACCAGGAAGAAGTCGTCGCCCGCGCCGCCATTGAAGGTGTCGTTCCCGGCGTTGGGGGAGTCGTTGAGGACGTCGTTGCCGTCGCCGCCGTCGATCAGGTCGTTGCCGTTCCCGTGGGAGATGGTGTCGTCGCCGCCGCCGCCACTGAGGGTGTTGTTACCGGGCCCGCCGGCGATCACGTCGTTACCCTCGCCGCCACTCAGGCTGTCGTCGCCGCCGAAGCCCTGAAGGGTGTCATTGCCGCCGGCGCCGCTGATGGTGTCGGCGCTGGAGCTGCCGGGCAGAAGGTCGGCGTTGTCGGTGGGGGGGACGTCGGTGGGCGAGACGGCGCCGGCGACGATGAAGTCGGCGGCGGTCAGGTTGGCCTTCGGGACGCCCTGGAAGGTGTGGGTGAAGGTCGCGCCATTGTAGGTGAAGGTCAGGACGGCGCTGCCGGCCACGTCGGAGAGGTAGGGCTGCAGGCTGGCGAAGCTGTCGAAGCCGTAGAACGACAGGTCGAGCTGGTCCTGGCCGTGGACGAAGTCGGTGATGACGTTCTGGCCCAGGCTGATCCGGAACACGTCGGCCCCGGCTCCGCCGCTCAGGGTGTCATTGCTGTCCGAGCCTTCGATCGTGTCATTGCCGCCGCCGCCGCTCAGGCTGTCGCCGCCCGTGCCGGGTCCGTCGCCGTCCCAGGCGTGGATCAGGTCGCCGTTGACGGTGCCGGTGATGGTGTCGGCGCCCACCGTGCCGTTCAGGGTGAAGGCGACGGTGGCTGCGGGGTCGATCACATAGGCCGAGCCGTCGAACAGGTGGCCGGTGTCCAGGTTGACGATGACCTGGCCAGGCCCAAAGAAGCTGGTGTTGTTGGGCAGGGCCGCGACGACTGCCGAGCCGATCTCGAAGATCGCCGGGTCGAAGCGGACGCTGAAGCCGTTGTGCAGGTCGACGTTCTGGGCCGCGACGAAGGCAACCCCCTCGATCCCGCTGAGCGTGCCCTGGAAGTTCACATGGCTGGCGATGATGAGGAGGTCGAAGTCGGCCCCGCCGTCGATGGTTGTGCCGGCGAAGGTCGCGACCGGAACCGGCGGTGGCGTCTGACCGGTCGGGAACACGGCTAGGGCGAACGCGTCGAACGAATCGTTCCCCGCGCCACCGCTGAGGGTGTCGGCGCCGCCCGTCGCGTTCAGGGTGTCGTCGCCCACGCCGCCATCGAGGGCGTCGTTGCCGCCGCTGGCGTTGAGGTTGTCGTTGCCGGCGCCGCCGCTGAGGGTGTTGTTGCCGCCCCCGCCGTTCAGGCTGTCGTTGCCGTCGTTGCCGCTCAGCAGGTCGTTTCCGCCGAAGCCGTTGAGGGTGTCCGCCCCGCCAAGGCCGCTCAGGGTGTCGGCGCCCGAGCCGCCCGGCAGGAAGTCGGCGTTGTTGGTGCCGGAGTTGTTCAGCGGGGTGGCGCCGGCGAGGATGAAGTCGGCGGCCGTCAGGGTGGAGAGCGTCACGCCCACGAAGGTCTGGGTGTTGACCACGCCGTCGTAGGTGATGCTGAGCACCGTGTCGGCGCCCACCTGGGACAGGTAGGGCAGCAGGCTGTTGAAACTGTCGAAGCCGTAGAAGGACAGGTCGAACTTGTCCGTCCCGTGCACGAAGTCGGTGATGATGTCGTGGCCGGCGGAGAGCTGGAAGGTGTCGGACCCGGCGCCGCCGGTCAGCGTGTCGTCGCCCTCATTGCCATCCAGGACGTTGTTGTTCCCGTCGCCGATCAGGGTGTCGCCGAAGTTGCTGCCAATGACCCCTTCGATGCTGACGAAGGTGTCGACGCCCATGCCGCCGCCGACGTCGTGCGGGTTCGGGTCGTTGAGGTTGACCGTGACGCCGGAGGTCGCGCCGAACTCGTAGGAGACTACGTCGAGGCCGTTTCCGCCGTCGATGACGTCGTTGCCGGGCCCGCCGTTGAGGCTGTCGTTCCCGTCCCCGCCGGAGAGGGAGTCGTCGCCGTTCTCGCCGAACAGGTAGTTCGAGTTGCTGTCGCCGGTCAGGGTGTCGTTGAAGTTCGAGCCGTCGAGCTGCTCGATGCTGATCAGGGTGTCGGAGCCCATCCCGCTGCCGACCGCCTGCGGGCCCGCGATCGCGAGGCTTACGTTGACCGCGCCGCCGGCGTCGAAATAGCGCGCCTGATCGATACCCGCGCCGCCGTCGAGCCGGTCGTCGCCCGCCCCGCCGACCAACTCGTCGTCGCCGCCGTTGCCCACCAGGGTGTCGTTCCCGCCGAGGCCCCGCAGCGTGTTGGTATTGCTGTCGCCGGTGATCAGGTCGCTGAAGCCGTTGGAGCCCTCGACGCCGGAGATGTTGATGAGGGTGTCGGTCCCCTGGCCGCCGCCGACCGCCTGGGCCCGGTGATGTTCAGGTCGACGGTGACGGCGCCGCTCGCCGCCCCATAGCTCGCCACCACGAACTGATCGTCGTCGTTGCCTTCGTTGTAGGGGTCGGGGCCGCCGTTCAGCACGTCGTTGCCCGCGCCGCCCTGGAGGAAGGTCGTGTCGGTGGCCTGGGTGTCGGCGCTCAGCGTGTCGGCGAAGGCCGAGCCGATGACGGACTCGATGTTGATCAGGGTGTCGACGCCCTGGCCGGCGCCGACCGCTTGGCCGACGTGGATTCCCAGGTCGACGGTGACGCCGGAGCCCGCGTTGGCGTAGCTGGCGGAATCGAAGCCACCTGCCCCGCCGTCCAGCACGTCGTTGCCGCCGCCGCCATCGAGGGTGTCGTTCCCGCCGCGGCCGGACAGGATGTTGTCGCCGCCGTTGCCGGTGATCCGGTCGGAGCCGGAGTCCGAACCGGTCACGTTCTCGATGTTGATGAGGGTGTCGACGCCCTCGCTGAAGGTGTTCTGCGGGCCCGCGATCCCCAGGTTCACCGTGGCGCCGCCCGCGAAGGCGTAGACCACGGTGTCGTTGCCGCCGCCGCCGTCGATGACGTCGTTGCCGCCGAGGCCGAGGAAAGTGTTGTCGGAGCCGTCGCCGGTGAGGGTGTCGGCGAAACCGGAGCCGATGAGCCCCTCGATATTCTGCAGGGTGTCGGAGCCCATGCCCCCGCCGACCGCCTGGGGCCCCGCCGCCGACAGGTTGACGGCGATCCCGCCCGTTGCGCCGACGTTATAGGCCGCCAGGTCGAAACCCTGGCCGCCGTCGAGGAAGTCGTCGCCGGCCCCGCCCGTGATGAAGTCGTTGCCGCCGCCGCCGTCGATCGTGTCGTTGCCGGCGTTGCCGTTCAGGTTGTCGTTGCCCTCGAGGCCGCTGATGCTGTCGTCGCCGATCCCGCCGGCCAGCGTGTCGCTGTCGGTCGTTCCCGTGAAGTCGGTCATAGCGGTTTCCCCCAAATGGCCGGCCCGAACCGGCTGATCGTAAATTTTCGCAGGCAGGCGGGAGTATCCGAGGAAATCGGAGCTCCGGCCAACTTAATATATCCATGAAAGAAGATTAACGCGCGGCGTCAAGACTTTATCTATATGTCACAAACTCGACATATATTGCGCCTCGCAGAGTCATAGACTTCCTGAACCCGGAAGTTACTTATTCTGTATTGAATCTATCCTGATGTTGCGCGCGCCCGCGCGCCGCGTTCAGGCCGTGACGACCAGGCGGCGGCGGTTGGCGCGCAGCAGGCTGCCCGCCGCGCCGAAGCCGATCAGCATCAGGCCCCAGGTCGCGGGTTCCGGGACGGCGGCCCCGCCGGTGGTCGAGAAATCGGTCACCAGGGCGCCCGCGCCGGTCACGTCGAAGGTCTGGCTGTCGTCGGCGTAGATCGCCCGGCCGGTGCGCGACACCTCGGAGCCGGTGTAGTCCGCGGCCATGTAGCTGATGAAGTCGGGATCGTTGGTCGTGGGGGCCTGGTCGCTGACCTGGATGTGCATCACCAGGTTGCCGCCGCCGGGGGCGTAGCTGTAGCTGGCGCCGACGATCGACAGGTTCGCGCCGCCCAGCGCGCCCGAGTAGAACAAGGCGACGTTCGCCAGGCTGAGCGGGACGCCGCTGCCGACCGGGTCGGTGGTCGTCCCGAAGGAGATGTCATAGGTCCCGGCGAGGATCTCCGGCGCGGGGTAGCCGTCGGCCCCGAAGAAGGTGATCGTGTCGAAGCTGAGCGGGCCGCTGAAGGCGCCGGCGTCGTAGATCTGGTAGAAATCGAAGGCCGCGGCGCCGTCGTTGCAGGCGAACGGGTAGCAGTTGCCGCCGTCGTTGGAGCCGATGGTCTCGGCCGCGGCCGGAAGCGCGGAGAAGGTGGCGGCGGCCAGCGAAGCGGCGACAAGCAAGCGGACAAACATAACCCAGACCCCCCAGGGACACACTGATTTCGAGATCCTGGGACGAGCCCCCCGGTGTTCTCAAGGTCCACGTTATCCGAACATCGGTATGGTGCAAGCGCGCTCGCCTCACAGGCGATACAGCGTACATGGAAGAAGCCCCGGCGCGCCAACTGGGCGGCCGGGGGCTTCGCCGACCGCGCCAGCAGACGCGGCCGGAGGCTCGGGCTGGTTTCGCCAAGGCACGCAGGCGAGCGACCCGTCCTGACCCACTTGTAGGCCGGCCCCGATGACTGGCCGATGAACCGGCGTGCGCGGCCGGGCCTTTAGTTGCCGGCGGCGCTGGTGTGGCGGCCGGCGTTGGACATCGGGCCGCCTAACCGGGCGCGGTTCTCCGGCGTGTCGGCGACCGGGCCGTTGGTGACCGTGGTGGTGGTCACGGTGACGTCGGGCGCCGTGGCGGCGGCGTCGCCGGAATAGGCCGGCGCGGCCTGGGCGGTGTCGATGGTCATGTCATGGCCGCCGAGGACATACGGCTCGTCGAGATAGGCGTAGGCCGGTCCGGTCCCGGCCAGGGCCACGGCGGAGCGGACCTGTTTCATCGCGTCGCGGACGGCGGCGGTCTGGCAGGACGGGGCGATGGAGTCTCCGACGTCGCTCTCGCCCAGCTGGCGGCAGAGGTCGCGGGCCGTGAAGGCGACGCGGTGGCGCAACTCCATGACGTCGGCTTTGCGGGTCAGGTCGAGGTCGGCGTAGCTGACCGCCTGGGAGATGTCGGCGCGGTCGCGGTAGTGGCCGATGACGGTGAGCTCGCCCACGGTCTGGGCGAAGGCGGGGACGGCGGCGCCGGCGAGGGCGGCGACCACGAGGCCGGCGCAGAGCCGGCGAGGGGTAAGGTGGCGCATGGTCTTCAACTCCTTCTGGTTTCCCCCGAAGGCGCTGCAACAACCCGGCTGGGCGGGCGAGGTTCCCAGGGCGCCGCGCGGGCGCTAGGCTGCCGGCGCAGGGAGGCGCCCATGGCCCGCAACCGTTTCGCACCCATCATCATCGCCCTGGCCGTAGGCCTCGCGTGCCCGGCGCACGCCGCCCCGCCGCCGGCGAACCTGACCCAGGCGCTCGCCGACAAGGCCAGGCCCGAGGCCGACGTGGCCCGCGACGCGGCGCGCAAGCCCGCCGAGCTCCTGACCTTCGCCGGGGTGAAGCCCGGCTGGAAGGTCGCCGACTTCATGATGGGCAAGGGCTATTTCACCCGCATCCTGTCCGCGGCCGTGGGGCCGAAGGGCCACGTCTGGGCCTTCCAGTCCGCCGAGTTCATCGGCATGCGCAAGGCCTATGGGGACGAGCAGAAGGCCGCCGTGGCGGGCTACGCCAACGTCACCCCGCTGACCGGGCCGGTCGCCGCGATCGGCCTGCCGGACGGGCTCGACCTGGTGATGACCGTGCAGAACTATCACGACCTGCACCTGAAGGCCTTCCCGGCCGACAGCGCCGCCCGCGTCAACGCCCAGGTGTTCAAGGCGCTGAAGCCGGGCGGGGTCTATCTGGTCGTCGACCATTCGGCGCAGGCGGGCGCGCCGCTGACCGTGGCCGACACTCAGCACCGGATCGACGAGGCCACGGTGAAGGCCGAGGTCGAGGCGGCGGGCTTCAGGCTGGAGGGCGAAAGCGGTCTCCTCGCCAACCCCGCCGACCCGCGCGACAAGATGGTCTTCGACCCCTCAATCAGGGGCAGGACCGACCAGTTCGTGCTGAAGTTCAGGAAGCCGAGGTAGGAGATGGCCCGCGCCGGCGTCAAGAACGCTGAGTTGGCGAAGCGTCTGACGGAGATAGGATTGCCTGAGACCGACGCCGGTGTTCAGGTGAAGATCAATCGAGGGGCGTTTCCAGCATGGTTTCTACTGGCCGCGCTAAAGGCGCTTGGCGCTACATCGCTACGGTTGGAGTAGCTATCGGATCAGGGGGTAACCTTGTCCGATCAAAATGATGGCGATGGCCGCGAAAGCGCCCCCAATCAGAAGCCGCCCGCTCAATCCAATTCGATGGAATCCGAGCCCGTCAAACCACGCCACCCCAGTGATGATGCCGCGCGGAAAGTCGGCGACGAACCAGCAGGTAATGGCGGCGATCAGAGCAAACCAGCCCAAAAGCAGGCCTCCATATCCGAACAGGCGTTCGTAGATAGGATCAAGAAGAGCGACCGCTGGATGATTCTGCTGACAGTGGCTCTCGTTTTCACGTCGCTGCTTCAATGGAGCGAAATGCGAGGCCAGCTCGATGTAATGCGGGCTCAGCAACGGCCTTGGGTCGAGATCACTGACGCGCAACCTGTGCAGGTCGTGAACAACGACGGCACGCTCAATGTAGCCATCTCCGTCACCTTGAAAAACCTTGGCGCAACGCCTGCGACAGGGATCGACATCGAAGGTGCCCTGAATGTCGTCAGTGGCGAGACCATGGGTAGCATCGAGCGAGATCAAGCCAGTGTTTGTGCAAAGGCTACAAACTACAGGGGACGGAATATTGGTATGAGCCTTGCCCCTGGCGAGGTAAGGACCATTGGTTTTGAGCCTACAATGCTGGTTTCTGGCGTAAAATCCGCCGCCCCTGAACTGGGAGTAACAAGGCCGGGAGGAGCTTTTGCGGTCTATGGATGCGCCGATTACATCATCGATTCCCGTGTTCCACACGGTCAGACGTACTTTCGCTACATTGTGAGCCGGAAGCGCCCGCCTTCCCACATTCCCTACATGATATATTTGGACGAGGGGAACCTGACCTCCGAACAGCTCTTCGCTCAGCGGGACGACTTTCAAGGAAACTACAGCAAGTGAAGCGGCCAACACCGCTGCGGCTAGAGCCGCGTTTCTCCTAAGGACCGACCCCTCTCATAAGTGGTCCCGACCCTCGTCTTGGGCTTGTGGCGTTTGCGCCATCATACCGCGCATTACCGCGAATTATCTTGGCCAGCCGCGCGGGTTCGGCGAGAGAAGGCGGAGCGGGGCGCGCCGGGGGGCGAGCCGGTGGAGACTCCCTTAAGTGATCGCAGCGCTGGCCGCCGCCGCCGTCCTGGCCCAGGGCGGGTTCGAGCTTCCCGACCTGCCGCCGATCAAGCGCGAGCCGCAGGTGACCTATGTGGACCGCGCGGGCGCGGTGCTGGGGGTGCGGGGCGGGCGCTATGGGCCGCCGGTGGACCTGGCCCGGCTGCCGGCTTATGTGCCCGCGGCGTTCACGTCGATCGAGGACCGGCGGTTCTGGGAGCACACCGGGTTCGATCCCATGGGGATGGCGCGGGCCCTGGTGGCGGGGATCGAGGCCGGGCGGCCGACGCAGGGCGCCTCGACCATCACCCAGCAGCTGGCGCGGAACCTCTATCTCAACGCCGACCGGACGATGGAGCGCAAGGCGCGCGAGCTGCTCTATGCGGTGCAGCTGGAGCGGACCTATTCCAAGAAGCAGATCCTCGGGCTCTATCTCAGCCGGGTCTATTTCGGGTCCGGCGCCTATGGGCTGGAGGCGGCCTCGCAGCGGTTCTTCAACAAGCCGGCGGCGAAGCTGAGCGTGGGCGAGGCGGCCCAGCTCGCGGGCCTGCTGAAGTCGCCGACCAACTACAATCCGGTGGAGCAGCCGGAGGCCTCGCAGGCGCGCACCCGGCTGGTCCTGGACGCGATGGTCGAGACCGGGGCCATCACCCCCGCCCAGCGGGCCAAGGCGCTGGCCGCCCATCCGCGCGTCTGGAAGACCGCGCCCAACGCGCCGGCGGAATATTTCGTCGACTGGCTGGACGCCCAGGCCCGGCGGCTGGCGGGGACGCCCAGGCAGGACCTGATCGTCGACACGACACTGGACCTGCGGATGGAGACGGCGGCGGCGGAGTCGGCGCGGGCCACGGTCTCGCGGTATTCCAAGCAGGGCGCGAGCCAGGCCGCCGTGGTGGCGGTGGACGGGTTCGGGCGAGTGCGCGTGATGGTGGGCGGGGTGGACTATGCGTCCGGCCCCTACAACCGCGCCGCGGACGCCCACCGGCAGGCGGGCTCGGCCTGGAAGCCGTTCGTCTACCTGGCCGCCATGGAGGCGGGGCGCACGCCGGACACCCTGGCCGTCGATGAGCCGGTGACCATCGCCGGCTGGTCGCCGCGCAACTACGAGCAGGGGTTCGCGGGCGCCATCACCCTGGAGCAGGCGCTGGCGCATTCGATCAACACCGTGGCGGCGAGGCTGGCCGACGAGGTGGGCCGCCCGACGGTGGCCGGCGCCGCGCACCGGGCGGGGATCGTCTCGGCAGTGAACACCGACCCGGCCATGGCGCTGGGCACCACCCAGGTCACCCCGCTGGAGATGACCTCGGCCTACGCGACCTTCGCCAACGGCGGCTACCGCGCCCAGGCCTATGGGGTGGAGCGGATCCGGACGAGCGGCGGCCAGGTGCTCTACCAGCACCGGCTGGTCCAGCCCGCCCCGGCGGTGGGCAACCCGGCGCTGGGCGAGCTGAACCGCATGCTGCGCACGGTGATCGCGTCCGGCACGGGGACGAAGGCGGCGATCCCCGGCTACGACCTGGCCGGCAAGACCGGCACCACGTCCGACTACAAGGACGCCTGGTTCTGCGGCTTCACCGGCGGGTTCGCGTCCTGCGCCTGGATGGGCCGCGACGACGGGGCGCCGATGCGGCGGATCACCGGCGGCATGGCCCCAGCCGAGCTGTGGCGCGGGTTCATGGTCCAGGCCCTGAAGCGCACGCCGGTGATGGCCATCCCGCCCGGCCCGCAGCCGCCCGCGCCGGTGGCGGCGCCGGCGGAAGCGGTGACCTGAAGCGTCAGACGAAGAACCAAGTCAGGATTTGAATTTATTCAAGAAACATCTTGGCCGGGCTTGTCCCGGCCATCCAGAGGCGCCGAGGCCGCAGGACGAGATGCGGCGCACCCATCGAGAACTCTGGATCGCCCGCGTTTCTGGGTGGCCGGGACAAGCCCGGCCATGACGATCGAGAAGCGGGTGATCGAGTCCGCCAACCCCGCGCCGCGGCGCCGTGGCGCTCGACGGCGGGGTGGGAACGGCGTAATTTGCGGGCCGAGGGCGTGCTTGAGGATTTGTCGTGATCAAGTTTCTTGTATCCGGCTTGGCCCCCGCCTTGCTGGCGTCCGCCGCGCTGGCGTCGGGCGCCATGGCCGCGCCCGCCCCCGTGCTGGGCGACGCCCCGTCCTGGATCATCACGCCCACGGCGGACGCCTGCCACACCGAGATCGACCTGCTGGGCCGCTCGGGCGCCATGGCGCGGGTCTCGCTGGTCTCCGACGGGCAGCATGTGGGGCTGGTGTTCACCAAGGACAGCGCGCCCGAGCGGGCGTTCCTGCCGCTGAGAGTCAACCTGAAGCCCTACGCCAACCTGGTGCTGCGCACGGGCGGCGGCAAATCGGCCGAGATGATCCTCAGCGACGAGACGTTGGCGGCGATCCGCAAGGGCGGGACCCTGCAGATCGGCTGGCTGGCCGACGAGCCGGTGGGGGCGCCGCTGGCCGGATCCGGTGAGGGCCTCGCCAACCTGAAGACCTGCGGGGCGCAGGTGGCCGCCGAGCACCGCGCCCTGCTCTCCGCCCGCGCCCAGGCGCAGGCCGCCGCCGAGGCGGACCAGCGGGCCAAGGCGGTGGCCGACGAGCAGCTGGCGCTGGTCGCGGCGCAGCGCGCGGCGGCGGAGGCCGAACGCGACCGCCAGCAGGCCGCCGCCCAGGCCGAGACCCTGCGGGCCCAGCGCGAGCAGGCGCTGGCGCAGGCCGAACTGCGGCGCCGCCAGCAGGACGCCGAGGACGACCAGCGCCGCGTCCAGGCCCAGTACCAGGCCCAGTACGACGACGACCCGCCGGCCCTGCCGCCCGAGCCGCAGCCCTACCGGTACCGCGACCGGGGCTACTACCGGCCCTATTGAGGCGCATGGCGCTGGAGGTCGGGCGCGGACCGTGCCTTGATGGGCCCCGCGCGCAACGGGAGGCCCAGATGCCGATCAAGATGACCTTCTCGCCCAACGGCCCGATCGCGGTCGCCGGCGACCTGACCGAGCTGGAACTGGTCGATCCGACCGGCAAGCCCATCGACCTCGCCGGCAAGAAGCGGATCTTCCTGTGCCGCTGCGGGGGCTCGGTGAACAAGCCGTTCTGCGACGGCCAGCATTCGAAGATCGGCTTCCAGGCGGCCGAGGCCGCCGTGGCCGTGGCGCCTTAGCGGCCCTGCCCGGCGCCGTGGCTGGGCGCCGGCGAATGGCCGCGCTGGAAGGCCAGCGCGATGAAGCGGCCGCCTTGCCAGAGCTCGGCGCGGATGTCCGCGCGGCGGGGCGGTTTCAGCCGCCCGACCGCCTCCTCGTCGGTCTTGCAGTAGTAGCTGTCGGAGGGTTCGAGACGCCCGTCGTCATGGACGAGGTAGATGCGGTAGACGGCCATGGTATGCCTCCTCGACGCCTGGATCGGGGACATAGAGGTCGAACACGACAGGCGTATGTCGGCCGTACGACAGCGCGGCCATGCTGGCGCCTTTCTTGTGGCGGAGCCTGTTAGGGCCTCGGGCGTTAACGCCCTAAGGCCAAGCTTCGCGTAGAGATGTCGGACATGCTTGCATCCGTGATCCAGTTCCTGAACAGCCGCCTGGCCGGCCTGCTGGCGGTCGGGACGATCGTCGTGCTGGGCGTGGCCCTGATGGCGACCGTCGTGACCGCGTCGCGGACCGAGACCCAGCTGCGCGCCCAGATCGCCCAGCTCAGCCACGACAACCGGCAGGCGGCGACGGCCTGGCGGGCCCGGCTGACGGCCTGCGAGACCGGGGCGCTGGCGGGCGGCAAGCTGACGCCGGCCGACCTCAGCGTGGAGGCTCGCGCCCAGCGGCTGGCGCAGACCGCCCCGGCGGGGTTCGACGCCTGCGCGCGCATGGAAAGCGCCGACCGCGCGGTGGTCGAGACCCTGCGATGAGCCGACGCACGATCCTGGCCGCCGCCGGTTGCGGCCTGTTGCTGGCCGCCTGCGCGACGATGGCCCCGCGCCCCGCGCCGCCGCCGCCCGCCGGGCCCGCGCCGGCCGCCGCGGCGCCCAGCCCGCCTCGGACGGTCTTCGTGCGGACGCCGCCGCCGGCCAAGGCGAGCTGCGTGCCGAAGGCGTTTCCGCGCGCGCCCAAGTATCCCGACACCGACGCGGCCCTGCGCGACGCGGGCGGGGCGGCCGACCGCTACCAGCTGATGGCCGCCGGCCGCATCCTGCGCGCGCGGCGCCTGGCCGATCTGGAGCGGGCCGTGGACGCCTGCCGGTAGGCGGGGAATCCCGCTTCCGGCGCGCGCGGCGCTTGAACCTTCGGGCGGCCTGTGCGACGGGGCGGGCCATGAGCGAACCCCTGCCAGACCGCCTGTCGACCAACCCCGACAGCCCCTTCCATGACGCCGACGCGCTGGCGCGCGGCGTGGGCATCAAGTTCAAGGGCGAGGAGAAGACCAACGTCGACGAATACTGCGTCTCCGAAGGCTGGATCCGGGTCACGGCGGGCAAGGCCATGGACCGCAAGGGCAACCCGCTGACCATCAAGCTCTCGGGTCCCGTCGCGCCCTACTGGCGCGACGAAGGCTAAGCTCAAACGCCAAATATTAACCGGACGGGCGTCCCTTAAGCGGAGACGGCCGTACCTTCAGCGTGGTTCGGCCGCGGCGCCTGCGACACGAGGGCGCCGTGGCGGGAACCGCGTTCGATGAAATAAGGCCAGCGCGGGCAAGGCAGGATCGGAATGTTTGATCTCAGCGTGGTGGCCATCGACGGCATCTGGGTGCTGGTCGACGAGACCGAGGGCGAACTCGGGGCCTATGACTCCAAGGCCGCCGCGTTGAAGGCGGCCGGCGACTTCGGCATCGCCGATCAGGAGCCGCGCCACGTGCTGATCCAGGACGACGTCGGCGACTGGGAAGAGACCGTCGTCGCGCCGCCGTCCGTGCACTGAACCGACTGGCGCGGCGCCGGTCGCCGGAAACCGCGGCTTTGATGTTGCCAAGGCGCGCGGGTCCGCGTTTCTTCCCGCCCATGACCGACGAACCTGAGGTTCCGCCTGACGGGTGGAAGCATACCGGCGTGCGCGTGGTGCCCGGCGACCAGCTTGGCGAGGTGAGTGCGACGACGCCCGGCATGGACCGCGCCGTGGCCATCGACCGGGCCCGCATGGGCGCGCAGAAGCTGTGGGCCGGCACCGTGCATATCCACGCCAACGCCAAGACCGGCGCCCACCACCACGGGCCGCTGGAGAGCGTGATCTATGTGGTCTCGGGCCGGGCCAGGATGCGCTGGGGCGAGAGCCTGGAGTTCACCGCCGAGGCTGGGCCGGGCGATTTCATCTATGTGCCGCCGTTCGTGCCGCACCAGGAGATCAACGCCTCGAGCGACGAGACCCTGTCCTGTGTGCTGGTCAGGAGCGACAGCGACGCGGTGGTGGTGAACCTGGACATCGCGCCGGCCGAGCGGCCCGAGGGCGTCGCCTGGGTGGATCCGATCCACAAGGCCTAGGAGCAGACCCGCTTGTTTGAGATGTACGGTCTCGAGGGCCTGATCTTCGCCGTGGCCATCAGCTTCGTGGTGGTGCTGATCCACTACGAGGGGCTGCGGCTGATCTCGGAGATCGCCGAGCGCGCGCCGCTGACGCCGCGGCTGAAGATGCTGTCGGTGATCGTGGGCGTGGTGGCGGCCCACATGATCGAGGCGGGGGTGTTCGCCATCGGCTACTGGCTGGGGGCCGAGGTGCTGGACTTCGGCCATTTCGTCGGCGACGCGCCGCAGACGGTCTTCCAGTACTATTACTTCGCGCTCGAAACCTACACGACCCAGAGCGTCGGCGACCTCTATCCGGTGGGCGGCCTGCGGGTGATGGCCAGCCTGGAGCCGCTGGTGGGGCTGATCCTGATCGGCTGGTCGACCTCGCTCACCTTCCTGCTGATGCGCCGCTACTGGCGGGTGACGCCGATCCGGCCGCGGTAGGGGCTCCGATGTCTCCTTCTCCCCTTGTGGGAGAAGGTGGGCCGCGAAGTGGCTCGGATGAGGGGTCTCGCTCCGCCATCCGGCGGCTATGAGCCGCCTTGAAGATGAACCACGGAATTCACAGAAGGCGTCGGCGTTTCCATGTCCTTCCGTGTCTTCCGTGGTTGAATTGACCTCGCGTTCGCGGGCCTCATCCCGAGGATGACGGAGCGCGACCCCTCATCCGTCAGCTTCGCTGACACCTTCTCCCACAAGGGGAGAAGGTCCCATTGTGTCAGGCCGCGTCGACCAGGACGACCTCGGCGTCCTCCAGGGCGGTGACGCGCAGGCCGGTCTCGCCGGTGATGGCGGCGCCGTCGCGGGTGTCGAGGCGCACCCCGTTGACCTCCACGGAGCCGGCGGCGGCCACCAGATAGGCGTGGCGGCCGGGGGCCAGGTCGTAGGCGGCGGTCTCGCCGGCCTTGATGGTGGCGCCGGCGACCCGGGCCTGGGTGCGGATCGGCAGGGCGTCGCCGTCTTCCGGCAGGCCGAAGGCGAGCGTCACGAACCGGCCCGCCCGGTCGGCCTTGGGGAAGGGCCTAGCGCCCCAGGCGGGCGCGCCGCCGGGATGGTCGGGCTCGATCCAGATCTGGAAGAGCCGGGTGGTCTCGGGCTCCAGATTGTATTCGGCGTGGCGGATGCCCGTGCCGGCGCTCATCACCTGGACGTCGCCAGCCCCGGTGCGGCCTTCGTTGCCGAGGCTGTCCTTGTGGGTAATGGCGCCCTCGCGGACGTAGGTGATGATCTCCATGTCGGCGTGGGGATGCGGCGGGAAGCCGGAGTTGGGGGCGATCTCGTCGTCGTTCCAGACGCGCAGCGATCCCCAGCTCATGCGCAGGGGATCGCGGTAGCCCGCGAACGAGAAGTGGTGCCTGGCCTTCAGCCAGCCGTGGTCGGCGCCGCCGAGGCCCGCGAACGGTCGTTTCTCGATCATGTCGGCAGTCTCCTTCGGAGCGCTACATAGGCGCGCGCCGACGGGCCAGAAGGCCGCCCGCCGGACGAAGATTGCTTCCGAAATGGAAACTATGCCGGGGCGGGCCGTCCCGACTTTTTCGGATGATCGATCCCGCAGTGCGACAACGGGGCGCATCTCAAAGGCGCCGCTCGCCGTTGTTGCATTAACCGCCACGGCCTATCGCAAGGGTTGCAGAAGGCGGGACCGGATGAAGTACCAGGTAATCGAGGCGGATGGGGCGTGGGCGGTGGTCTTCAACGGCGTCGAGCAGGCGCGGTTCGAGACCCAGGAAGCGGCCCTGCTGCACGTCGCCGACCGCCTGCGCGCGTCGGCGATCCCGAACCATCCGGCCTCGTTCGGCATCCGCTACCGGGCGCGCGCCTGATTGTTGACTGCGCTAGACGCGCATTTCGAAATAGGTGGTGACCGAGCCTTCGGTGTGACCCAGCATGGTGATGCGGAATTTCTCGCCGGTGGCGATCGTCAGGTCGCCCTCGCCATCGCGGAAGCACTCGGCGGCGACGTCGGGCGCCGCGTTGAAAGACCCCCGCAGCCGCAGGGGGCCGAGCCGCAGGGATGAGGGATCGCCGAGGATCTCGTAGTCCACCGCCCCCTGGAAGCTGCGGCAGCGCAGTTCGCCGGAGCCGTTGTGGGCGGGAAGCTGTTTACGCAGTCTCGGCATCGGGTCTCGCTTGTGATGTAAGGGAACAACCCTAACGCACAAGGCAGAGCTTCGATCCCTGACCTGGCCCCGCCGGCGGCGAAATTCGGCAAGACCATCAAATATTTAGCTGGCTAGCGTTTCTTGCCCAGCTCCGCGGCGAGGTCCTTGGTCAGGCGGCCGACCTTGCGATGGGCCGCGGTGAGCTGGTCCTTGGTGACGCCCCAGCGCTTCATCCAGTATTCGACGGCCTTTCGCTCGGAGAGGTCGAGCCGGTCCTTGTCGATAAATCCGCGCTTGTCCTTCAGACCGGCCATGGGATGCTCCGCTTTCGCCTGAGCCTACTACCCTATCGTGGCCGGAAGGATAGGCGGGGCCGCCGGGGAGAAAATCCGAACGGCGACCCCAACCCCTGCATGCCCTGCGTGTGTTCAGGCACAAGGCACGCCTGAATTGGGGCGTTTCGGCCCCGCGACGGTAGGTGGCGGCTTGCCGCGCGGCAGGACGCCGCACGGTCAAGTTTGCGGGGCGTTGGGGGGTGCGGGCGCCGGTTCCGCGGGCGCGGCGGCCGGGCTTTCCGGGGCGGGGGCGGGGGCGGGGGCGTCTTGCGGCGCCGGCGGCGGCGGAGCCTCGGGCTCGGCGTTGACCTGCAGGGAGGCGCCCATCAGCAGGGCGCGCTCCTGCAGCGACCTGGCGGTGGTCTGGCAGCGGGCCGGCAGGCTCCAGCTCATCCATTCCTGGGCCATCCGGGCCTTGGTGACGCCGGGGCCGGCGGTCCACACCGCGTGGCCGCGCTGCACGGCCTGGGCGCCGACCACGTTGATGGGGCGGAGCGACGCCTTCTCGGCGGCGGTCATGGCGGCCTGGAAGCGTTTGAGGTCCGCGTGGCCCTGCTTCTGCTGGTCGGCGTAGACTTTCAGGTCGTCGGAGAGCTTGCGGCCCGGCGGACGGAAGGTCGATTCGATGCGGGTGACCTCGGGCATCACCGCGTCGTGCAGGTCGAGATAGCCGCGCAGGTTGCCGTAGCACCAGGCCACGAACTGGTAGTCGTCATGCGGCGCGCCCGGCGGGAAGGGCTCCGGCGGCGGCGCCTCGGGGGCGGGCGCCTCGGCGGCGGGCGGGGCCTCGGCCGGCGCGGGCGTGGGCGCGGCCTCGCCGTCCGGCTGGACGAGGAACAGGGAAAGCACGAGGGCGAGGAAGGTCATGGGGGGAGGAACCTCAGGAATTCAGCAATTTTCAGGCGGGACCGAAGCCGCCGCCGCCGGGGGTCTCGATCTCGATCAGGTCGCCGGCCTGGACGGAGACCGAGAAGCAGCCGGGGAGTTCTGTAACCGCGCCGCCGCCCGCGATCAAACGCTGCCGGCCGGGCAGGGCCGGGCCGCCGCCCGCCAGGCCTTGCGGGGCGTGGTCGCGGCGCGAGCTGAGCAGGGCCGCGTCCATCTGCTGCAGGAAGCGGATGCGCCGGACCGCGCCGTCGCCGCCGGGGTTGGCGCCCTGGCCCCCTGAGCCGCGCCGGATGGCGAAGGCCTCGACGCGGACCGGGAAGCGGCGCTCGAGGATCTCCGGGTCGGTAAGGCGCGAATTGGTCATGTGGGTCTGAACGGCGCTGGCGCCGGGGGCCGTGGCCGTGGCCCCGGCCCCGCCGCAGATGGTCTCGTAATACTGCCGCCGCGCGTCGCCGAAGGTGAAGTTGCTCATCGAGCCCGCGCTGTTGGCCATGACGCCCAGCGCCGCGTAGAGCGCGTCCACCACATGCTGGCTGGTCTCGACATTGCCGGCGACGACGGCGGCGGGCGGCCGGGGCGCCAGCATCGATCCCGGCCGGGTGAGGATCGACAGCGGCTCCAGGCAGCCGGCGTTCAGCGGGATGTCGTCGTCCACCAGGGTGCGAAAGACATAGAGGGCCGCGGCGTCGACGATGGCCGAGGGCGCGTTGAAGTTGGTGGGCAGCTGGCCGGCGCTGGCGGTGAAGTCGAGGCTCGCCGAGCCGGCCCCGGCGTCGACCGTGCTGGTCACGACGATCTCGCCGCCGCCGTCCATCGGGACCTGGGCCCGGCCATCGGAGAGGCGGCCGACCGCGCGGCGGACCGAGGCCGCGGCATTGGCCTGGACGAAGGCCATGTAGGCGGCGACGGGGCCCGCGCCGTAGGTCTGAATCATGTCCGAGACCGCCACGGCACCGGCCTGGCAGGCGGCGATCTGGGCCTTCAGGTCGGCCAGGTTGCGGTCGGGCGCGCGGGCCGGCCAGGGGCCGGCCAGCAGGGCCGCGCGGGTCTCGGCCTCCAGGAAGCGGCCTTCGCGCATGATCGGCAGCGCGTCCAGCATGACGCCCTCCTCGCCGATGGTCCTGGAGAACGGCGGCATGGAGCCCGGCTGGACCCCGCCCACGTCGGCGTGGTGCCCCCGGGCGGCGACATAGAAGGTGGGCTCGGCGGATGAAGCCCCCTCCACCGCTTCGCGGTCCCTCGCCCCCATGGGGGGAGGAATGAAGATCGGCATGACGACGGTGATGTCGGGCAGGTGGGTGCCGCCGGCGTAGGGGTTGTTGAGCGCGAAGGCCTCGCCGGGGCGCAAGGTCGGATGGCGGTCGCGGACGGCGCGGACCGAGGCGCCCATGCTGCCCAGGTGGACCGGCATGTGGGGCGCGTTGGCGACCAGGCCGCCATCGGCGTCGAAGAGGGCGCAGGAGAAATCCAGGCGCTCCTTGATGTTCACCGAGTGGGCGGTGCGCTCAAGGGCCGCGCCCATGGCCTCGGCCACGCCCATGAAGCGGCGGTTGAAGAGTTCCAGGGTGACCGGGTCCGGGCGGTCCAGCGCGATGGGCGCGGCCGTGGCGGCGGCGGTGCGGTTGAGGCGGATCAAGCCGTCGGCCTCGGCCGTGGCCCGCCAGCCGGGGAGCAGGGCGATCTGGGTGTCGGGCCGCACGATGAGGGCCGGGCCGTCGGCGGTTGTCAGGGTGTCGGCGGGGATGACCGGGGCGTCATGCCAGGCGGCGTGGGCGAACATGGCGACGGTGTCCTTCTCCCCTTGTGGGAGATGGTGGGCCGCGAAGCGGGCCGGATGAAGGGTCGCGCCGATGACGGAGCGTGACCCCTCATCCGTCACCCTTCGGGCGACACCTTCTCCCACAGGGGGAGGAGGGGAGGATTGCGCTTCGGCCTCCACCGCCGCGATCAGGATGGTCCGGTCGCGTTCGGTGAAGCCGAAGAGCCTTTGATGGGCCTGTTCGAAGGCGGATTTTGCTTCGGCAAGGGCGCTGAGGGGGACCGGCAGTTCGGCGTCGGCGCCGTCGTAGCGCAGGCGCAGGGTCTGGCGGACCTCGCCGGTCGCGGCGCCCTGCGCGGCCATCGCGTCGCGGGCGTCGGCTTCCGTCCTGGCGAACAGGGCGCGGGCGGCGGCCAGGCCCTCGGGGGAAAGCGGCGCCTCCAGCCCGGCCTGCCGCAGCGCCGTCATCCGCGCCTGGCCGATGCCCCAGGCCGAAAGCACGCTACCGTATCGCGGGCAGAGGATCTCGCGGACGCCCAGCGCCTCGGCGGTCTGGCAGGCGACCTGGCCGGCGGCGCCGCCAAAGGCGACGAGGGCGTGGGTCCTGGGGTCGAAGCCGCGTTCCGTGGAGATCCGGCGCACCGCCTGGGCCATCTGTTCGACGGTGACGGCGAGGAAGCCCTCGGCGGCGGCCTCGACGCCGGCCGCGCCCATGGCGCGCGCCAGATCGGCCAGGCGGGCGCGGGCGGCGGCGGGATCGAGCGGAGCGTCGCCCGCGGGCCCGAACACGCTGGGGAAGGCGCGCGGGTCGAGGCGGCCCAGGACGAGGTTGGCGTCGGTGACCGTGGCGGGTCCGCCCCGGCCATAGGCGGCGGGGCCTGGATCGGCGCCGGCGCTGGCGGGTCCTGCCCGGGCGCGCAGGCCGTCGAAGGCCAGGATCGAGCCGCCCCCGGCCGCGACGGTCTCCACATCGAGCATGGGCGCGCGCAGCCTGGCGCCGGCGATATGGGCGGAGTCCCGGCGCTCGAGCCGCCCGGCGTAGCGGCAGACGTCGGTGGAGGTGCCGCCCATGTCGAAGCCGAGGACCGCGCCCGCGCCGGCCTGTTCGGCCGTGCGCCCGACGCCCACCACGCCGCCGGCCGGGCCGGAGACGACGGCGTCCTTGCCGCGGAAGGCCTCGGCGCGGACCAGGCCGCCGGCCGAGGTCATGAAGTAGAGCGGCGCGCCGCCGACCGCCGTCGCCACCCGCCGGACATAGGCCTGGAGGATCGGCGTCAGATAGGCGTCGGCCACGGTGGTCTCGGCGCGGGGCAGGAAGCGGGGCAGCGGCGAGACCTCGTGGCTGAGCGCCACGAAGGAGAAGCCGGCGGCGCGGGCCAGCTCGCCGGCCACGGCCTCGTGCGCGGGGTTGAGGTCGGCGTGCAGGAAGGCGACGGCGCAGGCCTCGTAGCCGTCCGCGACCGCCGCGCGGAGCTTGGCGGCCAGCGCCTCGCGGTCCAGGGGACGGACCACGCCGCCCGAGGCGTCCAGCCGCTCGTCGGCCTCGACCACGCCGGAATAGAGCGGGGCCGGGCGGACGATATCGAGGACGAAGAGCGCGGGCCGGGACTGGTCGCCGATGACCAGCGCGTCGGCGAAGCCCCGGGTGGTGACGAACAGGGTCCTGGCGCCGGCCCGCTCAAGCAGGGCGTTGGTGGCCACCGTCGTGCCCATCTTGATGGCCTCGACCCGATCGGCCGGAAACGGTGCGCCGGGGGCGGCCCCCAGGATGCGCCGCATGGCCTCGACGGCGGCGTCGCCGTAGGCGGGCGAGGCGGACAGCAGTTTGAGCGAAGTTTCGGCGCCGTCTGACCGCTGGCCGATCACATCGGTGAACGTGCCGCCCCGATCGATCCAGAAACGCCAGCGGATGTCCAAAACTTAACCCGCCCGATGCTTGTCATGGGGACGCCACACTTTTAAGGCTTCCGCTTATCCCATGAGCTTCTGGCGCAAAATAGCCGGTCTGGCGGTCCGCAACCTCGACGAGGCGGAATGTCCGGACTGCCCAGCCGGCCTTCCGGGCGCGGATCCCGCGTTCTCGACGGCCGTCACGGCGCTGGGCGCCAAGCTGGCCAAGGCCGACGGGAACGCCCAGGCCTCAGAGTACGACGCCTTCGCGGAGGTCTTCCAGCCGCAGGACGGCAGCCAGGGCAATGTGCGCCGGCTCTACCAGCTGGCCCGCCAGACCACGCGGGGCTTCGAGAGCTACGCCCGAAGGCTCGCCAAGCGCTATCGCGGCTGCCCGCAGATCCTGGAGGATGTGCTGGACGGCCTGTTCTTCGTGGCCACCTCCGACGGGGTGGTGACCGGCGACGAGCTCGCCTACCTGGCGCGCGTCTCGGAGCTGTTCGGCCAGAGCCCGCTGGTGTTCCGCCGGTTGAAGGCCACGCACCTGGGCCAGGAGGCCGGCGATCCCTACACGGTGCTGGGGGTGGTCCACGACGCGCCCGACGCCGCCGTGCGGGCCGCCTGGAAGGCCATGCTGTCGGAGGCGCACCCGGACCGGGCCCGCGCCCGGGGCCTGCCCGCCGAGTTCATCGAGGTCGCCGAGGCCAAGGCAGCGGCGATAAACGCCGCTTTCGACATCGTGATGCGCGAACGCAAGGCGCTGGCGCTTGAAGGTGCGGCATAGGAACCCCTCATAGGTTGTACGTGGTTGACGCACAGAGCGGTTGCGGCGACATAATCCATCCTGGCCCCGTGTCGGGCCCTACGAGGACGCCATGGTGAAAGAGTTCGCCGCCCGTCACGGATCCGCCCTGCGCAGCCTGGCTGTGCTCGGAGGACTTCTGGCCACCATCGCCGCCGTCGTCGTCGGCGCGATCCTGGCCGTGGTGTTCGCCGCCACCGTCGCGGTGATCGCGGTGATGGCCTCGGCGCTGCTGGGGTTCGCGGGGCTGGCCATGCGCGCCCGCCGCACGGCGCGGGCCCGGCGCAACGACGGGGTCATCGAGGCCCGTCACCTGGGCGGCCACCACTGGGTGGCCTACGGCTGGAACGAGCGGACCTAAGCTCAAGCCTTCCAACGTCCCGCCAAGGCCAAGCTGCGCTTGAGTGCGCGCGTGCGGGCCACTAACGTTCGTCGCAACCTTCGTTTTCGGGGACGGACACCATGACC
This sequence comes from Caulobacteraceae bacterium, assembly GCA_947478785.1. Classification (GTDB taxonomy): domain Bacteria; phylum Pseudomonadota; class Alphaproteobacteria; order Caulobacterales; family Caulobacteraceae; genus Phenylobacterium. The sequence continues at coordinate 48,884 of CANJXI010000017.1, forward strand.
ATCGGGATCATCGCGACCTTCAAGATCAAGGCGGACAAGATCGCCGAGTTCGAGGGCGTGTTCGCCACGCTCGCCAAGGCGGTGCTGGCCAACGAGCCCGGGTGCCTGGCCTACCAGTTGACCCGCAGCCGCACCGACCCGACGACCTACAAGGTGCTGGAGCTCTACAAGGACCAGGCGGCGGTCACCGCGCACGGCGGGGCGGAGTATTTCAAGACCGCGTTCCCGAAGCTGAGCCCGACCCTCGACGGCACGCCGAACATCGAACACCTGGACGGCGTCGGGTAGGGCGGTTCCTCTCCCCGGCGAAGCCGGGAAGGAGAGGTAGCTAGTTGCGGGTCGGAATGAGCACCGGCAGGTATTCGTAGCCCTTCACGAAGGCGGACGGGACGCGGCGGGGCGGGCCCACCACCTCGATGCGCGGGAAGCGCTTGAGGATCTCCTCCCAGATGATCTTCAGCTGCAGTTCGGCCAGGCGGTTGCCGACACATCGGTGGATGCCGAAGCCGAAGGCAAGGTGGCGGCGCACGTCCGGGCGCTCGATGAGGTATTCGTCGGGCCGCTCGATCACCGTCTCGTCGCGGTTGCCGGAGACGTACCACATGGCCACCTTGTCGCCGGCCCGGATGGTCTTGCCACCCAGTTCGACGTCGCGGACGGCGGTCCGGCGCATGTAGGCGAGCGGGGTCTGCCAGCGGATGGTCTCCGACACCATGGCGGGGATCAGGGCCGGGTTCTCGCGCAGGCGGCGGTCCTGCTCCGGGTTCTGGGAGAGGGCCAGGACCGAGCCTGAGATGGTGTTGCGGGTGGTGTCGTTGCCGCCGACGATCAGCAGCACCAGGTTGCCCAGGTACTCCATGCGATCCATGTCCCGGGTGGATTCGCCGTGCGCCAGCATGGAGATCAGGTCGAACGTCGGCGGGGCGTTCACCCGCTCGTTCCACAGGCGCATGAAGTAGTCGACGCACTCGAACAGCTCGGCGCGGCGCTCGGCCTCGGCGGCGTCCGGATCGGTGGTCGAGAAGACCCCGGAATCCGGGGTCGCGGTGGCCACGTCGGACCAGCGGGTGAGCTTGCGGCGGTCCTCCCACGGGAAGTCGAAGAGCGTCGCAAGCGTCATGGTGGTGAGCTCGATGGAGACCTTGTCCACCCAGTCGAAGGTCTCGCCGATCGGGCAGGTGTCGAGGATTTCGCCGGCCCGGCGTCGGATCGTCGCCTCCATGTTCCGCAGGTTCCCGCCCGCGACGATGGGGCTGACGGTCTTGCGCTGCACGTCGTGCTTGGGCGGGTCCATGGCGATGAACATCGGCAGGGTGAAATCCTCCGCCGGGTCGGGCAGCACGATGGTCGGCTCGGAGGAGAAGGCCTCGTGGTTGGTGTCCACGGCCATGATGTCGTCGTAGCGGGTGACCGACCAGTAGCCGCCGATATCCTTGACGGGGGAGACGGCCCAGTGGACCGGATCCTCGGCGCGCAGGCGCGCGAAATAGGGGGCCCAGGAGTCCGTTCGGAAGAGTTCCGGATCGGCCGGATTGATCTCGGCCAGCGGCATGGACCATGCCGCGTCGTGGGCGGCGCGCGAAAGCTCGGCGGCATCCATGGCCTGACTCCCTAGCCCGGCGGACTTCCGCCGCCGCCCAAGGATTATTCGCCCGATCGCGACAAAGGGGAAGGCGCGGGCGCCCGGAGCGGCGGGGGGCGGTAAATTTGTTCGTTGAACGTGTTCGACCAGGAATTCCCTTAACCGTTTTGTATGGGTTGGGGCGGATACCTAGCGGTAGAGCTGCAACGGTCGCGAGTGGGCCGATTTGGGGTGGCGTGGCGCGGCGTGGCGTCACCGGAGGTGTCAGTGGCGGTCGCGGACCGATCTTTTCGCAGTTTGAGCGGCCTGGAAAAGACGGCTTCGACCAGCCGTGTGCTGAATCTGGCCGCCGTGGCCACGCTCAACGCGGACGATCCCGAATACGCGACCGCGCCGTTCTTCCGGGCCTCCTCGCTGAACGGGGCGGTGATCATCAAGCATCGGCTGCGGCAGGACGAGCAGTACAATTTCGAGCAATCCAAGCGGATCTCGACCAAGCTGATCATCCCGTTCGAGCGTACCGACCTCAGCCTGGGCGGCCGCTCGCTGTTCGTGGGCCAGCGCGGCTGGCAGGTGCTGCTCGACCAGCTGCGCGGGGACCAGGACGACGCGGCTCGCGACGTGGCCCTGCTGGAGGCGCTGGACGAGCTGCCCTCGCTCGACCCCTTCCTGCTGCGCGAGCACCTGAAGCGCCGCGATTTCAAGATCGCCAACTGCTATTTCGCCATCTCCGGGGCCGACCTGGACCGCATGCAGCGGTTCGTCTCCGGCGAAATCTCCAAGCTGGTGGACCTGGCCTATGACGGCCAGGGCGGCGGGGCGAACAATATCGCCAAGCTGGTCACCCTGCTGCTCTCCGGCCAGGACGACGCCAGGCTGGAGCCGCTGCGGATCACGCTGGGGCTGGAGGGCGCCGACTTCCGAGAGGGCGTGTTCAGCTGGAAGGGATTCCTCTACTACAAATGGGTCCTGAACAGCCTCTGGCCGGAATTGCGCGCGGTGATCGCGGAGCTGGCCGAAGTGAAGATCGTGGGGCCGCGCGACAACGAACTCCTGCTCAGCGTCAAGCAGACCGGCCAGAAGGTGAACAGCCGGATCATGGGCCAGGTGAAGAAGGTCCGCGACAGCCTGCAGGTCTACGATGACGCGTTCGGCCAGCTGACCCAGGCCGGCAAGCCCACCGCTTTCCGCGACTTCCTGCTGAAGTCGCCGGAGATGTTCATCACCCTGGGCGAGCGCACGGGGATGGTCAGCCACATCGCCAGCTTCTGGCGCTATCGTTTCCCGAAGGGCCGGCCGCTGCGCGCCGAGCTCGACGAGCTGTTCGACATCCTGCAGGACTTCTACCACGGCCTGGGCGAAGAGGAGGAGAACCCCACCGCCCAGCCGAAAATGGCCGAAGAGCTGCTGGACTCGAACGCGCTGCCGATCGGCCGGGCTATCTAGGGTCCGAGTTGGCCTCGCCTCCTCGCGGCAGGTCGAGCCAGGCTAGTGACTCCGTTATTTTCGTGATCGTCATCGCCGGGCTTGTCCGGGCGATCCATGATCTCCGTGGCGTAGGCATGAATGCGGCGGGGCTGCCACGGACTATTGCATTCTCTCGCGTTCATGGATCCCCCGGACAAGCCGGGGGATGACGATATGTAAATTAAATCAATAGTCTGATTGGGTTACCAGCCTTAGCCTAGCCTGGCGCCATGGCCCGGCGGCGCTTGCCGCGCAGGACGGCGCCGACGCCGCCGAAGCCCATGATCATCAGGGCCCAGCTGGCCGGCTCGGGGACGGCGAAGCCGCCTTCGCTGAGCGGGCCAAGGCCGCGCGGGAGGATCGTCTCGGCGGTGACCATGCCCACCGAATTGGCCACGTAACCCTGACCGGGGGCGGCCTTGTAGAGTTCGTACTGGGTCGGGCTGTCGGAGAACAGGTTGTACTCGAAGCCGCTCGCCGAGGTGAACAGGATGCCCGGGTTGGAGAGCCACGGAACGCCGCCGGAGGTGGTCAGCACATTGTCGAAGATGAACAGGCCGTCGGCGGAATAGGAGGCCTGGGGCTGGTTCGGGTTGGCGGTGAGCGCAAGGATGGTGTCGCCATCGACCTGGCCCGAGACCCCGGTGATGTTGAAGCCGCCGAGCGCGTTCATCTGGTCGTCGACGGTGAGCGTCAGGCTGGCCGCGGCCGGCGCCCCGCTCCACGCGGCGTACTGGAGGAGCCAGGTGGCCGCCTGGGCGCCGGAGGCGCTGGCCGCCAGCAGGAAGGCGGCGGAAGCGGCGGCGGCCTTGGAGATCAGATGGCGCATGGGTAGCCCTGGAAACGCGTCCCCGAAGTCCAGACGCTTACAATGTACGCAAGCTAAACCATCAGGGTTTCAACTTCGTTGTGCGGCGGCCTGTCGCAGGGCGGGAGGGGTGGGAGAATCCACCTCTCCCCCGGGCGTCGCCGGGGGAGAGGAGTTCTCAGCGGCGTTCCAGGACGCGGATGGTGAAGGCGTACTGATCGTCGTCCGAGATCTCGTGGCGCTCGGCGCGGACCTCGGTCCAGGCGCTTTCGTCGATGGGGGCGAGCACGGTGTCGCCTGCGATCTCGGCGTCGATGTCGGTGAGGTAGAGGCGCCGGGCCTTGGGCAGGGCGAGCTCGAAGAGCGAGGCGCCGCCGATCACGCAGAATTCGGAGGCGCCGTCCTCCTGGGCCTGTTCGCGGGCGATGGCGGCGGCCTCGATGAAGTCCTCGCAAGCCACCGCCTGGGCCGGCTCGAAGGAGCCGTCGCGGGAGAGCACGATGTTGGTCCGGCCGACCAGGGGACGCTTGGGCAGGCTTTCCCAGGTCTTGCGGCCCATGATCACGGGCTTGCCCATGGTCACGGCGCGGAAGTTGGCCATGTCGGTCTTGAGCCGCCAGGGCAGGTGGCCGTTGCGGCCGATCACGCCGTTGCGGGCGCGTGCGATGGGGCCGGCGGCGAGGATGGGAGCGGGCATGGCGGGTTTCTTAACAGAGACGGCAGGGTTAATCAGAGCTTTACCGGCGCTTCCTAGCCTTTCCCGATGACTCCTTCGCCGACCCCCGACAGCGACGTGGCGGTCCAGGCCGAGGGTTGGCGGCGGATCACGCCGACGCCGGACGCCGAGACGCTGAAGGCGTTCTACGCCGGCGAATATTTCCAGGGCTCGCACGGCACCTACGCGCCGGCCTATTCCGAGACCGAGGTGGAGCACCGCCGCCTGCTGGCCGACCTGTTGCTGGCGGCGATCGGCGAGGCCAGGGATGGCCAGGCCGGCGGACGGCTATTGGAGATCGGCTGCGGCGAGGGCTGGTTCCTGGCGGCGGCCGACGCCGCCGGCTACGCGGTGGAGGGGCTGGATTTCTCCCGCGACGGGCTCGAGCGCTTCCATCCGCAATTCGTGGCGCGCGCCCGGTTCGGCGACGCCTTCGAGATCCTCGACCAGCTGATCGCCGGGGGCGGGCGGTCGGACGTCTGCGTGATGGAGCATGTGCTGGAGCACGTGGCCGATCCGGAGACGCTGCTGGCCAGGCTGCCCCGCCTGCTGGCGCCGGGCGGGGTGGTGGCGATCACCGTGCCCAACGACTTCAGCCCCCTGCAGCTGGCCGCCCGGGCCACGGGCGCGGTGGACCGGGACTTCTGGCTGGCCGCCCCGCAGCACCTCAACTACTTCAACACCGCCAACCTGCCGCCGCTGCTGGCGCGGATGGGGTTCTCTGTGAAGGTCGCCCACGCGAGCTTCCCCATCGACTGGTTCCTGCTGAATCCGGGGTCGAACTATGTGGCCGATCCGGCCGCCGGCAAGGCCGCGCACAGGGCGCGGATGGCCATCGACCTGATGCTGGCCGAACAGGGGATGGACGCCTTCCTGGGGCTGGCCAAGGCGCTGTTCCGCTGTGGCGCCGGGCGCAGCCTGACGGTTGTCGCGACCGCCGGCTGATGCAGGTCCGCTACATCGCCAACGCCTGCTTCCTGATCACCCTTTCCACGGGCGAGACCCTGCTGACCGACCCCTGGTTCGACGGGCCCTGCCAGCAGACCTGGTGGAACTTCCCGCCGGTCCCCGACGCGCTGAAGGCCGAGGTCTGGGCCGCGCGGCCGGACATGATCTATGTGAGCCACCTGCACCACGACCACCTGCATCCGCAGACGCTGGCGCCCTTCAACCGCGCGACGCCGGTGGTGATCGGCAAGCTGAACACCCCGAACCTGAGATCGGCGCTGGCCGCCCTGGGCTTCCGCGAGATCACCGAGATCCCGTTCGAGACCCGCGCGCCCCTGGGGACGCGGGGCTGCGAGGCGGTGCTGTTCGGCGACTTCCACGGCAATACGCGCGGCGAGGCGACCCAGGTCGACTACGACCTCGACACCTCGCTTTACATCTTCGACGCCGATGGGACGCGGCTGTTCAACGCCGTCGACAACACCATCCTGCCGCCCGACGCGGCGCGGATCGCGGCGCAGTACGGGGCCCCGGATATCGCGATGCTGCCCTACGCCTCGGCCTCGATCTATCCGATGGGGATGGGCGACTACGACGACGCCACCAAGCTTTCAGCCACGGCGGCGCTGCGCCGGCGCACGGCCGGCAATTTCCGCGACTGCGCCAAGGCGCTGGGCGCGCGGCGGGTGATCCCGGCGGGCGGGGAATATGTGCTGGGCGGGCCCGCGGCGGCGCAGTCGCGGTTCCTGCCGCAGCCGCTGGCGGCGGAGCTCGCCGCCGAGTTGGAGGGTAGCGAGGTGTTCGCCAAGCTCTATCCGGGCGACGTGCTGAACTCTGCGACCCTGGTTGTCGCCGAGGATGGGCGCGCGACCCTGCGCGGCTTCACCGACGCCGAGCGCGCCGCCTATGCGCTGACGCTCGCCGACCGCGCAGCCAGTTTCACCCAGACGGTCCTCCCCGCTGATCTGACGTTCGACTGGGTCCGGGCGCTGAAAAAGTGCGCCGCCAACTATGCCGCGCGGCGCGACCGGATGGGCCTGGAACTGGCCGCCGACGTCTACCTCGACGCGCGCAAGGCCGATGGCGCGCGCTTCTATCGCTACCTGGGCCGCGAGTTCGCCTCGCACCAGTCGGTCAACCACGAGGCCGGTGAGTACGTGCGCGGCACGGCCCATTCCAACACCGTCGAGAACTTCTTCTCGATCCTCAAGCGCGGGATCAACGGGACGTTCATCCACGTCTCCGAAGCCCACCTGTCGCGCTACCTCGCGGAGTTCGATTTCCGTTACAACCATCGCTCGGGCCTCGGGATCGAAGACACCGAACGCACCAACGAACTGCTCCGCAACGTCGGCGGAAAGCGCCTCACCTATCGGCGGCCTAGTGAAGGCGCGCACGCGTAAGCAGAAGGCGAGGAAGATTCAGGCGAAGCGCCGCTCTAGTTCTTGAGCGGCGCGGACGCCTGTTTCGCGGCTATCGTTGCAAGCTGGACCCTGATGTCGGTGAGTGCAGTTGTAACGTCCTTATGATCCGACCTCGCGGTGTCTTCGAAGCGATCAAGGCGGTGATCGAGGTTGCTATACATCCACGCGCCAGGTCGTGTCCCGGGAGGTGGTGTAGCTCCCCGGCGGTAGCTTCGCCGCTCGCGTAGCGCGCCTCTCACAAGGCGCCGTAGCGAGCGAGCGGCGAAGCGGTAGTCATCCGCGGTCTTCGGTAGGGTCGGGTTTGCTGACGCAACTCTG
>CANJXI010000018.1 GCA_947478785.1 Caulobacteraceae bacterium
CGCTACATGACCCTGGAAACCCTCGCCCCCTTGAGCGATGATCCCCTCGTCAGCCTGTCTATCCCGGCAAGCTGAACGATCCCGGCCCCGCCGGAGATCGCGGTGATCACGACGCCGCAGTTACACCACGCGATGGGACACGACCGGCGATGGATCGAACGGCGCACCCGTTCGTTGCGGCTTTCGGGCCTGTCAGAGCATGGAGGGGTGAGCGCTTGTTCGACGCGGCGACGCCGAATTCCGAGAACCTGATCCGGCTGGGCCCGGCCGACGAGCCCCACACGCCCGGCGGCTTCCACCTGGTCGACACCACCATGATGTACGCGCCGCGCTCCGGCGGGGTGAAGCGCTACCTGATGGCCAAGCGCGCCTGGCTGGACGACAAGCGCCCCGACATCCGCAACACCCTGGTGGTCCCCGGCGCCCGGACCCGTTCCGATCACGCGGGCCTGGTCACCGTCGCCGCCGCCCGCCTGCCGTTCGGCGACGGCTACCGGATGCCGGCCAGCCTGGCCAAGTGGGAGACCGTGCTGCGCGGCCTTTCCCCCGACATCATCGAGGCCGGCGACGTCTTCGTGCCCGGCCACGCCGCGCTGGAGGCCGGCGAGGCCCTGGGCGTCCCCGTGGTCGGCTTCTGCCACACCGACGCCGCGGCGCTCGCCGCGCTGCACCTGGGCGTCTGGGCCGAGCAGCCGACCTTCAACTTCTGGGCCCAGGCCTACCGTCGCTTCGACCAGGTCGTGGCCCCCAGCCGCCATACCGCCGCGCGCCTGGCCGAGGCCGGCGTCGACCGCGTCACCGTCCAGGGCCTGGGCGTCGACACCGAGCTCTTCCACCCCGCGAAAGGCGACCGCGGCAAGCTCCTCAAGCGCCTGGGCCTGGCGGCCGACACCCGCCTGCTGGTCTTCGTCGGCCGCGCCGCGCGGGAGAAGAACGTCGAGGCCACCATCGCCGCCGTCGAGCGCCTGGGCGAGCCCTACCGCCTCCTGCTGGTCGGGGCCGGCAAGGACGGCCGCTATTCCCCCCAGGTCATCGCCCTGGACTACGAGCGCGACCCCCAGCGGCTGGCCGCCCTGGTCGCCAGCTGCGACGCCTTCGTCCACGCCAACGAGAACGAGATCTTCGGCCTGGTGGTGCTGGAGGCCATGGCCGCCGGCCTGCCCGTCATCGGCCCGCTGAAGGGCGGCGTCGGCGAACTCATCGACGAGACCGTCGGCCAGCACGCCCTGACCCCGGACGCGAACGGCCTGGCCGAAGCCATCGAGGCCCTGTTCGCCCGCGACATGGCCGCCCTCTCCCAGGCCGCCCGCCAGCGCGCCGTGACCCGCCATTCCTGGGACCGCACCTTCGAGGGCCTCACCCGCCTCTACGCCCAGCTCCTCGACCGCGCGGCCCTCCAGCGCATCCCGCTCGCACTCAGCGCCTGAGCCTGCCAGGACTTAGAGCGCGTCAGGGTGAAGTGGATACCGGTTCACCCGTCCGACGCGCTCTAAATATTTGAAGATAGAACCTTTTCATCCGGCTCAGGTGATTCCACCGGAACCGGAAAGGGTCTAGTGGGTAAACTCGATATTCCGCAGCAGGGCGGGGTTTTCGAGATCGGCCGGCTCGGGCGGTCGCAGGACGTCGTCGGGGGTTGGGCCGACGCGCTCGGCGATGGCCCGCAGGCGGGCCGCGTCGAGGCCGTAGAACGCCACCACGGTCTCGCCGAGCATCGCCCGGGCTTCCGGCTCGGGAACCTTTCCCGCGCCCAGGGTGGCGCGCAGCCACGCGTTGGTGCAGCCCCACGCGCCCATGCCGTGCGGGTGGTCGCCGCCCCACATCAGCTTGTCGACACCGACGAGATATCGGCTCTCCACGTCTTCCCGGGCGAACGCCGAGGCGCCGAAGAAAACCTGGCGGTCGTAATAGTGCATCGGCTCATGCGGCGTGGGCTTACCCAGCTGCCAGTACCATCGGAACTGGGCCATCGCCTCCGGCGCCCACTTGCCGCCGAGCTCGGCGAACACGATCCGCAGCTTGGGGTGGCGCTCGCAGACGCCGCCGAGGATCAGGAACCAGAGCGGCCGGTGCGACAGCCACTGCGATTCCATGCCGCCGATCAGGCTCATGCCGGCCGGCTTTCCGTTCGAGCCGGCGCCCGTGATCCGCCGCAGCGCGGGCGTGGCGACGCCCGCATGGAAATGAACCGCCATGTCCATCGCCTCGCAGGCCGACCAGATCGGGGCGTAGCAGGGATCGTCGAGCGGCGGGAGCGTGGGATGGACGCCCTCCATCAGTACGCCCCGCAGCCCGGCCTTCGCCGAGCGGTGGATTTCCGCGACGGCGGCCGCGACATCGTGCTGCGAGATCAGGGCCAGGCCGACCTGGCGTCCGAGGTCGGGCGAGGTCTCGGCCTGCCATCGGTTGTGGGCCAGGTGCCCGACGGCGTGCAGGTCCGACGGCACGTCCGGCTCGGCCTCGCCGAACATCCCGGAGAACGGGACGCCCCACTCGTCGAACCTTGGGCCCGCCGCGGGCCCGGGATAGAGCACCTCGCCGACGAGGCCTTCCCGCTCCAGGCGCTCAAGGCGCTTGTCGAGTTCGGTGCCGAATATCTGCGCCTCGTCGGATTCGACCTCCTCGGCGTGTTGCTTCTTGACCGTGCCCTGCGCTTCCTTGGCGGCCTTGACCATCGCGGCGTAGGCCGCGGCGCGCGGCGCCACCCAGCGGTCGTAGTCGTCGTGATACCGCCTCTCCATGAACTGGCGGTACACCGGGCGGGTGGCGCCGGCGTGGTCGTCGGACGAGAACATCAGGAACGGCTTCATCGGTCTCTCCAGAGCTTGCCCGTGCGGCTCGGACCTCGCATCGGTCAGATGACGATCATGTTCGACGCCACCCGCGCGCGATCGCCTGCGTCCGCCTCGCGGAGCACCTCGTCGGGCGTCGGCCCGACCCGGTCGGCCACGGCGCCAAGCAGGGCCGCGTCCAGGCCGTAATACCGCACGGCGTTCTCGCCCAGGATGGCGCGCGCCTCGGTCTCCGTGACGCCTTCCGGACCGAACATCGAGCGCAGGAACGCCGCCGTGCAGCCCCACGGCCCGCTGATGTGGGGGTGGTCGCCGCCCCACATCAGCTTGTCGATGCCCGCCTCGCGCCGGAAGCGCACCTCATGGGGGTTCACCCGCGAGAACCCGAACATGATCTGGCGCTCGAAATAGGCGCTCGGCGGCTCGGGCGTGGGCGGGGATCCGAACCGGTTCCAGATTCGGTCGAGGTCGCGAAGCGCGTTGATCGCCCACTCGGTTCCCATTTCGGCGAACACCACGCGCAGCTTCGGGTGCCGGGCGAACACCCCGCCCAGCAGCATGAACCAGAAGGGGCGTTGCCCGAACCAGGCCGATTCATAGCTGGCGATCGGGTTCAGGAAGTCCGCCCTGCCGGTCGTTCGCGGACCGGTGGCGCGCGAGGCGGTGAGGGCTCCGGAGACCTCGTGGAAGTGCACGGGCAGGTCGAGCGCCGCGCACACCGCCCACATCGGGTCGTAGATCGGATCGTCCAGCGGCGCGAGATCGGGGTGGATGCCCTGCAGCAGGACGCCGCGTAGGCCCGAGGCGGCGGACCGCTCGATCTCGGTGATCGCCGCGTCGACGTCGTGGCACGAGATGAGCGCCAGCCCCACCTGGCGGCTGAGATCGGCCGTTTCGGCCTGCCACCGGTTGTGGGCGCGCTGGCCGGCCGCCAGCAACCCGAAATCCGTGCCGCCGGAGCCGCCGAGCAGTCCGGCGAACGGCACGCCATAGTCATCGTACCTTGGCCCGGAGCCGGGATTGGGAAACAGCACCTCTCCGACGACACCCTCGGTCTCGAGCATCGCCAGACGCGCGTTCAGGTTCATCCCGAACTGCGCCCGGTCGGGATCGCCCTGCCGGCTCATGGTGGCGTTGATCGTCGTGCCCGGCTTCACGTCGAGGCCGTAGATCTTGCCGCGCTGGCTCTCCAGCCAGCGGTCGTAGTCGTCATGGTGGCGGCTCTCCAGGAATCCCCGGTAGACCGCGGCGGAAGCGCCGGCGTGGTTGTCCGACGACATCACCAGCACGCGCTTCGGCGTGGCCTGAGCTGCCATTGCCCTCCCCTTCCGGAATGGCTTCGGCGAGGCCGCCACACACCGCCCTCCAGCCGGTGTCGCGCCCCCCGCGCCGCCCTTGCATACCGCTGTTACGAGACTAGCAGCCTGGGAATCGATTGCAATGGGCCCGCCGGCGCCCCGGCAAAACCCGCCGATCAGGGACCTTGCCTAGTACGCCTCGCGAGCCACGCCCTTTCGGCTCCACGGACCCTTCGCGTCGTTCGGCGCCAGCGGGCAACGGCTGGCGTCGAAGCTGGCGAACCGGGCGGGCTGTCCCCTGACGATCTCGCCCATGCGCGGCGTCGGCAGGCGGCTGGGCGTGTACGGAAACGAGTCGGCGGACGAATACACCGGCAGCAGCAGCGGCCGGGCCCGGTCCGAGGTGTTGAGGCCGGATCCGTGGATGATCCGGCAGTTCAGGATGAGCAGGGTTCCGGACCCGCCGGTCGGCGCCACGATCTCCGCCTCGCGGCCCTTCAGGCTCTCGGCGGCGCCTTGGATCAGGTCGCCCGCTTCGTTGAAGATGTCATGCAGCGGCCCGCGGTGGCTGCCGGGCAGCAGGGACAACGGACCCTGGTCGCTCGAACATCCATTCAGGTAGATGCCGAAGGTCACCGGACTGAAGTCGGTGTGCGGCCAGCCGACGATGTCCTGGTGCCACTGGAACCGTTCCACGCCCTTGGGGGCCTTCAGGTTCAGTTTGGCGTGGTGGAACTTGACGTCCGGGCCCACGACGTCGGCCGCCAGATCGGTCAGCAGGGGGTCCAGGAAGAAATCCCACACCGCCGGGTGGAGGTCCTGGGGGTTCGATATCCGGTGCAGCCTCGGGCTGGCGGCGGAATGGCCTGCCTCCAGGACATAGGCGCCGTTCGATTCCGCGAGGGAGCGGCTCGCCTCGATCATCTCGTCCAGCGCCGCGTTCAGCTTCAGCAGGCGGCCGGCGTCGACGTAGTTCTCCAGGGTGAGGAATCCGTCCGCGAAGAACTGCCGCCGCTGCGCCTGGGTGAGAACGCTGGGCGCGTTCCGCAGGATGTCTTCCTCGTGCATCACCCTCTCCCGGCGTCTTGAGCGGTGCGCAGGATCTTCGCCATCGCCTTGCCGCGCGCAAGCTCGTCGATCAGTTTGTCCAGGTAACGGATCTCGCGCATCAGCGGCTCCGCCACCTCCTCGACGCGAACGCCGCAGATCAGGCCCTTGATCTCGGCCCGCGCGGGGTTCGGCCTGGGCGCCTGGGCGAAGAAGGTCTCGAAGTCCGCCCCCTCGGCGATCCGGGCCTCCAGCTCCGCCTGGCTGAAGCCGGTCAGCCACCGGATGATCTCGTCCACCTCGGCCCTGGTGCGCCCCTTGCGCTCCGCCTTGGCGACGTAGAGCGGATAGACGCTGGCGAAGCGGGTCGTGAAAATTCGATGCTTCATGCCGGCGCCGCGGGCGGCTTGCCGGCCAGGGCCAGGAAATCGCGGGCGAAGCTGTGCCAGGCCACGGTCTCGCTGACCGGGATCACCGCCCAGGCCAGGAACGCCAGGACCGGCAGGGCGATCACATAGACCGCGTGCGGCCGGCCGCGCGTCTTCCAGTCATGGGCCATGGCGATCAGGATGAAGCCGTAGCTCAGCCAGCTGACCGGCGCATTGATCCAAACCGGCGGCTGGCCCCCCGGCATGTCGGCATGCAGCACCCAGGTCAGCATCGGGCGCGCGACGGGTGCGTTCAGCACCGACACCGTGGCCAGCAGCATCAGCCGCTTGTGGACCTCGGGCCTGCGGATGTTGGCGATCGCCGCGGTGAACAGGACCGCGAAGGTGACGATGACCAGCAGCGGCACGATCAGGAACGCCTCGCCCTGCGCGCCGAACCCCATGACGGTCGCCGTGTTGAGGCTGTTCAGCGCCGCCAGCAGGCCGAGCACGGTCAGCAGGGTGGCGTAGGAGACGCCGATCAGGCCGACGGATCGGTGCAGGGCTGTCTTGCCGGCCGGCACGAGCGAGGTCTGGACCAGCGCGAAGAGGGTCCAGCCGAAGAACGCGACGCCGTGCAGGTGAACGACCGGATTGGCCTGGAACTTCCCCTGCGCCATCGGCTCGAAGTAGGTCGGGATGAAGCCCAGGAAGGCGGTCGCCACGAACGCCGCCGACATCCACGTATAGAAATCGCCCACCCGCGCCCGGACCGGCGCGCCGCTCGCCACCGCCGTCATGTCAGAGTCCTCCGCCCGCCGCCCCCGAGGCGGGTTCCCATGACGATGTTACGTCGCCGGCCGGGATTGTCGATGGGGAAGCGCCGGTCCACATTGGGGTGACACCTGCCGACAATGCGTGGATAGGCCGCGCCGGGCGCGGTCCCCAAGGAGCGATCGATGGCCCTGCGCGTCCACCAGTTCCCCGTCCTCTCCGACAACTACGCCTTCCTTGTGCGCGACGAGGCGACCGGCCGCACCGCCGCCGTCGACACCCCCGACGCCACGGCCATCCTGGGCGAGCTGGAACGCCTGGGCTGGGGCCTCGACCTGATCCTCAACACCCACTGGCACCCCGACCACGCCGGCGGCAACGCCGAGGTCAAGGCGGCCACCGGCTGCGAGATCGTGGGCCCGCCGGAGGTCATCCGCATCGCCCCCCTCGACCGGGTGGTGGCGGACGGCGACGTGGTCGAGCTCGGCGAGACGCGTTTCGCGGTCATCGGCTGTGGCGGCCACACGCTCGAGCACGTCACCTACCACGACGCCGCCGACCGGGTGGCCTTCGTGGGCGACACCCTGTTCGCGCTCGGTTGCGGCCGCGTGGTCGAGGGCGACGCCGCCCAGATGTGGGCCTCGCTGCAACGCCTGACCAAGGCCATCCCCGACGACACCGCGCTCTATTGCGCCCACGAATACACCGCCGCCAACGCCCGCTTCGCCCTGACGGTGGACGACGCGCCGGCGCTGCGGGCCAGGGCCGACGCCGTCTTCGCCGCCCGCGAACGCGGCGAGCCCACCGTCCCCAGCCTCATGGGTCTGGAGAAGGCCACCAATCCCTTCCTGCGCGCGCCCGCGCTCGCCCCCCGGATCGGCAAGGCCGGAGCCCCCGACCACGAGGCCTTCGGCGCCGTCCGCGCCGCCAAGGACGTGTTCAAGGGCTAGAACGCGGGTCCGCCGGGGCGCCGCGAAAGCCGGATCGTTTCAGGCCGTGGATGCGGCGGACGGCCCCTGCCCGCCGCCAACCAGCCGCGACAGCACGATCAGCAGCGCCAGGACCACCGCATAGGTCAGGACCTGCAGGCCCATGGGCCGGTCGGAATAGCCCGCGATCGCGTGCAGGGCGCGGCCGAGGAGGCTGTCGTCGGCCAGCACCCATGAGGTGTCCCAGACCTCGTCGCCCAGGGTCGGCGCCAGGCCCGCCTTGACGAGGTAGACGGCGGCCTGCCCGGCCATGCCGGCGGCGAGCAGCGACAGCAGGCCATTGGTGACGGTGAACAGCTTGTCCGTCGGGATCACCAGCAGGCCCCGGTAGATCAGCCAGGAAAGGCCCGCGCCCAGGGCGATGCCGCCCGCCCCGCCGAGCAGCATGGCGGCCGGCGCGCTGCCGGACGCCGCTATGCCATAGAGGAACAGCACGACCTCCGCGCCTTCCCGCAGGATGGCCACGGCGACCACGAGCGCCATGGCGGCCAGCGTCTTGTCGCCGGCCAGGACCAGGCGGCCCAGCGTCTTCATGTCGCCGGTCATCTCGCGGGCGTGGCGGGCCATCCAGACGATGTGCCAGCCCAGCATGGCCACCGCGACCATCAGGATCACGGCGTTGAACAGCTCCTGGCCCGAACCCGCGAAGGCCTCCGACAGGCGCTGCGCGGAGACCGCCACCAGCGTCGCGCCGGCCAGCCCACCGGCGACGCCCAGCGAGATCCACTTGCCCCGGCCCCGCACGCCCTCGGTGGCGGCCAGCACGATGCCGACGATCAGTCCGGCCTCGAGGACTTCGCGAAAGACGATGAGCAGGGCGGCAAGCATCGCTAGGGCGCGGGCTGGACGATGACGCGGCCCTGCGCCGTCTCGGGATGGAACTCGCCCATGAAGGCGTAGGCGCCGGGCTTGAGCGGACCAATGGTGAAGGTGACCCGGCCCTTGGGAGTCACCAGCTTCTCGACCTTGAGGTCGTGGCTGTCGAATTCCTCGGTCGCCACGTCCTGGTTCACCAGGATGATGGTCACCTTCTGGCCTGCCGGAATCGTGAAGCTCGCCGGTGTGAAGCGGTGATCCTTGAGGACGAGCGTGACCGGCGCGGGGGCCGCCATCGCGGCCGTGGCCGCCGCGGCGCCGGCCGCCAGGACCAGGAGGGCGATCGATAGGCGCGGGTTCATCGGCGATCCGTCAGGCTTCGGTGACGCGTTTGTGGCGAAATTGACAATCATTCGCAACGAGAGATATGCGGGGGCTCCCAAAGAAAGGCCGCCGTTGAAATTCGCCATCGCCGCCATCGCCACCGCGCTCTGCCTCTCGCAAGCCGGCCACGCCGCCGCCGAACCGGGCCTGGGCGGCAAGGTCTACGATCCCTACGTGCGCAACGGCGTGACGGAAGTGGAGATCCGGGGCGCGCGCCTGACCGGGGGCTCGCAAGGTGGCGACACGACGACCGTGGTCGAGCTGGAGAAGGGCCTGAACGACCGGGTCAGCCTGGCGCTGGTCGGCGAGTTCGAGAAGCACCCCCGAGAGGACGCCAAGCTCGACAGCGTCGGCCTCGAGGGCGTCGTCTACCTGGGCCAGATCCCGAACCTCGGCGTCGATACGGGCCTTTACCTGGAATACGAGCAGCGCCTGCACAACGAAAGCGGCGTGGGCGAGGCCAAGCTGCTGTTCGCCAAGACCATCGAGCGCTTTCAGGGCCTGCTGAACCTCATCGCCGAGCGTCAGTTCACCAACCGCCCGGGCGAGAAGGCGACGGAGTTCGGCTATGCGGCGTCGGCGACCTGGGAGGTCGCGACGGGGCTGAGGGCCGGCGCCGAGGCGTTCGGGGACCTCGGGACCAACCACCGCCTCGGCGGCCGCAACCCGCACTACATCGGCCCCACGGCGCGCTGGGAGACCCGCCCCGACTGGCTGGGCGGCGGTGAGCTGGAACTGCAGGCCGGCTATCTGTTCGCCGCGGGCGAGGCCCGCGACTACACCAACGGCCAGTTGCGGTTGAACCTCGAGTTCGAACGGCGCTTCTGAAGCGGCGATCGGACTGACCTGGCCGGCCTGATCGCACGCGCCTCACGGCCCCTCAAGCGGCCTGCCGGATGGCGGCCGCCCCCTTCTCGCCGATCATCATCGAGGCGGCGTTGGTGTTGGCGCTGGGGACCCTTGGCATGATCGAGGCGTCGATCACCCGCAGCCCCTCGACGCCGCGCACGCGCAGCGCCGTGTCGGTCACCGAGCGGTCGTCGCCGCCCATCCGGCAGGTGCCCACCGTGTGGATGCCCAGCCCGACGATCTGCCGGGCGAAGGCCGCCAGTTCCTCGTCCGACTTCCCCAGGTAGGGCTCGTCCGGCGTCACATAGCCCGCCAGCGGCTCGGCGGCGAAGATCCGGTCCACCAGCCGCAGGCCGCCCACCACCGAGGCCATGTCCCGCTCGTCGCCCAGAAGCGGGAAGTTGATCGCCACCCGCCCGCCCGCGTCGCGCAGGCTGACCCGCCCCCGCGCGAAGGGCCGCGCCACGGTGAAGCCCAGCGAGACGCAGGGCTCCGGCATGAACTTGCGCGGCCGCGTGGCCAGGTTCATGCCGGCGAACGGCTGGAAGCTGAGCTGCAGGTCCGGCCCGTCCAGCCCCTCGCGGCTGCGCGCCCAGCCCATGGCCTGCACGGCCGGCGAGGCGAACGCCCCCTGGCGCGCGGTCAGGTATTTGTAGAGATGCTTCAGGCCGCCCACGAGGTTGGCCTCGCTGTTGAAGGTGGGCACATTGACGAACCGCCGCCCGCCGGCGGCGATATGGTCCTGCAGGTTGGCCCCCACCTCCGGGCTGTCGGCCACCACCTCGATGCCCAGCGCGCGCAGGTCCTCGGCCGGCCCGATCCCTGAGCGCAGCAGCAGCACCGGCGACTGCAGGGCGCCGGCGCTGACGATGATCTCCCGCCGGGCCCGCACGACCTGGCCCGAGGCCAGCCGCACGGAGCGCGCGCGCAGCCCCTCGAAGCCCAGGCTCTTCGCCTCCGCGCCCCGGATGATCCGCAGGTTCGCCCGCCCCTTCGCGGGCGTCAGATAGGCCTTGGCGGCGCTGCACCGCTGGCCGTTCTTCTGGTTGGTCAGGCCGATGAACGCCCCTTCCCGCGAGCCGCCGTTATGGTCGGCCAGGGTGGGCAGGCCCACCGCCGCGCAGGCCGCCACGAAGGCCTCCGACAGGATGTGCGGATGGTCCTGGGTGGTGATCGACAGCGGTCCGCTGGTCCCCAGCGAGCCCTGCCCGCCCGGCTCGAAATTCTCCACCTGGCGGAAGAACGGCGTCACGTCGTCCCAGCCCCAGCCGGTGCAGCCGGCCGCCGCCCAGTCGTCGTAGTCCCGCTTCAGGCCGCGGATATAGACCAGCCCGTTCAGCCCCCCGCCGCCGCCCATCATCTTGCCGGCGTGCCAGGTCTGCGCGCGGCCGTTGGAGGTCGGGTCCGGCTCGCCGGGATACATCCAGTCGGTCTTCGGCCCGGCGACGAACTGCAGGTTCATGGCCGGGATGTCGTTCAGGAAACTGGACTGCGTCGTGCCGGCCTCCAGCAGGATCACCTTGCAGCCGGGGTCCTCCGACAGCCGCGCCGCCACCACACTGCCGGCGCTGCCGGCCCCGACCACCACATAGTCCGCCTCCAGGTCCGGCATGCCCTCACCACACCCCGGTGTTGGGCATCGAGGCCCAGGGCTCGGCCGGCGCCAGGGCCTCGCCCTGCTGGATCAGCTCGACGGAGATCCCGTCGGGCGAGCGGACGAAGGCCATGCGCCCGTCGCGCGGCGGCCGGTTGATGGTCACCCCGCCCGCCCGCAGCCGCTCGCAGACGGCGTAGACGTCGTCCACCCGATAGGCCAGGTGGCCGAAATTGCGCCCGCCCCCGTAGTCCTCCGGGTCCCAGTTGTAGGTCAGCTCCACCATCGGCGCGTTCATCTCGGCCATCGCCTCGGCGCCCGCGCCCGCCACGTCGTCCGGCGCGCACAGGAACGCCAGCGTGTAGCGCCCGCCCGGGTTCTCGATCCGCCGCACCTCCTTAAGGCCCAGGCCCGCGCAATAGAACGCCAGCGCCGCGTCGAGGTCGGTCACCCGGACCATGGTGTGCATGTAACGCATCGAAAATCTCCCTAGGCCTTCGATCCTAGGGTGCGGCGCGGGCCCTGTCATGAGGGGCCGCGCCGCGGCGCCGCGTCCTACTTGATGTTGAACATCTCGAAGTATTTCGGCAGCGGCCAGAGCTCGTCGTCGATCACCCCTTCCAGGGCGTCGGCCGAATTGCGCACCGACAGCATCAGCGGGCAGATGGTCTCCGCGCAGAACTTCAGGTGCGCCTCGATCGAATCGAAGTCGTGCTTGCCCATCTTCTTCTTCAGCGTGGCGACGTCGGCCATCATGGCGTTGGCCTTCTCGACGGCCAGGCCCAGGCCGTTGTCGTCGAGCCCGAGCTTGCTGGCGTTCGACGCCGCCGCCACATGCGCCACCGCCGCCGGATAGATCTTCGTCGTGGCGATATCGACGACCAGCTTGGCCTCCACCTCGATCGACTGGACATACTGCTCGGCATAGACGTCGAAGCGGCTGGCCAGCTCCTTCGCCGACAGCACGCCGGTGGCCTCGAACAGCGCGATGACCGGCTTTTCCTTGAACACCGGCAGCGCCTCGGCCGAGGTCCGCAGGTTGCGCAGGCCGCGCTTTTCCACCGCCTCCTTGTGCCAGTCCTTCGAATAGCCGTTGCCGCCGAACACCACCGGCCCGTGCTTCTCCATCACCTCCTGCAGGACGACGATCACCGCCTGCGTCGGGTCGGCCTTGGCGGCCAGCGCCGCCTCCAGCTTGCCGGCGATCCAGTCAAGGGATTCCGCCAGGATGGTGTTCATCGCGACCAGCGGCCCGGACACCGACTGCGACGAGCCCACGGCGCGGAACTCGAAGCGGTTGCCGGTGAAGGCGAACGGCGAGGTGCGGTTGCGGTCGCCCGGGTCGCGCTTGAACTTCAGGATCTGCGACAGCCCCAGGTCCATCATGCCGCCCTCGGCCTTGGCCAGCAGCTCGCCGCTCTTGATGTCGTTGAAGACGCTTTCCAGCTGGTCGCCCAGGTAGACCGACATGATCGCCGGCGGGGCCTCGTTGGCGCCCAGGCGGTGGTCGTTCGAGGCCGAGGCGATCACCGCGCGCAGCAGCGGGCCATGGAGGTGCACGCCCCGGATCACCGCGCCGCAGAACAGCAGGAAGTTCAGGTTGCTGTGCGGCGTGTCGCCGGGATCCAGCAGGTTGCCCTGGGTGGCGTTGCCCACCGACCAGTTGACGTGCTTGCCCGAGCCGTTGACGCCCGCGAACGGCTTTTCGTGCAGCAGGCACATGAAGCCGTGCTCCTTCGCCGTCGCCTTCATGGTCGTCATCATTAGCTGCTGGTGGTCGGCGGCGACGTTGGCGGCCTCGAAGTAGGGCGCGATCTCGAACTGCCCGGGCGCGACTTCGTTGTGGTGCGTCTTGGCCGGGATGCCCAAGCGGTAGAGCTTGTCCTCGAAGTCCTGCATGAACACCTGGACACGCGCCGGGATGGCCCCGAAATAGTGGTCGTCGAACTGCTGGCCCTTGGCCGGCGGGGCCCCGAACAGCGTGCGGCCGCAGAGCAGCAGGTCGGGCCGGGCGTTGGCGAAGTTCTCGTCGATCAGGAAGTATTCCTGCTCGGCGCCGCAGCTCGAATTGACCGTGGCGACCTCGGTCTCGCCCATCAGCGTCAGGACCTTGCGGGCCGCCTTGTCGACCGCCGCGTTGGAGCGCAGCAGCGGGATCTTCTTGTCCAGCGCCTCGCCGGTCCAGGACAGGAAGACGCTGGGGATCATCAGCACCGCGCCGTTGGCCGTGGTCATCACGAAGGCCGGGCTGGTCGGGTCCCAGGCGGTGTAGCCGCGCGCGGCGTTGGTCATCCGCAGGCTGCCGTTCGGGAACGACGAGCCGTCCGGCTCGCCCTTGATCAGCAGGCTGCCGGTGAACTCGGTGATCGCGCCGCCTTCCGGATTGGTGATGATGAAGCCGTCGTGCTTCTCGGCGGTGATGTTCGTCATCGGATAGAAGATGTGGGAGAAGAACTTGGCCCCCTTGGCCATCGCCCACTCCTTCATCGCCGCGGCGACCACCTCGGCCACCACCGGATCCAGCGCCGCGCCGGTCATCACCGTGTTCTTCATCGCCTTGAAGGCGTTCTTGGAGAGCGCCTCCTCCATGGTGGCGAGGTTGAAGACGTCGCAGCCCCAGATGTCCTTCAGGGGCTCGGTCGGCGCATAGGCCTTGGAGACGCGGTTGGTGATCCGCGCGATGGCCTGCGCCCGCGATTGATTGGAACTCATGAAAACCGCCCCTTGCCCGAAATGACTTGCCCGGCTCATCAGCAAGCCCGGCCAGCGGCGGGTCAATCGAACCGGCGGCGGGCGGCCGAAGTCCGCCGCGGTCTCCTCAGGCCTGCCCCGAATCCTCCGAGGCCCGGAGTGTTATGCCCAACAATTAACCAGCCCGCCCGTCCGAGAGGTCCCCTTGTCGCGGCGTGAGCCGACCTTGGGGGGCGTAACCGCTCGCGGGCGGCATGGACGTCGTCCGGCGACTGGCCAGGGGACAGGGATCCTGAATAGTCGAATTCTGGGTGAATGGCTTTGGTTCCGCGTTTGCGCAAATCGACGCTTGCGCATTGCTACGCCGAGTGAGCCCAGCCCGACGGTCATTAGCGCCCAGCTAGTCGGCTCTGGGACCGAGACCGAGAATGGCGGCAGGCTGGGTCCTTGTTCCAAGACCGTTGCGGTCACCGTAGTTGGAGCAAGGTCTCCACGGGCATAGTAGATGTATTGCAAGGTCGGAACGTTCGCGTATGCCGCATACAATAGGAACGACCCTGACCCAACATCGTTTCCCGTGACTGAATAATAGTAGGCTTGGTCGATGGGTAAGAGTAGGGCGCCGGGCGAGGCGAGGATGGAATTTGTAAGAATATTCCCTCCATATATAACGTTGTCGTTAAAATCATCATCAGCCCGGTGGCTTTGAAGACTGAAATTACTCGTTATTAAGCTATCAATAACGCCGTATCCAGCGCCTCCAATATTGAAGGTGTGCCCGTTAATGGTCAGTTCAGCGCTAATCGCAGGCGAATGGCCACCGAATGCTGTGCTACCATCAATATGCTGTCGATCTGCCGTGTTCCAGATCGTCTGGTCTGCAAAAGGCTCCGTGTCGAACACGAATCGAGCGGTGAAGGAATAACCGGATAGGTCGGTGTTCGGTGCGGCGAAGACGCCGGTTTGATCAATGCCGTCGACCACCGTCCCCGAATAGTCGAGTTGCATGATCGTTGCGTTGGCTTCCAAGGCGGAGGCGCTGAGGCCGATAATGGCTATTAGCAATAAGCGCGCGTTCATTTCAGCACTCTCAAATGACCTGACGGATGTGCCCGATATGCGCATCGATGATCAACCAAGGTAAAGCTCAAAAGCGAATTTTGCCCGCGTGAAACCCGTGATTGTGGCGTTATTGGCGGACCCAACACTGATGGCCACCTGGGGGTATTCCCAAATAGGACAATATCGCCAGGTGGTCCTCTCTTATCGTTAGCGCTAACCACGGCGGGTGAGGGGTGAACCATTGGGGGCAAAAATGTGGGTTCGATATAGGATATCCTAAAAAATCCAATAAAAACAACGAGAGAAAGCGGACTTCCTCTCCTCCGACGAGGAAGCCCAGCTGCTCGCCTGCCTCGCCGACCTCCCCTTCCGCCCCTTCGAATTCCGGGGCGTCCTGGCGCGGCGCCAGGTGGTCTATTTCGGCTGGAGCTATGACTTCGCCGCGGGCCGCCTGTGCCAGGCCGCGCCGATCCCGGACTTCCTGCGGCCGGTCCGCGACCGGGCCGCGCGGTTCGCGGGCCTTAAGCCCGAGGCGCTGGCCCAGGTGCTGGTCAACCGCTATCCGCCCGGCGCGGCGATCGGCTGGCATCGCGACCGGCCGCAGTTCGCCGATGTCGTCGGCGTGTCGCTGGGCGCGCCCATCGCCTTTCGCCTGCGCCGCCGCACCCCCGCCGGCTGGGACCGCCGCACCGTCACCGTGGCGCCCCGGTCGATCTATGCCCTGGCCGGCCCGGCGCGCACCGAGTGGGAGCACGGCACGCCCCCCGCGCCGGCGCTCCGCCATTCGATCACCTTCCGGTCGCTGGCCGAGGCCGCGAAAGCCGGCGCGCCGGCCTTTGCGCCGCCGCGTTCCGGTGACTAGATGGCCGTCATGCGCACAGAGACCCCCCAGCCGATCAAGCTCGCCGACTACCGCCCGCCGGCCTACCTCATCGACGAGGTCCATCTGACCTTCCTGCTGGCCGCCAACACCACGCGCGTGAAGGCCAGGCTCGCGGTCCGCCGCAACGGCGACCACGCCGAGCCGCTCCGGTTCAACGGCGAGCGGCTGAAGCCGATCTCCGTCACCCTGGACGGTCGCGTGCTGACCGATGCCGAGCGGACCATCGACGACGAATACCTGACCGTTCCTGGCGTCCCGGACACTTTCATGCTGGAAACAGAGGTCGAGATCGACCCGGAGGCCAACAAGGCGCTGGACGGGCTCTACATGTCGGGCGGCCGGTTCTGCACCCAGTGCGAGGCCGAGGGCTTCCGCAAGATCACCTTCTGGCCCGACCGCCCCGACGTGCTGTCGCGCTTCACCGTGCGCATCGAGGCGGGCGAAGAGTTCCGCCACCTGCTCTCCAACGGCAACCTGGCGGAGAGCGGCAAGCTTCCGGGCGGGCGCCACTTCGCCGTCTGGAACGACCCCTTCCTCAAGCCCTGCTACCTCTTCGCCCTGGTGGCCGGCGAGCTCGACGTGCTGGAGGACAGCCTCGTCACCATGAGCGGCCGCAAGGTCGCCTTGCGGATCTATGTCGATCCCGGCATGGCGGCGCGGGCCGCCTACGCCATGGACGCCCTGAAGCGCTCGATGACCTGGGACGAGCAGGCCTTCGGGCGCGAATACGACCTCGACCTCTTCATGATCGTGGCGGTGCGCGACTTCAACGCCGGGGCCATGGAGAACAAGGGGCTGAACATCTTCAACTCCTCCCTGGTGCTGGCCGACCCGGCGACCGCCACCGACCAGGACTACGAGCGCATCGAGAGCGTCGTGGCGCACGAATATTTCCACAACTGGACCGGCGACCGGATCACCTGCCGCGACTGGTTCCAGCTGTGCCTGAAGGAGGGCCTGACGGTCTTCCGTGACCAGAGCTTCTCGGCCGACATGCGCGGGGAGGCGGTCCAGCGGATCAAGGACGTCAAGGGCCTGCGGGCGCGCCAGTTCGCCGAGGACCAGGGGCCGCTGGCCCACCCCGTGCGGCCGTCGAGCTACATGAAGATCGACAACTTCTACACCGCGACGATCTACGACAAGGGCGCGGAAGTCATCCGTATGCTGAAGATATTGATCGGCGAGGCGGCCTTCCGCGCCGGCATGGATCTCTACTTCACCCGCTGGGACGGCCACGCCACCACCGTCGAGGAGTTCGTCCGCTGCTTCTCCGAGGCCGCCGAGCGCGACCTCACCACCTTCTTCGCCTGGTACGAACAGGCCGGCACCCCCCGGGTCAGCCTGACCAGCCGGTATGACGCGGCGAAAAAGTCGCTCGACATCGAACTATCCCAGGAGACCCCACCCACGCCCGGCCAGCCGGTCAAGCGCCCCCTGCCGATCCCGGTGACCGTCGGCCTGCTCGACCAGGACGGCCGCACGCTGGCCTTCCAGCGCGACGGCCAGGCGGTCGACGAGACCGTCGTCGTGCTGGACGCCGCCAAGGCCCGGGTGACCCTCCGCGATGTTGAAGAAAAGCCGGTGGTCTCCGCCCTGCGCGGCTTCTCCGCCCCCGTCGTCCTGACCAGCGACGCCGAGGCCCGCGACCGCTACGTCCTGCTGGCCGGCGACCCCGACCTGTTCAACCGCTGGGAGGCCGGCCAGGAGCTGGCCCGCGAGCTGATCCTGGGCCGGGCCGGCGGAAGCCCCGACGAGGTCGGCGAGGAGCGCTACGCCGAGGCCGTCGGCCGCGCGCTCTCCGACCAGGCGTCCGATCCCGCCTTCAAGGCCCTGCTGCTCGCGCTCCCCAGCGAGCCCGACCTGTCGCTGGCCATGACGCCCGCCGACCCCGCCGCGATCCACGAGGGCCGCGAGGCGCTGCGCATGCGGCTGGCCCTGCACCTCGAGGCCGACCTGCGCCGCCTGCACATGGGCCTGCAGGAGATCGGCGAGTTCTCCCCCGACGCCGCCGGCGCGGGGCGCCGGGCGCTCCGCAACGCCACCCTCGACATGCTGGCCGCCAACCCCCGCTCCGAGGTCGGCGAACTGGCCGCCGGCCACTATGCCGCGGCGATCAACATGACCGACTCCATGGGCGGCCTGCAGGCCCTGATGCTGATCGGCGGCGAGCCCTACGAGCGCGCGCTCGCCGACTTCTACGAGCGCTGGAAGCACGAGCCCCTGGTCATCGACAAGTGGTTCACCCTGCAGGCCCGCGACCCCGACGAGAGCGCCATCGGCCGGGTCATGGGCTTGACCGCCCACCCGGCCTTCGACGCCCGCATCCCCAACCGCCTGCGCGCGCTGGTCTCCACCTTCGCCAACCAGAACCCCGCCCGCTTCCACGACCCCAGCGGCGCCGGCTACCGCTTCCTCGCCGACCAGATCCTGGCCGTCGACGGCTTCAACCCGGCGGTGGCCGCCAAGCTGGTGGACGCGCTCGGCGGCTGGCGGCGCTACGCCGCCAGCTACGGCCTTGCGATGAAGGCCGAGCTGGAGCGCATCCGCGCTCACCCGGGCCTGTCCCGCAATGTCCTCGAACTGGTCAGCCGCGCCCTGGGCGAAGCCGCCGGTTAACCGGCTAGCGAGACAATGGCCTTATACGGTGACGCTGGACTCGCGCGCGGGTAGAGTCCTGACCGTTGGGATGAAGTGATTTGCGAATGGGGGCGCCGCGAGCCTTGGCTGTACGCGACGGCGACAGCACGGCCGAGGCCGGTCCGCGGGACCGGTCGGGCGACCTCGCGCCCGCGCAGGCGCCGACCCAGCGGTTCGTCCGCATCACCATCCTGGCCGCGCTCCTGCTGCTGGCCCTCTATTCCGCCGTCGCCGTCTTCCGCGTCCTGGGCGGCGCGCGCGCCACCGTCGGCGAACAGCTCGTCTGGTTGCTGATCCCGCTCTGCGTGAGCCTGGGTCTCGGGATCATGCTGCTCGCGGAATCCCGCCGGGTCGAGCGCGCGCACGCGGCCTATTCCGACAGCGAGCAGCGCTTCCGCCTGGCCGTCGAGGCCGCCCGCTGCGGCATCTGGGAGTGGGACCTGGAGGCTGACAAGATCTTCATGTCCGACGTCACCGCGGCCCTCTTCGGCTGGCGCGGCGGCGTCGTCGACGGCCAACAGGTGCTGGACCGCGTCTCCCCCGGCCACCGCGACGGCCTGCGCGAGGCGCTGTCGACGGCGGCGATCTACGGCGGCTTCGACGTCTCCTTCCGCGTCCCCAGCCTGGCCGGCGGACGGCCCATCTGGATCGACGCCCGCGGCCAGGGTTTCGGCAAGAGCCCCGAGGGCGGCTTCGCCCGGATCATCGGCGTGGCGCTCGACGTCACCGAGGAGCGGCTGGCCCAGGCCCGCGCGCAGTCGGCCGAGACCCGCCTGCGCGACGCCATCGAGAGCGTCTCGGAAGCCTTCGTGCTCTGGGACCGCAACGGCCGCCTCTTGATGAGCAACCGCAACTACCGCAGCTTCTTCCGGCTCGAGCCGCAGATGCTGAAGCCCGGCATCGCCCGCGAGGAGCTGGAGGCCCTGGCCCAGCTCGCCGTGCGCCAGGAGTTCCCGGCCATGGGCGGGCGCAAGGGCGTGCGCGAGGCCGAACTCGGCGACGGCCGCTGGGTGCAGATTTCCGAGCGCCCCACCGCCGAGGGCGGCCTGGTGGTCACCGCCGCCGACATCACCGCGCTGAAGGCCCAGGAAGAGGCCCGCCGGGTCAACGAGGACGAGCTCCGCCGCGCGGTCGTCAACCTCGAGCGCAGCCAGGAGCAGCTCTCCGAATTGGCCCGCAAGTACGAGACCGAGAAGGTCCGCGCCGAGGGCGCCAACCAGGCCAAGAGCGAATTCCTGGCCAACATGAGCCACGAACTGCGCACCCCGCTCAACGCCATCAACGGCTTCTCCGAGATCATGATCGCCGAGATGTACGGCCCGCTCGGCGACGCCCGCTACAAGGACTACGCCACCGACATCCTCAACTCCGGCCAGCATCTGCTGGCCTTGATCAACGACATCCTCGACATGTCGAAGATCGAGGCCGGCAAGATGGCGCTGCGCTTCGAGCCGCTGTCCCTGGAGGAGGTGGCCGAGGACGCGCTGCGCCTGGTCCGCAACCGGGCCGAGGCCGCCGGCCTGGCGCTGCGGCTCGACTTCTCCGACCTGCCCGAGGTCGAGGCCGACTACCGCGCGATCAAGCAGGTGCTGCTCAACCTGCTCTCCAACGCCATCAAGTTCACCCCGCGCGGCGGCCGCATCACCCTGCACGCCGAGCGACGCGACGATCCCCTGGGCGAGCGCGTCCGCATCCGCGTCCAGGACACCGGCATCGGCATCCCGCCCGACGACCTTGCCCGCCTGGCGCGGCCCTTCGAACAGATCGAAAGCCAGCACGCCAAGACCCAGCAGGGCACGGGCCTGGGCCTGGCGCTCACCAAGGCGCTGGTCGAGATGCACGGCGGCCTGCTCGACCTGCGCAGCGCCCCCGGCCAGGGCACCAGCGCCATCTTCTCCCTGCCCGTCCGCCAGAGCGAACTCACCGCCGTCGGCTGACGACGGGCGCCGGGGATTGTCAGCCGGCCAGAAGCTGCTTCAATGAGGGCCACACCGAACGGCGCCCAGGCTTGAGCCAGGGGCGACCACCGGGAGGAGCCCGAACCATGTTGTCCCCCGAAAACAACCGCATCCTCACCGAGGTCGAGGGCGACGCGCCCATGGGCCGCTTCATGCGCCAGCGCCACTGGGTGCCCTGCGCCCGTAGCGACGGGCTGGAGCCGGGCGGGCCGCCCCAGGCCATCCAGCTGATCGGCCGCAAGTACGTGGCGTTCCGCGCGCCGGACGGGCGGATCGGCATCTTCGACGAGGCCTGTCCCCACCGGGGCGCCTCCCTGGTCCTGGCCCGCACCGAGGACTGCAGCCTGCGCTGCATCTTCCACGGCTGGCGCTTCGACGTCTCCGGCAAGATCCTCGAGATCCCGGGCGAGGCCGCGCCTTCCCCGATCACCATCGAGCGCGAGAGCCTGCGGCCCTACCCCAACTTCGAGGGCGGCGGCCTGATCTGGGTGTTCCTGGGCGAGGGCGCCCCGCCGCCCCGGCCGCCCCTGCCCTTCCTGGACCTGCCGAGGGACCAGCTCTGGATCACCCGCAGCAAGGCCCCCTGCAACTGGCTGCAGGGCGTCGAGGCGACCATCGATTCCATCCACGTCGGCGTCCTGCACCAGAGCTGGATGCGCAACTACCAGGCCCGCGGCCAGACCATCGGCACGTCGATCGAGAACCATCCGCGCTACGAGGTCGAGGACGCCACCTGGGGGGTCAAGGCCGCGGCCATCCGCACCCTGCCGGACGGCCGCCAGTACGTGCGGGTGACCCAGTACGTCCTGCCGTTCGTCTCCCTGGTGCCGGGCGGCAGCACCCGGATGGGCTCGATGTTCATCTCGGTGCCGATCAATAACGTCTCCCACCTGCACTTCTTCGGCCTGTGGAACGAGGACGGCCCCTGCTCGGCGGATGTCGCCCGCCTCTACACGGAGCCGCGCGACATCGACAACTACGTGGTCCTGAAGGCTGACCAGCCGGCCTGGGGCCAGGACCGCGCGGCCATGACCGGCGGCCACTTCAGCGGCTTCGACAAGGCCCTCCTGGACGAGGACATGGTGGTGCAGGCCAGCATGGGGCCGGTCGTCGACCGCTCCAAGGAACACCTGCGCGCCAGCGACGTCGGCGTCGTCCACGCGCGCCGCAAGCTGCTGGAGGAACTGGCCGCCTTCGAGCTCGGCGAACAGGCGCAGGCCGACGGCAAGGTCGTCCGTCCCCTCGATATTGTCGCCGAGGCCGGCTACGCGTGGCGAACCGACGCCTGACCGGCGCCTTCGAACCGGCTCCGCAACCTTAGCCGCACACAGGGATTACCTAGTTCAGACGCCGTGCTTCTGGCGGCGCGCCAGTCGATAGCCTGTCTGGGTATGGTGCGCGGTGAGCGGGCGACCGCCTACTCGCCGTCCAGCGCGGTCAGCGGCTAGTCGGCAACGGAGTGACGATGTCCACGCCACGGACCGACAAGGCTCGCCAGACCCTGATGATCGTCGAGGATGAGGTGCTCGTGGCGATCGTCCTGCGCGATGAACTGACGGACGCCGGCTATCATGTCCTCGATCTGGCCGACCGCCATGCCGACGCCCTGGCCATCGCCCACGCCTGCAAGCCGGATCTCGCCCTGGTCAATATCCACCTAGCCGGTCGCGACGACGGCATCGAACTGGCCAAGCATCTGAAGGCGATGGGTGTCCCGGTCCTGCTGATCAGCGGCCAGGTCAGCCGGGCGAGGTCGGCCCAGACCGTGGCGATCGGTTCGCTTCCCAAGCCCTATGACCCCGCCGACATGGTGCTTTCCGTGGCCTATCTTCTGGCCCGCCTGCAAGGCGACAGTTCGCTGCCCATGCCGCGCGGACTCGAGGTCTTCGATGATGGTTTCGATCTCGCGCCGGCGGCCTAGCGGTCCGAAACGCGACACCGGACGCATTTCGCCGCGCCAACGGAACTCCGGGACGGTCCGCGTATTCTGCGACCGTCCCGTCCCCTTCGGCTAGGGGCGGGGCGTTCGCCTTCGGGCGGAAGAGGCTACTGGCGCCGATCAGGGTTGGGACCGTGCCGCGCTACTATTTCCATACGGACGATGGCCGTTCGTTCCACGACGAGGACGGCACGGTGCTGGCCGACGACCAGGCCGCGCGGATCGAGGCCGCGCGGGTGCTGGGCCAACTGGTCAACGAGCACCCGCAGGACATCTGGCACGACGAGCCCTTCCGGATGACCGTGACCGACGAGGTCGGCCTGGTGGTCTTCATCCTCGACATCGCAGCCATCGCCTCGCCGTCACTCTCCCGGCCGCCCGTCGCGAAGCCGGGAGCCTGAGCCACAGGCGGTGTCAGGCGCATGACATCTTCCACGCTTTCCGCCGCGCCCGGCCCCATGCTCCAGCGCCTGTTTCACAGGCTGGAGCGGTACGGCCCGCCCAGCGCCGAGGAGTTCGCCGCGCTCGCCGCGATCATGACGCCGCCGCGGACGATCGCCCCTGGCCAGGTGCTGATCCAGCAGTTCTCCGCGCCCCAGGAAAGCACCCTGTTGGTCTCGGGCCTGATGGGCCGGCTGGTCACCCTGCGCGGCGGGTCACAGCAGATCACCGCCCTGCAGGTGCCCGGCGATTTCGTCGACCTGCATGCCTTCCTGCTGGCGCGGATGGACCACAGCGTGGTCGCCATGGCGGAGTGTACGGTCACCACCGCGCCGCACCGCGAGCTCAGGCGGCTGACCGACCGTTATCCGCGGCTGGCGCGCGCGCTCTGGTACCTGACCATCGTCGACGCCTCCATCCACCGTCACTGGCTGACTGTGCTGGGCCGCCGCGACGCGCTCGGCCGCCTCGCCCACCTCTTGTGCGAACTCCATGTGCGGCTGGACGATGTCGGCCTGGTCGAGGACGGCGGGTTCGACCTGCCGCTGACCCAGTCGGACGCCGGCGACGTGCTGGGGCTGTCGGCGGTGCACGTGAACCGGGTCGTCCAGCAGCTCCGGGCGCGCGGCATGGTCTCCTGGAACCGGCGCCGCATCGAGATCAGGGACTGGCGCGCGCTCAGCGACCTGGCGGAGTTCGAACCCACCTACCTGCAGCTCGAACCCCAGATCGAAACCTAACCGCGGTTAGGGACGCAGACCCGGGGCCGGCGCCACCCTGGCGGCATGGGCGACATACTCACCTGCTACATCACCGACGACCGCCATCAGGTCGAGACCCTGGCGCTGCTCGTCGGCGCCGATGAAGCCTACGCCCGGGCGTTCGCCCTGGACGACCTGCGCGTCAATCCCCACCATCAGGCTATCGAGGCCTGGTCGGGCGAAAACCGCCTCTTCGTGCTCCGCCGCGACGAACTCTTTCCAGCGGACGGCCGATCCGCGGAATCCTAGGCGGAGGCGGGACTCAGAGATCCTCGCCGTAGGTGTCGAACTGCGGGTGGATCTTCTTCCAGCGCTCATGCCACCGGTTGGTCGGCTCGACCATCTGTGTCCCCGGATCGCAGCGCTTGAGCGCCTTTTGCACCGCCGCGGGCGTGCGATCGAGAGCGCCGGCGTCGAACCCCTCGGCCTCGACCTTGCGGGCCAGGCTTTCGGCGCCCGCCTGCCGCAGCATGGCGGGGAGGCGCGTGCGCAGCGCGCTCACGGCCCATTCGTAGAAGTCGCCGTTGGCGACCGGGTCGAAGGCGAACAGCTCGTTCGTCTGGGCCCCGGGCTGGAGGTAGTGGTAGTGGCTTTGCGACCCGAAGCAGTCGAAGCGGATCCATTCCTCCTGCGTCGCGGTGTCGAACACGTGGATGCTCGCGCCGCGCAGCATGACCTCGCCCTGGGGCGTCGCGAAGATTCGCGCCTCGACCCCGATGGTCACCGGCCCGGCGGCCAGCATCTCGGTCTCTTCCGGCATGTGCGGGATCGGCAGGAACTTGTGGTGCAGGCTATGAACCGGCGCGCCGACCCGGTGCCCCTTGGGCACCCGAACCATCTGCCGGGTAAGCTCTATCGTCGACATGCTGTTCCTCCATCGACTCGAAATGGCGACCGCGTCCTTGATCCGTCGCGCGGGCGTCCGACTGTGATGCGGTCAACCTAGCCCCGAACCCCTGGGTCGGCCAGGGGTGACGCGGGCCTCGCCCCCCTTTCGCCCCTACTCGGCCGGCGCGAGGTGTGCCGCGGCGATCGCCAGGGCCCGGGCCGACTTCAGCCGCCAGGTGGCCGCGGCGCCCGCCAGCAGCAGCGGCCCCGCGATCAGCAGGCAGAGCGCGTAAGTGCCGGTCTGGTCGCGGACGAAGCCGAGCAGCGGCGGCGAGAGCATGTAGGGCAGCATGAACAGGTTGAGCAGGCCCGTGGCCGGCGCATAGCCGGCGCCGAACTGGCGGAAGGCGAAGATCGACTGGATGGGCAGGGTCCCCCCGGACGCCAAGCCCAGCACGATGGTGGCCGCCAACGCCACGACCGCGCCGCCGCCGCCGGCCAGGGCGAGGGCGGCGACGGCCATCAGGGTGGCTGAGCCTGTGATCACGAGGCGGGGGTCCAGCCGGTCGGCCAGCCAGCCGAACGCCGCGGCCCCGGCGGCGCTGCCGACCGCCATGGCGGCCATCACGAAGCCCGCCTGGTCCTGGCCGACGCCGTGGTCCGCCAGGATCGGCAGCAGGTTGGCCTGCACCGCCGTCGACACGGCCATCAGCGGGAAGACCCCCGCGACGATGATCCAGAAGCCGCCGGCCTTGAGAATCCGCCCCGTCGAAGCCTCGGCGGGGGCCGCGCCGTGCGCCGGGGCGCCGTCGGCGGCCCCCTCCCGCCCGCGGATCAGGCCGAAGGCGACCAGCGGCAGCAGGATCGCCACAACCCCGCCCGTCCCGGCCAGGGCGGCGCGCCAGCCAATCGCGGCCTTCAGCGGCGCCAGCACCAGCGGGAAGATCATGCCGGCGACCGCCAGCGAGATCATGATCAGGCCACCGATCGCCCCCACATGCCGCGGGAACAGCCGCGCGGCGACCGTCTGGCAGGGGATGACGCCGCCCAGGGCGACGCCCACAGCGATGGAAAGCGCGTAGACGATGGCGAAGGCCAGGTAGTTGGTCAGCAGGCTGGCCACGATCAGCCCGCCGCCCAGGATCACCGCGCCCATCGCCACCACCCGCCAGGTCGCGGCCCGGGTCGTCAGCCAGCCGGCGACCGGCATCATCAGGGTCATCAGCAGGCCCGAGGCGGAATAGACCAGCATGACCTCGCCGCGGGACTTGCCGAAGTCGCTCATCCAGGCCGGCGCCCACAACGGAAAGACCAGGAAGACCCCCAGCACCACCGCCGGGCAGAACGCGCAGGCCGCCAGCGTCAGCCCCCGGCTGTCGATCCGCGCCATGGCGCACTCCCGATCCGTTATTGTCGTTGCCCACACCGTGGCCGCCCCGCCGCCGGGGCGCAAGCCGCCATTCCGACGCGCCCCGCTGGCGGCAATCGCCTATTCCGCCGGTGTCCTGACGCTGACGGCCGGACGCGGTGGCGGGCCGGGCGGGAAACGCGCGGGCCGCGCGTGCGGCTAGAAGGCGTACTCCGCGCGCACGCCGAAGGTCCGCGGTTCGGCATAGGCGCCCGCGTCGGTGAGCTGGTCGTCGAGCACGCTCATCAGATAGGCCTTGTTGCCGAGGTTCTTGCCCCACAGCACCAGGCGCAGCCCGTTGACCGCGGCCGGCGCGAACGAAACCTCGCCGTTCACCGTCGAATAGGAGTCCTGGTAGAGGCGGTTGGAGACCGAGAAGCCGAAACCGCTGTTGTAGTAGAACGACCCGTGCGCTCCGAAGCGGCCCATGTCGGTATCGACATGGTAGTCCGCCGCGATCGAGCCGCTGGCCGAGGGAGAGCGCGGCATCTTCTGGCCGCTGACGTCGCGCGTGACCGCCGTGTCCCCGAAGCCGGTCGGCACGAACACCTGCGCGGCGGGGAATTTCACGAACCGGGCGTGCAGCAGCGCCAGGCTGCCCGTCAGCGTGAACTGTTCGGTGGCCGCCCAGGTGACATCAAAGTCGGCGCCCTTGATATGCGAGGAGGCGGCGTTCTGGTCGAGGTACAGCATCGACAGCGGCTGGAACGTCACGAACTGCATGTCTTTGTAATCGTAGTAGAACGCCGCGGCGCTGAAGCTCAGCGTCGGCATCAGCCGGCCCTTGAAGCCGACCTCGTAGGCGGTGATCTTCTCCGGATTGACCGGCGGCGAGGTGATCGCCGCGGTGTTGATGACGCCGCTTTTGAAACCTTTGTTGAAGCTGAAGTAGACGTTGGTCTGCGGCGCCAGCTCATAGCGTACGGTCACGCGCGGCGTGAAACTGTTGAAGGTGACGCCCCCGCCTGGGCGTTCGACGACCAGCGTCCGATCGGCGACCCCGGGGAATTTGCTCACGAACGCGTGCTGCGTTTCGCTCGAGTACCGCCCGCCGGCCGTCACGGTCAGCTTGTCGCTGGCGTGCCAGGTCAGTTCGCCGTAGGCGGCAAGGATTTCCTTGTCGAGCTTGTTGACCGTCGTAAGCGACGGCGGCAACGGCGCCGGCGGGGCCGGCATCAGGGTCACCGGATTGTGGAAGCCGGTCGTCACCGGCTCGGTGTTGGACCCCGCCACCTCGTTGCCGTTCAGGTAGAAGGCGCCCGCCAAGAAGCTGAACGGGCCGAAATCGCGCGAGGCGAAGGTCACTTCCTGGGTGAAATACCGGCTCGTGTTGTGCGGCTGGAAGCCGTCGAAGACGTTGGCGGGGCTGTTGTCGGCGTCATAGAAATAGGTGTTGGATGTTCTTGTCACGCCGGTGAGCGCGGTCAGCGTCCCCAGGTCGGTGGTGAATTCCCCGCGCAGGCTGCCGCCATACTCCTTGGTGTCGGAATTGACCCTGGGATCGGTGCCGTACTGGTCGGCGCGGGTCACCGCCGGCAGGTTCGGGAAGAACAGCTTTCCGAAGGTGTTGTTGTTGATCGCGAAAGTCGCGTAGCTCGCCGAGTCCGCGCGCCGCGTATAGTAGGCCGTCAGCGTGGCCTTCGCCCAGTCGGCGGGCTTGAACAGCAGCTTGCCGCGGATGGTTTCGGAATCCAGCCCCTTGTCGCGCTGGCCCGTGACCACCTGCTTGCGGAAGCCCTTGTGGTTGTCGTAGCCGCCCGACAGGCTGGCCGCGAGGTAGTCGGTTATCGGTCCGCTGACGTAGCCGCGAAGGTCGACGGCGTCGTAGTTGCCGTAGCTCGCGCTCAGCTTGCCGGTTGGCGTGAAGCTCGGCGCGAAGCTGTTGACGAGGATCGCCCCGCCGGTGGCGTTCTGCCCGTACAGCGCGCCTTGTGGCCCCTTCAGGACCTCGATCTGCTCGACATCCGGCAGGTCGATCAGGCTCGCCTGCTGCATCGGCTGGTAGACCCCGTCGATGTACAGGGCGACGTTGGAATTGTCCCCGACGTTGGCGCCGGTGGACGACACGCCGCGAACCGCCGGCTGCATGAACGAGCCGTAGAACTGGATGTTCACGGAGGGTGAAGCACGGGAGAGATCCTGGGTGCTGTTGATGCCCGCCTTGGCGATGTCGGCCCCGGAAACGACGCTGATCGAGGCCGGCACGTCCTCGAGGTTTTCCGCGCGGCGCTGCGCGGTGACCACCACCTCGCCCACCGTCGTGGCGGCGCTGGTCGCCTCGGCGCTCCAGGCCGGTTGCGCCGCGCCCAGCGTGCCCAGGGCGCAGCCGCACAGCAAGGCCATCTTCACGCGGAGATTGTGTGTCATCGTGCTTCCCCCCGGGTCAGCGTTTTGGGCGCGCTTTGGGCGTCGCTTTTCGTACCCTACTGCAGCGTGCAGTAGCGGTGATGTCAATCTCGATCGAAAATATCTAGAAGTCATGAATTCGGCGGCGACCAACTTCGTCGTTCGTCACTGGGCGCGCCATGGGCATTCCGGATCCAGTACCAGATTCACCCCGGATGCCACGGTGACATACTAGTTCTTCTATCGCGCCAGACATTGCGCCCACGAATTCTCGAGACCATGCCAGAGATGCACAGCAGCCGGCTGAATGGAGCGTCGATCCCCTTCGCCTGAGCCTTATCAGGGTTCCTGCGGACACCCGCGTAAGCTCCCAAAAACGTGAACATTGTTATTCGCTCTACTCAAGGTAGAATTTCCCGGTGACCTCGGGAGACGGACGATGGATCGCAGGAACCTCATTCTTCGGGCCGGCGCCACGGCCCTTACAACGGGCCTCGCGGGCGGGGCCGGCGCGGCGCCGACGGTCAGCGCGGCCTCCAAGGCGCAGCTGAGCGCCCAGGCGGCGATCAATCCCGCCATCCTGCAGAAGGTCTGCCGGATACGGCCGAACATCGCCAGCCTGACGCCCGCGCAACTTGCGGCGCTGAAGACCGGCGTGTCCACGATGATGGCCCGGCCGGCCAGCGACCCGACCAGCTGGACCTACCAGGCGGCGATGCACGCCACCTATGCGACGCCGACGCTGCCCCTGTGGAACGGCTGCCAGCACGGCACCATCCACTTCCTGAGCTGGCACCGGCTCTTCCTCTACTATTTCGAGCGCATCCTGCGTAAGGCCAGCGGTTCGGCCAGCTTCGTCCTGCCCTACTGGAACTGGACGGCCGATCGCGCCATGCCCGCCCCGTTCCGCGATTCAACGGCCGGCAATCCGCTCTACACCAGCCAGCGCGGGGCCGGGATCAACGGCGGCGCCCTGTTGCCCACCTCGGCGGTGGCGACCAGCACGCCCATGGCCGACATCCCGTTCGCCGACTTCAGCGGCGACCTGGAGGGCACGCCCCACGGCTCGGTCCATGTGGCCTGCGGCGGCCTGATGGGCCAGGTGCCCACCGCCGGACAGGACCCGATCTTCTGGCTGCACCACTGCAACATCGACAGGCTGTGGGAGACCTGGATCGCCAAGGGCGCCGGGCGCGCCAATCCGGCCACCGCGGCCTGGCGCAACAAGACCTTCACCTTCTATGACGAGGCCGGCGCGCAGCGCACCGTGGCCGTCAGCAAGGGCCTCGATACCTGCGCGGGCCTCGGCTACAAATATCCCGCGCCCCTGGTCCTGAAGCCCTTGCCCATATTCCTCATCGCCCAGCTGAGCGACGTCCGCGCCGCCCAGATCCAGGCCCCGGCCTCCGCCATCGCCGTTCCCGCGGCCCTCGGCGCCCGCGCCGCCGAGCTGAAGGTGGCGGTGCCAGAGGCGGTGAAGGCGCCCCGCGCCGCGCCGGGCCGCCTCTACCTGTCCTTCGACAACATCGAGGTGGACGACCCCGAGGGTTACTATGAGATCTACGTCAACCCGCCGGTCGGCAAGCCGCCCCAGCCCACCGATCCCAGCTATGTGGGCAACCTGGTGACGTTCGGCCTGTCGAAGCGGGAGCTGGCGGTGCGGCACGGGGACATGCCCATGCCGCCAACCCGCCGGGTGTTCGACATCACCCCCAAACTCGCCCAGCTGCGCGCCGCCAAGGCCCTGGCCGGCGACCTCCGCGTGGTCCTGGTCCTGCGCACCACGGAGGGCGCCGCGCTTGGGGACGCCGTCCGGACCCGCATCGGCAAGGTCCAGCTGATCGCCCGATAGGGCGTCGGGCGCTAGGTCGGCGGCTCGATCTTCCGCACGCGGGCGACGTGGCGTCCGCCTTCGAATTCGGTCGCGAGCCAGACGTTCACGATCGCCAGCGCCTTGGCCTCGGTGACGGTGCGCTCGCCCAGCGCGAGAACATTACCGTCGTTGTGGGCGCGGTTCCAGACCGCGACCTGTTCGGTCCAGCACAGGCCGCAGCGGACGCCCCTGACCTTGTTGGCCACCATGGCTTCCCCGTTGCCCGACCCGCGCAGGACGATGCCGCGTTCATAGTCTCCGCGGGCGACGGCCTCAGCCGTCGGGCGGATGAAGTCGGGGTAGTCGCAGGGCTCGGACGAATAGGTGCCAAAGTCGCGGACGACGTGGCCCTGCGCCAGCAGCATGGCCCTGATCGCCTCCTTATGGCTGAAGCCGGCGTGGTCGGAGCCGATGGCGATGGTGAAGGTCTTCATGGGTCAGCTCACCGCGTCGCCTGAGGGGTGGAAACCGGACTTTGCCCTTTGCGCGGCAGGGTCTAATCTTCAACCAGGGTATTGGAAGAAAGCCATGAGCGACGCTATCGGCCCCGGTGATCTGGTTCTATGCGTCAATGCCGCCCCGGACCATGCCAGGGGACGGCCAGTGCCCCTGCAGGCCGGAGAGAATTACCGGGTCCTCGGGATCATGCCATGGGGCTGCCCATGTGGCCGATCCGACGCCTTGCTCGATGTGGGCGTCGACTTCGCGTGGTGCTCGACGCGCTTCCGGCTCTTGCCGAAGCCCAAGGCCCAGGCCCAGGCCAGGACGCGCCGGGTTTCAGCGCCCCGGGAAAAGGAAACCACCCGCTAACGGCCGAGCCAACGGGCCACATCGCAGCCTTCCAGGTTTCACAACCGGTCGCCCCCAATCTGCCTACTTCCCGCCGCCCCCGAATCCGCCGCCCTGCCGCCGCCGGGCCTTGGCCAGTTCGTCCGCCGACAGCCAGCCGTCGTGGTTCGTGTCAGCCCGCTGGAAGCCCTGGTCGGTGAGGGCGGCCATCTCGTCGCGGGTGACGCCGCCGTCTCCGTTCCTGTCCAGCGCGTGCATCAGCAACCCCATCCAGAGGCCGGCGGGCGGCATGGCCTTGCCGGACTGGGCGGCGCTCTGCTGGGCGGCGGCCTTGAACTCGGGCGGGGTGAGCCGGCCATCGCGGTTGGTGTCGAGGCGGGCGAACATGCGGCCCTGGCGCTCGGCCTCCACCTGGCGGAATTCAGCCAGGGTGACGCGGCCGTCGTGGTCGAGGTCGGGGTTGACGGGCGGCTCCTGAGCGGCCGCCCCGCCCACGCTGAGCGCCATAGCGATAGCGGCGGCGGCGGGCAGAGTTTTCATCGATCGGTCCCTCATCCGCCCGCCCCTAGCCGCCTAGGGTTGCACGATCATTTCATGGGCTTTCCGCGCCGCGATCCGCGCCGCGGCCAGCCGGCCGCGCAGCTGGCGGAAATCGCGCGCCCCGCCGGCCTTGGCGAGGAGCGCGCGGAACGCCGCAGGCTCCTGGGTCGGGTCGGCCTCGCCGCCCAGCGCCACCTTCAGGAGCTGGGTCAGATCCTGCTGCAGCCGCCAGGCGGTCTCCAGCGCGCCCAACGCCTCGGCGGGGGCGAGCTCGCGGCTGCGGAACGCCGCCAGCGCCTGGGCGGTGTTCGGGTGAAGCGGCCCGCCGGCGGCGGCGTTGGCCAGCTGCAGGAACTGGGCGGCGAACTCCACGTCCACCAGCCCGCCGGCTGAGAGCTTCAGGTCCCAGTCGCCCTTCGGCGGCCGCTCCTTCTCGAGCAGGGCGCGCATCTCGCGGGCGTCATGGGCCATGGCGGCCCGGTCGCGCGGGCGGCGCAGCGCCGCCTCGATGGCGGCTTCCGCGTCAACCGCGAACCCCGCGCTGGTCGACCAGACGATGCGGGCGCGGGTGAGCGCCAGGAGCTCCCAGGTCTCAGCCTCGCCCGCGTAATAGCCCTCGAAGGCCGGGAAGCTCACCGCCACCGGACCCTTGGTGCCGGAGGGCCGAAGCTGCATGTCCACCTCATAGAGCCCGCCCGCCGCCGTCTGGCTGGACAGCGCCGCGATCAGCCGCTGGGTGAAGCGCCCGTAGAAGGTGGTGGCGTCCCAGCCCTTCAGGCCTGAGGCCGCCCCCGGCCCGGCGCGATAGAGCGTCATCAGGTCGAGGTCGGAGCCGGCGCTCATCTCGCGGCTGCCGCACTTGCCCAGCGCCACCACCGCCACCGCGCCCGGGAAGGTCCCGCCCAGCCGCTCGGTCTCGGCCAGCGCCGCCGGCCCGAGGGCCCCGATGCAGGCGTCGGCCAAGTCCGCGAACGCCTTGCCGGCGATCTCTGCGCTGGCCCGGCCGCTCATGACCTGTACGCCGATGCGGAAGGCCTGTTCGTGCTGGATGCGGCGCACCGCGTC
Source organism: Caulobacteraceae bacterium (assembly GCA_947478785.1). Lineage (GTDB taxonomy): Bacteria > Pseudomonadota > Alphaproteobacteria > Caulobacterales > Caulobacteraceae > Phenylobacterium. The sequence goes on from CANJXI010000018.1 coordinate 32,133, forward strand.
CATGGCGCCTTCGAAGCCGTCCGCCCCGGCCACGGCGCGGTCGACAAAATCCCGGTCCTCGCCCAGCGCCACCGGCTCGAAGAAGGCCCCGTCCAGCATGGCGTCGATGGCGGCCGGCCGCCTGGCCAGCGTCGAGGCCAGCCGGGGCGCGAACGCCATCACCTGGACGATCAGCTCGAACAGCCGGGGCTGGGCCAGGAACAGCGACTGCAGCTGCACGCCCGACGACAGCCCTGCGAAGAAGTCCCCGAACCGGTTGAAGGCCGCGTCCGGCGCGCCAGTGGCCTGCAGGGCGTCGAGCAGGCGCGGCGCCAGCCGGGTGAACAGCTCCCGGCCCCGGCTGGTGTGGGTCGCCGCGATATGGCCGTGGTGCCAGCTGCGGATGGTCGCCGCCACGCGGGGCGGGGCCGAAAACCCCATGCGCGCCAGGGTCGCCAGCGTCTCCGGGTCGTCGTCCACGCCGGTGAACACCAGGCTGCCGAATCGCGACGACAGCGGCTCTTCCTCCTGGAAGAGTTCGCCATAGCGGGCGTTGACCCCCTTCAGGGTCCGGGTGATCGCCGCGTCGAAGCTGGGGAGCCGCGCGTAGCCCGCCAGACAGGCGATCTTGCGCCGTTCGGCGTCGGCCTCGGGCAGCTTGTGGGTCTGTTCATCGGCCAGCATCTGGATGCGGTGCTCGATCCCTCGCAAAGTGTCGTAGGCCTTCGCCAGTTCGGCGGCGGTGGTCGGCGCCACGTGGCCGGCCGCGCTCAGCGCCTGCAGGGCGTCCAGCGTGCGCCGGCTGCGCAGGGCGGGGTTGCGGCCCCCCAGAATCAGCTGTTGGGTCTGGACGTAGAACTCGATCTCGCGGATCCCGCCGCGCCCGAGCTTCAGGTCGACCCCCTTGGCGGAGACCCGTTCATCCACCTTGTGGGCATGGATCTGGCGCTTGATCGAATGAATGTCGGCGATCGCCGCGAAGTCGAGGTTCTTACGCCAGATGAACGGCGACAGCTCGGCCAGGAACGCCTCGGCCGCCGGGATGTCCCCCGCGCAGGGCCGGGCCTTGATGAAGGCCGCCCGCTCCCAGTTCTGCCCGACGCTCTCGTAGTAGTCGAGCGCCGCCGGCACGGCCACCGCCAACTGGGTCGACGACGGGTCGGGGCGCAGGCGCAGGTCGATCCGGAAGACATAGCCCTGGGCTGTCTTGGCCTGCATCAGGTCGGCCACGCGGTTGGTCAGCCGCACCGCGAACGCCTCCGCCGCCACCCCGTCCGCCAGCGGCATGGCCTCGGGGTCGAAGAACACAGAGATGTCGATGTCGCTCGAGTAGTTGAGCTCGAAGGCCCCCTGCTTGCCCATGGCGACGCAGAACCAGCCCGGGACCGGGCCCTCCGCGGCCTCGCCCAGCCGGGTGATCCGCCCGGCCGCCAGCTCCGCCTTCGCCGCCACCACCAGGGCGGCGGCCACCGCGGCGTCGGCGAACCGGGTCAGCGCGCCGGTCACCTGGTCCAGGTTCCAGACGCCGCCCAGGTCGGCCAGCGCCGTCAGCAAATGCAGCTCGGCCTTGAGCTTGCGTAAGGCGACCCCGGCCGCCTCGACGTCCAGCGCCTGGACCCCCACCGTCCGGGCCAGGATGTCGCCCAGCCGGGCCTCGGGATCGTCGGCCAGCAGGTCGTCCAGCCGCTTCGGGTCGCGCCGGGCCAGGCCGGCCAGGTACGAGGACGCCCCGAAGATCGGCGCCAGCGACGGCCACGCCGTCGCCAGCCGTTCGCTCCCTTGGCCCTCGCCGAGGCTCGCCAGCGTCCGGGCCGCCGCCTTCTCGTCGGCCACCGGACCGCACGGCGTCATGACTTCGAACAGCTTCATCACGCCGCCCGGGGCAGGATCAGCGCCACCCGCAGGCCCGGCCCCATCTCGCCCACCTTGCCGGGACCCTCATCCAACTGCAGGCGCCCGCCATGCGCCTCGGCCACCGCCGCTACCAGCGACAGCCCAAGGCCCGCCCCAGGCTCGTTGCGGCTGTTCTCAAGGCGCACGAACCGCTCCACCACGCGGGCGCGGTCCTCGTCCGGCACGCCGGGCCCGGTGTCGGTCACCGAGAATTCCACCTCGCCGGACGATCGGCGCCGCACCCGCAGCATGATGGCCCCGCCAGCCGGCGTGTACTTCACCGCGTTGTCGAGGATGTTGGCCAGCGCCTGGGCCAGGAACTCGCGGTTGCCGCGCAACTGCAGGTCGCGGGTGAACTCGGAGGCGAAGTCGATGCCCTTGTCCTCGCACAGCGGCTCGTAGAGCTCGGAGATGTCGGCCGCCAGTTCCGCCGGGTCGAACAGCGCCGGGTCGGGCGCGGCGCCGGCCGCCTGCAGCCGGGCGATCGACAGCACCGCGCCGAAGGTCTTCAGCACCCCGTCGGTGTCGGTCAGCGCCTGGGCCAGCGCCTCGGTGGGATCACCCCTACCGGCCTCGACGTCGAGGTAGGCCGCCTCCAGCCGGGCCCGCAGGCGGGTCAGCGGCGAGCGCAGGTCGTGGGCGATGGCGTCGCCGGCGTGCTTGTGCCCGGCCATCGAGCGTTCCAGCCGATCCAGCATCTCGTTCACGCCTTCCGCCAGTTCGTCGAACTCGTCCCGCGCGCCCCGCACATGCGCCCTCGCCCCCAGGTCGCCGTTGCGCACGGCGTCCACCACCGCCGTGAGGCCCGCGATGCTGCGGGTGACATTGCGGCTGAACAGCACCCCGCAGGCCAGCCCCAGCACGATGACCAGCCCGCCCGCGCCCCAGAGCGCGCGGACGATCTTGACCACATAGGCCTCATCCTCGCCCACGTCGGCGCCGACGAACAGGATCTCGCCGCCGGCCAGCCGCTCCTGCAGGCCACGCGCCGGATGTCTGACCTGGCCGCCGCCCGCCGCCTGGTCGACGACCTGGAAGGTGGTCCAGGTGGGCGGGCCTGAGAACTTCTCCACCGGCGACTCCTCGATGGAGCCCGAGATCCGCTTCCCCGCCTTCGTCATCAGCAGGTAGAGGAACGGCCGCTCGCTGGCGGCGCGCTCGATCAGCGACTGGTTGACCGCATCGACCCCGGCCCGCTCGTAGGCGCCGGTCAGCGAGCGCATCTCCCGCGTGATCTCCTGGTCCGTCCGCCGCGTCGCCTCGCCCGCCGTGGCCACATAGATATAGGCCAGGAAGGCGCTGGCCGCCGAGGCGAACAGCGCCAGGAACAACAGCGTCAGCCGGAACGGCGTCGTGCGGAAGATGCGCGGCAGGCGCATCAGGGGGGCCTAGGCGTCCAGCCGGTAGCCCGCCCCGCGGACGGTCTGCAGCATCGGCCGGTCGAACCCCTTGTCGATCTTCGAGCGCAGCCGCGAGATGTGCACGTCGATGACGTTGGTCTGCGGGTCGAAATGATACTCCCAGACCTTTTCGAGAAGCATGGTGCGGGTCACCGACTGGCCCGCGTGGCGCATCATGAATTCCAGCAGTTGGAACTCGCGCGGCTGCAGGTCGATTTCCTTGCCCTGGCGCGAAACGCTGCGCCCGATCAGGTCCATTTCCAGCTCGCCCACCCGCAGCAGCGTCTGCACCGAGCCGGTCTCGCGCCGGCGGGCCAGGGCCTCCACGCGGGCGCTCAGTTCAGCGAACGCATAGGGCTTGACCAGGTAGTCGTCGCCGCCGGCCTGCAGGCCGGCCACCCGGTCGCCAACCTCGCCCAGCGCGGAGAGGAACAGAACCGGGGTCTGGTCGCCCTCGCGCCGGATCGTCTCGACCAGCGTGACGCCGTCCATCTTCGGCATCATGCGGTCGATGATCATCACGTCGAACTCGCCGTCGCGAGCGGCGGTGAGCCCCGCCTCGCCGTCGGCGGCCCGCGCGCATTCATGCCCCGCCTCGGTAAGGCCCCGGGCCATGGCCTCGGCCGCCTCCAGGTCGTCCTCGACAATCAGGATCCGCATGTTTCGCCCCCGCGAAAGCCTGTCCTATCCCGCGATCTTGATCGGCAGCAGGGTCATGCGGCCGCCACGATAGACGCCGACCAGCACGCTGGCGCGGCCGGCCTTCTTGGCCGCCTCGACGACCGCGGCCAGGTCGGCGGCGGTCGCCACCGGCCGGTCGCCGGCGCGCACGATGACATCTCCGCGTCGCAGGCCCTTCTGGCCGGCGTCCGATGATTGGTCGACGCCGCGGACCACCGCGCCGCGCACGTCGGCAGGCAGGTTGAGGGCGCGGCGGGTTTCCTCGTCCAGCGGCGCGAGCGACAGGCCGATCACCGCCGGCGCCGGGCTGGCCGACGGTCCGCCGCCGCCCTGGCCCTGGCGGGCGCCCGGCGAATTGTCATTGCTGGCCAGTTCGCGCTCGGACGGGCGGATGCCCGAACGGACCTCCACGATCCGGCGCTTGCCGTCGCGGATGACGTCGAGGCGCAGGGCGTCGCCGGGCTTGGCCTTGGCGACCTCGCGGGTCAGTTCCGACGAGGTCCGCACCGCCACGCCGTTGATCGCGATCACCAGGTCACCGGGCAGCAGGCCCGCGCGCTGCGACGGACCGCCCGGCACGAGGTCGGACACGATCGCGCCCTTCTGCGAGCCAAGCCCCTGGGCTTCGGCCATCTCGGGGGTGAAGTTCTGGATAGTGGCGCCGATATAACCGCGCTGGATCTTTCCGCCGGAGATCAGCTGCTTGGTGACCGCCTCGGCCACCTCGGCCGGGATAGCGAAGCCGATGCCCACCGACCCGCCGGACGGCGAGAAGATCGCGGTGTTCACCCCGATCACCCGGCCGTAGATGTCGAAGGTCGGTCCGCCCGAGTTGCCCCGGTTGATGGAGGCGTCGATCTGGATGTAGTCGACGAAGGTCTCGCCGATGTCACGGCCATAGGCCGAGATGATCCCGGCCGTGGCGGTGCCGCCCAGCCCGAAGGGGTTGCCCACCGCGATCACCCAGTCGCCGACGCGCGGCTTGGCGGAGTTCTCGAAGTTGACGAACGGATAGTCCGCCCGCCCGCCCTTGACCTTGAGCACCGCCAGGTCCGTGCCCTCGTCGCGGCCGACGACCACGGCGTCCAGTTCGGTCTCGTCCTTCAGGACGACCTTGATGCTCTCGGCGTTCTCGACCACGTGGTTGTTGGTGACGATGTAGCCGTCCGGCGAGATGAAGAAGCCGGAGCCGGAGGACTGCTGGGTCGGCAGGCGCGGCTGGCCCTTCTCGGTCTTGCCGCCCTGTGGCGGCGCCGCGTCGTCGTCGCCGTCCGGGGCCTGGCCGCGCGGAACGATGTCGAAGGGCAGGCCCTCGAGGCCTGGGATCTTGCGCAGCGCGCTGGCGTCGATGCGGCTGGTCACGTTGATCGACACGACGGCGGGTGAAACGCGGTCGAAGATGTCGGCGAACGACATGGGCGCGCCGGGCGGCGGCGCGAAAATCGGCGCGGTGGAGGCTTTGATCAGCTGGCCCTGGTCGGCGTGGGCGGCCGGAAGCCGCATGCCGGCGCCCGCCACGGCCGCGGCCATGACACCCGCGCCGGCGACCGCGCCCAGGAGGTAATTCTTCTTCGAGGTCATAAGCCTTCTGTTCCCTGTACGCGTCCGTGGTCGAGAAACCCGGCGCGCGCGATAAACCTAGGTTCGATGCACGAGAGCGCAACCGCGCTCAAGTTACGTTTAGGTCACCCTGCGTTCGGCATTCCGTCGGATATTAGGCGCAAACATGTCAGGGCGCGTCGCTTTCCGAAAGCTCTCTGACACGCCTGACATCCTCGGCTGACAGCGTCTCGTCCGCGGGCCGGTTCCGAAGCCGGCTCAGCAACAGCACGAGACCAAGGCCCGCAGCCAGGAATGGGCCGCCCCAGAGCGCCAGGTTGCCGACCGAGAAGCTGGGCGTCAGCAGCACGAATTCGCCATAGCGATTGGTCAGGAAGCGTTTGATCTCGGCATCGCTGCGGCCTTGCCGGACCTGTTCGCGGACGATCTTGCGCAGGTCGCCGGCCAGCTCGGCCTCGGAATCATCGATCGACTCGTTCTGGCACACCAGGCAGCGGACATCGGCGAAGATCGCCCGGGCGCGCGCCTCCTGCGCCGGATCGGAGAGCCGCTCGGCAGGGTCGGAGGCCGCGGCCATGCAGAGCACGCCGGCCAGCGCCGCCAGGACCGGCCGCCACCTCACGCCGGCAGCTCGCGGCGGCGGGCGACGCCGAGGCGAAGACGCCGGTCGGAGAGCGAGATCAGGCCGCCCAGCCCCATGATCACCGGGCCCAGGAAGATCAGCGTCGCCCAGGGATTCCAATAGGCGCGGACCAGCCAGACCGGCGTGGTGGCCGTCTCGCGCCGCTCGCCCAGGACGATGTAGAGGTGCGAGGCGCCGCGATAGCAGATCGCGACTTCAGAGGTGGTCTGGCCTCCGGCCGGATAGAAGCGGCGCTCAGGCTGTCCGACGCAGATCGGCGCCCCATCGCGGGTGGCGCGGATGGTGGCGCGCTCGGCCTCGTAGTTGGGCCCGTCCACGTCGCTGACCGCGTCGAGCACCAGGTGATAGCCGCCCACGTCCAGCGCCCCGCCCAGCGGCAGGGTCTCGGCCCGTTCGGCCTTCCAGCCGGTCTCGAAACAGGCGCCCAGGACAAAGACACCGAGGCCCAGGTGCGCCAGCGTCATGCCCCAGGCGCCGCGCGGCAGGCGGACCAGCCGGCGCAGGCTCTCGGCGGGCGCGACCCGGAACCCCCGTGTGCGTTCGATCAGTTCCGCGATTCCGCCCGCGATGATCCAGGTCCCCATGGCCAGCCCAGCCGCCCCGAAGGCCTTGCGCGGACTGACCAGCGCATAGGCCAGCAAACCGGCCGCAAGGGCGATAAGGATCGCCACCCAGAGACGCTGCAACACCCCGGCCGCGTCGCCGCGTTTCCAGGCCAGCAGCGGGCCCGCCGGCAGCAGGATCGCCAGCGCCGCCATCAGCGGCGTGAAGGTCAGGTTGAAATAGGGCGGCCCCACCGAGATCGGCTCGCCGGTCACCGCTTCCCGGATCAGCGGGTAGAGCGTGCCCAGCAGGACCGTGGTGGTCGCCGCGGCCAGCAGGATGTTGTTGAGCACCAGCGCGCTCTCGCGGCTGACCGGCGCGAACACCCCGCCTTGGGCCAGCTTCGGAGCCCGCCAGGCGAAGAGGGCGAAGCCAGCGCCGGAGGTCACGCCCAGGATGATCAGCAACAGCACGCCCCGGGTCGGATCCACCGCGAAGGCGTGCACTGACGTGAGCACGCCCGAGCGCACCAGGAAGGCCCCCAGCATCGAGAAGGAGAACGCGGCCAGCGCCAGGAACAGGGTCCAGCCGGCGAGCGCGCCTCGCTTCTCGGTGACGATGGCCGAGTGCAGCAGGGCGGTCGCCGCCAGCCAGGGCATGAACGAGGCGTTCTCCACCGGGTCCCAGAACCACCAACCGCCCCAGCCCAGCTCATAGTAGGCCCAGAACGACCCCAGCGTGATGCCGACGGTGAGGAGGCTCCAGGCGGCCAGCGTCCAGGGCCTGACCCATCTTGCCCACGCCGCGTCGATGCGGCCCTCGATCAGCGCCGCCACCGCCAGCGCGAAGACCACCGACATGCCGACGTAGCCCGCGTAGAGGAACGGCGGATGGATCGCCAGCGCCGGATCCTGCAGCAGCGGATTGAGCGAGCGGCCTTCCACCGGCGGATCGGCGACCCGGGCCAGCGGATTGGAGGCGAAGAGCGTGTAGGCCAGGAAAACGGTCGCCAGCGCCCCCTGCACCGCCACCATTGAGGCTTTCAGGGGCCGCGGCAGGCTGCGCCCGAAGGCCACCGCCGCCGCGCCGTACCCGGTCAGCGCCAGGCACCAGAGCAGCATCGAGCCCTCGTGGCTGCCCCAGGCCCCGGCCACCTTGTAGAGCAGCGGCTTTTCGGTGTGCGAATTGGCCGCCACGTTGGCCACCGAGAAGTCGGAGGTGACGAAGGCGTGGATCAGGGCCGCGAAGGCCAGCGCCACCGCGCCGAAGACGGCCAGCGCCGCGCCTTCGCCGGCGGCGGCGAGCACGGTCGAGCGGCGTATGCGGCCCGCCGCCGAAAGGACGAGCTGCGCCAGGGCGAACGCCAGCGCCAGGGCGAGCGCGAAGGCGCCCAGTTCGGCGATCATGGCGTGGCGGCTTTTCCATAGGCCGGGGCCATGCCGTCGCCCCGCCATTCGCCCTGTTTCTTCAGGGCGTCGGCGACTTCCTTGGGCATGTAGCGCTCGTCATGCTTGGCCAGCACCTGGCGGGCCTCGAACACGCCGTCCGCGCGGTAGGCGCCCATGGCGACGATCCCCTGCCCCTCGCGGAACAGGTCCGGCAGGTCGCCCTGGTAGACGACCTTGTCGACCGCTATCCGGTCGGCGACGTCGAACTCCACCCGCCCGTCGGGATGCTTCACCACCGAGCCCACTCGGACGAGGCCGCCCAGCTGGATCGACTGGCCGGGCTTGGGCTTGGCCGCCGCCGCCTGGCCGGGCGTGTAAAAGAAGGAGATCGAGTCCTTCAGGCCCCACAGCGTCAGGCCGACGGCCAGAGCGAGGACCGGCGCGATGGCGGCCAGCAAGGTCAGGCGACGGCGCGCCTTGGGGGATTTGGGCAGCCAACTCATCGCATGGGCTCCGTACGCGCGGCCTGGGAAAGCTGATCGAGGATATCGGGGCGGCCGGCATAGCGGACACGGGCGTCCTTCAGGGTCGCCTCGCGCTTGGCGGTTTCGCCCAGCACCGCGTAGGCGCGGACCAGCCTGACCCAGCCGTCGGGATCGTCGGGCTTGACCCGCAGCCGCGCCGCCAGGCCCGCCACCATGCCCCGGATGGCGGTGAGCTGGTCGGCCGACAAGGCCGGCCCCGCCGCCGGCGCGGGCTGGGCGGCCGCTTCGGCGATGGCGCGCCGCAACCTCGGCAGCCGGGGATCGTCGGGCGGCAGATCGGCCTCGAGCGCGCGCCAGGCGGCCAGTCCGCCGGCCCGGTCGCCGGCGGCGATCTGTCCCTGGGCCAGGTAGAACCGCGCCGCGGCGGACTTCGGGTCAAGCTTGAGATCCTGATTGAAGGCGGCCCGGGCGTCGGCGGTCATCTGGCCGCCGGCCTGCAGCATCAGGGCTTCGCCCAGCATCTCCCACAGCTCGGCCCGATCGGGCGCGAGCCTCACGGCCTGGCGCAAGGCGCGCGCCGCGCCCGCGGGATTGTCGGAGGCGCCTTCGGCCAGCGCCAGGAATCGATAGCCCTCCGGATCGTCGGGCCGCTCGCGCGTCAGCCTCTGCAGCACGGCGGCCATCTGAGGCGGGGAGAGCTCGGTCGGGCTGACGGCCCGCCAGTGGGTCAGCCGGGCCTCGAACGGCTGGTCGGCCATGCCCGGCGCGCCAAGCCCCAGGTAGAGCAGCAAGGCCAGGGCGGCCGGAACGGACACCGCGCCCAGCAGGATCACGCCCCTGGGCGAGGCGGCGGACCAGACTTCGCTCGGCCGATCGGCGGCGTCCAGCAGACGGCGGGCGGCCTCCGCCTCGGCGCTCTTGCGCTCGGCCGCGCCGAGCAGGCCGCGGTCGGCGAGTTCTCCAATTTCCGCGAGCTGGCGTCGGTAGAGGACCGGCATGGGATCGGCGGGCTCGGCCAGCGTCGCGGCGCGGGCGGCGCGCATCAGGACAAGAAGGGCGGCTGCGGCCGAAAGTACGCCGGCTGTGGCCCAGAAGGCGATCATGGCAGGCGTGTAGCCGAAAGCGTCTGTCAGCGCGAGGGGTCTCGCCGGTCAGGCGGCGTGCGCGGCGCCTTCGCAATGGCAGGCGGTCGCGGTGCGGCGGCGGATCAGCTCGGCGGCTTTCTCGTCGCGCACCATCAGGGCGAAGTCTGCCGCGATGTGCAGGAAGGCGGCGGCGATCTCCATGTCCTCGACGCCGCCGTTCCTGACCTGATCCAGCGTGTCCTCGACATAGTGGTCGAGCATGCCGCCGATCTTCTCCAAGGCCTTGGAATGGGCGGCGGAGAATCCCGCGTAGTTGGCGCTCGAGCGGATTTCCTGGGTGAAGGCGAGCAGCGTCCTGCCCCGGCCGACGGCGCGCGGTTCAGGGGCGACGGACAGCCGCGAACGGGTCTTGCGACCGATCGTTTCCATCGGCAGCGCCGCGGCGGCGACCTTCTCGGCCTCCCGCAGGCGGGCCTCGACCACATTGGCCAGCGCCTTGCGCTGATTGACGATGCGCTGGCCCCAGCCGTGATCGCGCGAGAGCTCGAGACAGGCCTCGACCTCGGTGGTCTGCCGGGCGAGCACACCGACCGTCCGGCCCGCCGCGCGGCCGACCTCGGGGCCGGCGTCGATGTCGAACGTGCTGATCGTCTTCAGGGCCTCGTCGATCTCGGTCATCACCCGCTCGCCGAACCCGCCGACCTCGGACTCGGCCAGATAGCGCTCGGTGGGCTTGTCCATCACCGCCGAGATGATCCTGAGCACCAGCCACGGCGGCGAAAGCTGAGCGGCCAGCATCTCGAAGAAGCGCGGACCGGCGTCATCGGCGACCTCCACCGCGTCGTTGTAGGCGAGGCGCGCGGCTGCGGCGGTCTCTTCGCCGGCGTGCGCGATCCAGTTGGGCAGCCGCACGATCGCACGGCGGACGACAGGCGCGAGATCGAGGCATGCGGCGAAGGCGGCCGCGCCGCCCGGCTGGGCGCGCTGGCAGAGTTCGGCGACCAGGCGAAATTCTCGCTGGTCGCTGTTGCGCACAGCGCCGGCCGCCAGACGCGTCAGGGCGTCGAAGGGGGCGATCACGTTGGTCGGCGCATCGTCCTCCGGCAGGGTGGCGGCGGCGGCGGCGACACCCTCGGGGCTCAGCACCTTGAGGCCTTGCCAGAGAAGCGACAGCGCACGGGCGGGGAAGACCAGTTGCCGGGTGCTGACGCCGTCTCCGACGCACATCGGGGCCACCGGCTGGAGGACCATGTTGCGCAGGCGACGGTCGGCGGCCTCGATCTCGACGAGCCTGCGCACGCCGGCCAAGGCCGTGTCCCCGCCGGTTTCGGCCAGCGCCTGCTGCAGGCGCCCGACGATTCCGTCCGGGGCGGATTCCACCAGCGTCCTGACGATCGCAATCTTGCGTTCGGTGAGGGCGACCATTGACGGCTCCAGAGGCGGGACGTGTCCCACCAAGCCACGATCATGCCAAACGCCGGTTAAGGTTCTCCAAATATTACGGCGGGTTAGCCGTCCGCCCGCGGAAGGTCGACCTCTACCCTGAGCCCACCGAGGGCGTCTGCGGCATTCAGGCGCAGGCTCCCGCCATAGGCCCGGGCCAGTTCGTCGACGATGGAAAGGCCGAGGCCGGAGCCCGGCGCGGTCTCATCCAGACGCGCGCCCCGGCGCAGCACCTCCTCGCGGCGGTCGGGCGGCAGGCCCGGACCGTCGTCGTCCACGGTCAGGCGGAAGCGGGCCGCGCCAAGCGGCTCGACCCTGACCCGCACCTTCGCGCGGCCCCACTTGCAGGCGTTCTCGATGACGTTGCCGGCGATCTCCAGCAGGTCCTGCCGCTCGCCCAGGAAGTGGATGTCCTCGGGCGCGTCCCAGTCGATGGCCACGCCCTTGTCGCGGTAGATGCGCTCGAGGGTGCGCGACAGCTCGTCGAGAACCTCGGCCACGGCGGTGCGTTCGCCCAGGCCCTGGGTGCGGGCCGCCGCGCGGGCGCGGCGCAGGTGATGATCGACCTGCTGCTGCATCAGCTCGGCCTGGCGGGTGACCAGTTCGGCGAGGGGACCGGGCCGCTGGCCGGCCTCGGTGACCATCACCGAGATCGGAGTCTTCAGCGCGTGGGCCAGGTTGCCGACGTGGGTGCGCTGGCGCTCGACGACCTCCTGGTTGTGCGCCACCAGTGCGTTGAGCTCCTCGGCCAGCGGGGTGAGCTCGCTCGGATAGGCGCCGACCAGGCGCTCGGTCTTGCCGCGGCGGACCGAGGCGACCTCGCTGCGCAGGGCGAAGAGCGGCCGCAGGCCCACGCGCACCTGGATGACGATGGCGACGATCAGCCCGCCGCCCAGCAGGATGAAGGCCGCGGCGGTGGCGGCGACGAAACCCCGCACATCGCGGTTGATCGACGAGCGGTCCTCGGCGGCGAAGAAAATCACCGGGACCTTGCGCCCTGGCAGCAGGTTCTGCTGGGCGCGAACCCGCAGCGGCTCGTTCTGAGGCCCGCGGCTGTCGTAGGCGATGTATTTTCCCGGATTGGCCTTGAAGCGGGCCACCAGGTCGGGCGGCGTCCGCAAGACCGAGTCGAACAGCGAATAGGACCGGACGAGGGGCCGGACCCCGCCGGCCGCGGTGGGCTCGGCCAGCTCCCAGTAGCGGCCGGAATAGGCGCGCAGCGCCCGCTCGTCGGTGAGCGGGGGCGCGAACACCGCGCCACCGTCGACGGTGGAATAGGTGGTTAGGTTGTCGATCAGCTCGGACAGGGTCTGGTCGAGGCGGCGGATCGCGGCCTGCTGGAAGAGTAGCGCCAGCACCACGGCCGAGACCACCAGGGCCGCGAGGCTCCAGCCCAGGGCCAGCAGCACCAGGCGCCGCGCCAGCGACGGTTGCCCGAGCGCCCCCGCCATACGGCTAGCCGATCACGAGGCCTTGGCCTCGTCGTCGGTCTCGCCTTCCGGGCAGGTCAGGCGGTAGCCCAGGCCCCGGACGGTCTCGATGCGGTCGGCGCCGATCTTCTTGCGGACCCGGCCGATGAACACCTCGATGGTGTTGGAGTCGCGGTCGAAGTCCTGGTCGTAGAGATGCTCGACCAGCTCGGTGCGGCTGATCACCCGGCCCTGGTGCATCATCAGATAGTGCAGCAGGCGGTATTCCAGCGAGGTCAGCCTGAGCGGCTCGCCGTTGACGCTGGCGCGGGCGGCCCTCGGGTCCAGCCGCAGGCCGCCGCAGGCCAGGTTCGGCGCCGAATGGCCGGCCGAGCGGCGCAGCAGGGCGCGCAGGCGGGCCAGCAGTTCCTCGGTGTGGAAGGGCTTGGTCAGGTAGTCGTCGGCGCCTGCGTCGAAGCCGGCCACCTTCTCGCTCCAGGCCCCCCGGGCGGTGAGGATCAGGACGGGGCTGGCCATGTTCTCGCGCCGCCAGCGCTCCAGCACCGAGACCCCGTCCACCTTGGGCAGCCCAAGGTCGAGGATCACCGCGTCATAGGGCTCGGTCTCGCCCAGGAACTGGGCCTCCTCGCCGTCGGGGGCGTGGTCGACCGCATAGCCCGCGTCGGCCAGCGCCTGCTTCAGCTGGCGGGAGAGGTCGGGGTCGTCTTCGACAAGCAGGATGCGCAACGGAGGTCTCTTTCTAACGGCGGGTCAGCCGCCCTGCTGGCCGATGATCTGGCCGCTCTGGGCGTCGACGATGAAGACCACCAGCTGGTTGTTCTTTGCCAGCTGCCACTGGACGAAATAGGCCGGCCGGCCGCCGTAGTCGCCCTGGGTGGTGTTCATCTGGCGGCCCGGATAGCGCTGGGCGATCGTGGCGATAACGCGCGACAGCGGCGCCTGGCGCCCCGCCGTCACCGCCTCGCGGGCGGAGTCCTGCGGACCGTGGCCGCCGCCGGGGCGATCCTGCGCCGGCGCGGCCGCCGGCGCGGCGGCCCCCAGCAGCAGGGCGGCGATGAGGAGAGCGCGTTTCATGGACCTGAACCTAGCCGCCCGCGACTGAACCGGGCCTGAACACCCGGTTATGGGGCGCACGGCCAAGGCTGTCACCCAGGCGGGGTTCAACGGCGCTTTGGCGCATAGGGCCGGTCGCGTTTCCAGACCTCGGCGAAGCGTTCGAGATCGGGATCTGAAGCTTCCGGCAGGGTGACCACCAGCCGCGCGAAGAGGTCTCCGCGAAGGCCCTTGGGGTCGGCGAGGCCGCGGCCCTTGAGCCGCAGGCGGGTCCCGGTGTTGGCGCCCTTGGGAATGGTAAGGGTCACCGGGCCGTCAGGGGTCGGCGCCTCGGCCTTGCCCCCCAGCACCGCGTCATAGACCGCCACCGGCACGTCCATCACCAGCACCTCGCCCTCGCGGCGGAAGATCGGATGCTCCTTGATGGTCAGTTCGATCATGGCGTCGCCGGGAGCCGTGCGGCCGGGCGAACCCTGCCCCTTCAGGCGCAGCGTCTGGCCCTCCTGCGCGCCCTTGGGGATGGTGACGTCGATGGTCCGGCCGTCGGAGAAGGCGATCCGCCGCTTGGCGCCGCGGATGGCGTCCTCCAGGTCGATCTCGAGCTGGGCGCGGACATCGGCGCCGCGGCCGAAGCCGCCGCCCGGTCCCGCCCCGCCGCCCCGCGGTCCGCCGCCGCGGCCGCCGAACATCTCGCCCAGGATGTCGCCCAGGTCGACGCCCTCGAAGGTCTCCGAGCGGTAGGCCCCGCCGCCGCCACGGCCGAAGCCGCCCTCGGGCGGCGCGCCCCACGGTCCGGCGCCGCCGCCCGGGAAACCGCGCGCGGTCTCGCGGCCGTCGGCGTCGATCTCGCCGGCGTCGAACTTCTTGCGCTTGGGGACGTCGCCCAGGATGTCGAAGGCCGCCGAGACCCGCTTGAAGCGCTCCTCGGCCTCCTTGTTGTTGGGATTGGTGTCGGGGTGATTGGCCTTGGCGAGCTTACGGAACGCCTTGCGGATTTCGTCCGCGCTCGCCGAACGGGAGACGCCCAGGACCTGATAGGGGTCGCTCGCCAATGAAACCTGTCCCTTGCTAAGCCGATGGGGGGAAGCGGCTATCTAGATCGGTTCGTTCCGCCTTGCACGCAAGAGCGGGTGTGGCAGAAATATCACGTTTGTCCCCCGGGCGCCCCCGAGAGCGTTCATTTGCGGCCGCGTTCTTCCATCAGGTCCCAGGCCGCGAAGTCGAGCGCGTCCTCGGGGTCGGCCAGCACGGCCTCGCTGATGGTCTGGCCGCGCACCGAGACGCCGGCCCGGTGGACGCTCTCCGGATCGCCGGAGACCAGCGGATGCCAGGCGGCCAGGTCGCGGCCCTCGTGCAGGCGGCGGTAGGCGCAGCTCTTGGGCATCCAGCCCAGCTGCTCGATGTTGCCGGGTGTCAGCTTCACGCAGTCGGGCACGTGGCGATTGCGGTTCGCATAGTCGGTGCAGACGCAGGCCGCCGCGTCGAACAGCTTGCAGTGGACCCGGGTCGGGATGACCTGCTCGGCCTCCTCATCCTCGAAGCGCACGAGGCAGCAGAGCCCGCAGCCGTCGCACAGGCTCTCCCACTCCGAGACCGTCATCTGCTCGAGAGTCTTGCGGCGCCAGAAGGGTTCACCGGACATGGGCGGCATCTAGGCCCTTAAGGCCCCCGCCGTCGAGAAAGATGGGCCCGTCAGGCGGAGTCGTGGAAGTCGACCGCCGGGGCGGCGGCGGATTCGGTCGGGACGGGGTCCGAGTCCTCCTTCATTCCGCCCTTCAGGTTGAGGCAAGGCCCTCACATATGCGTTGCGCGCCAGGCAACGTAGGCGGCGGTCGCGAGCACCATGATCGCGAAAATCCGGCGGGCCGCGCCCGCGTGTTTCGCCAGGGTCCGGGCCAGTGGAATGCCGGCCAAGGCGCCGCCCGCGCCGCCCGCCACCAGCGCGGCGAAGACCGGCCAGTCGACGAGACCCGCGGCGGCGTAGCTGAGGCTGGTGGCGGCGCCGAACAGGACGACCGAGACCAGCGACGAGGCCGCCGCATTGGCCAGGGTCATGCCCGTTGCGGCCATCAGTCCCGGCACGATCAGGAATCCGCCGCCGATGCCGAAGAAGCCGGCCGCGAGGCCCACCCCAAGGCCAAGGGGCGCCAGTTTGAGCGTCAGGGCCGGCGTCAGGTGGACGGCCGGGTCACCGTCCTGCTTTCGTGGCGCAAGCATCGAGACGCCCACCACCGCCATGGCCACGGCGAACCACAGGAGCAGGCGACCGCCATCCATCTGTTTGGCGAGGTGAGCGCCGACCAGGGACCCAGCGAGGCCCGCCCCGCCGAACACCAGGGCGCAGGGCCATTTGACCCGCCCGGCCCTCGCCTGCCCGCCCAGCCCCACGGCGGCGTTGACCGCCACGGCTGCCGCCGCCGTGCCGATGGCGACGTGCGGGTCGCGCACGCCCACGACATAGAGCAGGAGCGGCGTCGCCAGCACCGAGCCGCCGCCGCCGAACATCGACAGCAGCAGTCCGATCAGGGCGCCGCCCACGACGGCCAGCGGCAGGGCGTAGGCGGTCAGGTCCACGGATCAGGTCCGAGCAGACCGGTTCCAAGGCATCAACGCGAGCAGCCTGGCCATGCCACAGAAGCCGGTGGCCCCGGCCATGGCCAGTCCCACGCCGACGGCGCCGGACAGGATGAAGAAGGCCGGATGGACGGCAAAGCCCAACACAACCCCCGCCGTCACCAGAATACCGGCGGCGAGCTGCACCTGGCGCATGATCTCCAGCGGCGCCTTGCGGTTTTCCCAGAGCGGCAGGCCGGCCTGGGCCCATCCGTCCAGGCCGCCTTCGAGCAGCAGGAGCGGGCCCTGGACCCCGGCCGCCAGCTTGTCGGCGTTGGTCTGCGTGCGCATCCCCGAGCGGCAGCTGAAGACGGGGACCTGCCCCGGCTTCAGCCGAAGGTTCGCCGGGTCGAATGCGGAAAGCGGGTGTGACTGGGCGCCCTTGATCCGGCTGCGCGCGAATTCGTCGGGTTCGCGGATGTCGACCAGGACCGCGCGATCGGTCCTGAGGAGATTATCGACCTGGGCTGGGTTGAGGGTCTCGGTCTTGGAAGGCATCGGTCTTCACCACCTTTGGGGGACAGAAGATCTCCGCGAGTGTCGCCATCACCTTGATCGAGGCGGGGTCGCTGATCCGGTACCAGATGGTCTGGCCTTCGCGGCGGGTGGCCACGACGCCCTCCTGTCGCAGCACCGCCAGGTGCTGCGACAGGGCCGACTGCGACAGGTCCACGTGGGACTGGATGTCCCCAACGGCCCGTTCGCCCTCAGTGAGCTGGCAAAGGATCATCAACCGCCGCTCATTGGCCAGCGCCCGCAGCAGCTTTGCCGCCGCCGCCGCGCTGGCCTTGAAATCAGCGATGTCGAAGTTCGCGAGATCGAACATTGATGACCCTGATATATTAGTTGATGCTAATTTAGCAAGTTCTTATATATTACCGGCGCTCAGGAGGCTTGCCATGACGCCAAGGGTACAGACATTCTTCGATCCGGCGACGTTCACCGCCACCTACCTTGTCAGCGATCCGACCACGGGGGCAGCGGCGGTGGTCGATCCCGTACTGGACTTCGCGGCCAATTCCGCCCGGATCTCCACCACTTCGGCGGACGCGATCCTCGGGGCGATCCGGGCCAAGGGCCTGACGCTCGTCTATGTCCTGGAGACCCACGCCCACGCCGATCACCTCTCGGCGGCGGCCTATCTGCGTTCGGAAACCGGTGCTGCGATCGTGATCGGCGCCCGGATCACCGAGGTGCAGAAGCACTTCGCGGCCCTCTTCGAAGCCGACGATATCCTGCCCGATGGCGGGGATTTCGGCCGCCTGGCGCGCGAGGGCGATGAACTGCCGCTGGGCGACCTGATCGTCCGCATTCTTGAAACCCCCGGGCACACCGCCGCCGATGTCACCTATCGGATCGGCGACGCGGCCTTCGTGGGCGATACGCTGTTCATGCCGGACTATGGGACGGCGAGGACCGATTTCCCCGGCGGCGACGCGGCGGCCCTATATCGCTCGATCCGCAAGATCCTGGACCTGCCGGCGAAGACCCGCATGTTCGTCGGCCACGACTACCTGCCGCCCGGCCGCAGCGAACCTCGCTGGGAGACCACCGTGGCCGAGCAGCGCGCCGCCAACGTCCATGTCCACGATGGCGTCACGGAAGACGCTTTCGTGAAGCTGCGCCGGGCCCGCGACGCCACCCTGGCGGCGCCGGCCCTGCTCCTCCCGTCCCTGCAGGTCAATATCCGCGCCGGGGCACTGCCGAAGGCCAGCGCCAGGGGCCATGTGTTCCTGAAGCTGCCGGTGACGGTGGGTTAGGCTGGGCGCCCGGCGTCTGGGACAGACCGCCCACCCAGCCTTCTTCTGACGTCCTCCTCTAAGGAGAGGGCTGCTCAGCGCGGCCCGCCCTGGAGCCGATCGGTTCGCGCCAGGATCCAGAGCCTGGCCTGTTCGGCGTCCGCCGCCGACAGGCCCAGGCCGCGCGCGGCGGCGCCGATATCCGCCACGACGACGGGACGGGAGGGATAGGCCGGGTCCATGGCGGTCATCGCCCCCCACACCGCCAGCAAGGGGTCGTTGTATCGGGAGTTGGAGACCAGCAGCATCCTGAACGCGCCCTTGGCGGCCAGGCCGGACACCACCGGCCGCAGCCGCTCGCGCAACTCCAGCAGGCAGGCCGCGTCGAGGTCCGACAGGTCCACCCCCGTCGCGAAATAGCTGATCCAGCGGCAGCCGAATTCGGGGCGGGCCGGATCGATCCGTCCCGCCAGGCCGAGCGCGTCGGCCCGCGACACCCGGCCGGACCAGATCAGGCAGTTGATCCCGACCGGATCGATCCGGTCGACAAGCACGGGCATGGCGGGGGGCTCGGCGGTTCAGGTCGCGGCAGCGGAAGCCAATTCGCGCACCGCCACAACTTCGAATTGTCCGCCGGCATGCCGCGCCGCTTTCTTGCCACCGTCTCGGCCTTCAATCCGGGTTGCGGGCGACCGACCGTTTGGATGGGTTGCGATGGCCGACATCGTCTTGATCAATCCGCGCTTCGAGCCGAGCTATTGGGGGCTCGAATACGCGCTCGGCCTGCTCGACGTCAGCGCCAATGTGCCGGTCTCGGCGCTGCCGTTGCTGGCCGCGCTCGCGCCCGAGGGCCACAGCTACACAATCATCGACGAGAACGTCGAGGCGATCGACTTCGACCGCTGCGCGCGCGCCGACATCGTGGGCGTCACGGGCATGATCGTTCAGCGATACCGCATGCGGGAGATCGTCGAGGCGCTCAAGCAGCGCGGCTGCTTCGTGGCCATCGGCGGCCCCTGGGTGACGGTGCAGGAGGACTATTTCGCGGGCCTGGCCGACGTCATCTTCGTGGGCGAGGCCGAGACAACCTGGCCGCGGTTCCTCTCGGAATGGGGCCGCGGGCAGCACGCGACCCGCTACGAGCAGTCCGAGAAGACCGACATGAGCACCGTGCCGGTCCCGCGCCACGAACTCCTCAAGATGGACCGATACGCCATCGGCAGCGTCCAGTTCTCGCGCGGCTGCCCGTTCACCTGCGAATTCTGCGACATCATCGTCACGTTCGGACGTCGCCCGCGGATCAAGACGAGCGCGCAGATCCTGGCGGAGGTGGAGGCCCTCTGGAAGCGCCACCACATGGACTGGGCCTTCATCGTCGACGACAACCTGATCGGAAACAAGAAGGAAATCAAAGTCCTGCTGAAGGCGCTGGGCGACTGGCAGCGGCGCAACGACTATCCCATGACCTTCCTCACGGAGGCCTCGATCGACCTGGCGGATTCGCCCGAGATGATGGACCTGATGGCCGCGGCGAACATCAAGATCGTCTTCGTCGGCGTCGAGACGCCGAACGCCGAGGCCCTGCGCGAGACGGGCAAGCTGCAGAACCTGCGCGCGGGCGGGACCAGCGTCGAGAAGATCCAGCGCATCCAGGACGCCGGCATGGAGGTGTGGAGCGGCCATATCGTCGGCTTCGACAGCGACGGCCCCGACATCTTCGAGCGCCAGGTCGAGTTCATCGAGCAGGCGCGGATCGTCAACGCGATGGTCGGCATGCTGAGCGCCATCCCCAAGACGCCGCTGCACGCCCGGTTGCTCAAGGCGGGCCGGCTGGACCCTTCGGACCGTCCCGCGACCGGGACCAACGTCATTCCGGAACAGTTGAGCCGGGAGGACCTGCGGGACGGCTACATCCGGGTGATGCGGGCGCTCAACGCGCCCGAGGCCTACTTCGCCCGCCTCGACCGGCTCTACGCGCGGCCCGCCATGCGGCGGGCCAGCCGCACGCCCCGGCGGACATGGCGCCACAGGGTGGGCCGCGATCTTGGCCTGCTCGCCGAGGCGGCCTTCATCGTCCTGCGCCTGCAGACCCGCGGCCCCGACCGGACGCTGCGCCGCGCCTATCGCCGGGTGATGGGCCGCGCGCTGCTGAAGGGCGGCTCGCCGCAGATGCTGCAGACCTTCGCGCTGAAGTGCGCCATGCACTACCACGCCCACCGGCTGGTCGCGGACCTGACCGCCGGGGGACGGACGGTGAACAGCTTCTAGGGGTGGGCGGGCTCTCGGCGAGCGGGTCTCAAGTCCGGGCGCGGAGTTCGTCCAGCTTCCGAAGCGTGCAGGCGCGGATGTAATCCTCCGCCAGGTCGGCCCACTCGTCGTGGACGACGAGCCAGCCTCGCCGGACCCCCGACGATTGGAGTTGCGGAGGGGCGAGGGCTTCCGCCGGCAGCCCCACGTCCACGCGCAGGTTCCTGCGCTTCGGGTCGATCCGACAGGGGGTTCTGTCGCCCAGCTTGTAGGACGTACCGCATCCCACAGGCGTCGGGGTCAGGCCGAGCGACACCAACATCCGTTCTAGGCGCGCGTGGACCGGTCCGATCGCGCGCCGCTCATCAGGCGCCATGGCGTGCAAGCTCCTTCTCATTTCATGGTAGCGCTTGTTGCGTCAGATATCGACACGGAGGCGGATTTCGGAGTGACATGGATCTGCCCAGGCGCATCAAAGGAGACGAGGCTGAAAGACCTCGTCCATTCGGATAATTCCTAACAGGAGCCACTGCTTCGGACGCTTGGCGACTGTACCCATGGCGAGCGCGACGCCCTTTTCGGCATACGTCTCTTCGTAGATTTTCTTCAGGCGGGAGAGCGCCTCCGCTTCGCCGTAACTCCGGCGCCAGTTGAAGAATGTGGCCGACGTCTCCCAGTCCCCGCAGGTCATGCCGTGGGGTCCGGCTGCGTCCTCGAAACCCATCCGCAAGTGGTAGGGACAAGGCTCGAACGCCTTGAGCGGCTCGTCGAGCAAGCTTCCTTGTGCAGAGGCTGCGGCGAACGCGGTCTTCTCGCCGGCTACCTCCGCGTCGGACTTGCGCCGCCACCGAAAGCTCAGGTTCTTCGGGCGCACCAGGGTGAGCGTCTCGCCTCGCTGGGCGGCGTCCACGTAGGATGCCCGCAGGAGGTGGTCCAGAAAGGGCGCGTGGCCGTCCCTAGGGAGCTTGCCAGTAACAGCCAGACTCTGTTCCTCCACTCGGCGGCTTTCGCGCCGAGGGTCATCCTTCGGGCGATGCCATCTGTATTCGAGGATGTCCCAGCGGGAGAACTTCGCGTCGCCGTTCAGGTGGCGGAACCGGACGGGATAGAGCCGACGCCACTCAGCATGTCGTGTGTCGTCTCGCAGCGTCACTCCCGCGCAGCACACGGTCTCTTGGTAGCGCCTGCTAGGGTGCGGCGCGGCCTTGACTAGGATGACAATACGTTCGGTCCCGAGGTCGTGTCCCATCGCGTGGTGTAACTGCGGCGTCGTGATCACCGCGATCTCCGGCGGGGCCGGGATCGTTCAGCTTGCCGGGATAGACAGGCTGACGAGGGGATCATCGCTCAAGGGGGCGAGGGTTTCCAGGGTCATGTAGCG
>CANJXI010000019.1 GCA_947478785.1 Caulobacteraceae bacterium
CCGCGCCAGCCGACGCACCGCCGCCGCATCAAAGTCGTCCCGCAATACAATCGACCCCATCCGACCACTCCTCTCCAACAAGAAGCGTGAATCACTGTTCGGCCCTCAGGGGAATCCCCGAGTCTGCGTCAGCGGCGCTTGGTATTAGCTGAGAGTTGGCGTTCAGGTCTGGCTCAGGCCGCAAGTGAGAACTTGGTGGCTCAACAAAGGAGCCTTCCATGAAACGCCTTCTTACCGCGACCCTCGCCCTTACCCTGCTCGCCGGCACGGCCGCCTCGGCCCAGCCCCATGGCAATGACCGCCACGACGATCGCGGTCGTCACGAGCAGAACCGTTACGACAACGACCGCGGCGCCCGCCATGACAACGGCAACCATTACGGCCAGCAGAAGCGCTGGGCGCGGGGCCAGCGCCTGCCGGCCAGCTACTACCGTGACCGCGGCCACTATGTGGACTACCGCCGTCACCACCTGCGCGCTCCGCCGCGCGGCTACCAGTGGGTGCAGGTCGACAACAACTACGCGATGGTGGCCCTCGCCAGCGGCCTGATCGCCTCGATCATCGCCGCCAACTAAGGCCCGTAAAGCCAGGCTCACACCCCCGTCGCCCCGGCGATGGGGGGAGTGTCTGTGTCAGGCCAGCCGGCGCAGCACGCCGTGCGCTGCGGCCACGCCGGTGGCGAAGCTCGCCTGCAGCAGGTAGCCGCCGGTCGGCGCTTCCCAATCCAGCATCTCCCCCGCCACGAACACCCCCGGCCGGGCTTTCAGCATCAGTCCTTCGTCCACGCCGTCCCAATCAACGCCGCCGGCCGAGGAAATGGCGCGGGCGATGGGCTGGACGCCGGTCAGGCGGATGGGCGCGGCCTTGATCCGGCGGGCCATCGCGCCCGGCGCGGTCGGTAGGTCGATGCCGTGGGCCTCGCGCAGCAGGCCGATCTCGACCGGCGACATGCGCATCACCTTGCGCAGGTAGCTGCTCAGCGTCTGCCCGCCGTGCGGCGCCTGAAGCCGGTCGGTGAGCTGGGCGATCGACTGGTCGGGCCGCAGGTCGAACACCAGTTCCGCCTGGCCCTCAGCTGCGATCGCCTCGCGCAGGGACGCCGACAGGGCGTAGATCGCCCCGCCCTCCAGCCCGGCCCGGGTGACCATGGCTTCGCCGCGCGCCGTCTGGCCCGCGAAGCTCAAGGCCACATTCTTGACCGGCAGGCCCTGGAAGCGGTCACGAAAGACCGGGCTCCAGGCGACGTCGCAGCCCATATTGGCCGGGCGTAGCGCCGTCACTGCCGCGCCGGCGGCCTCCAGAAGGCCTGTCCAGGACCCATCGGAGCCCAGCCGCGGCCAGCTCGCGCCGCCCAGCGCCAGGACAACCGCGTCGGCCTGGACCGTATGCGCGCCGCGCGGCGTGGCGAATGTCAACGCTCCGGCCGGGTCCCAGCCCAGCCACTCGTGGCGAACTTCGATCCCGACCCCTTGCGCAGCCAGCCGCCCCAGCCAGGCGCGCAGCAGCGGCGAGGCCTTCAGCGTCCTGGGGAACACCCGGCCCGACGACCCGACGAAGGTCTCCTGCCCAAGCGCCTCGGCCCAGGCCGTCAGCGCGGCGGGGGAAAAGGTTTCGAGGAGCGGTTCGAGCCGGTCGCGCGCCGCGCCATATCGGCCCAGGAACATCGGCAAGGCTTCGGAATGCGTCAGGTTGAGCCCGCCGCGCCCGGCCATCAGGAACTTGCGTCCGACGCTCGGCATCCGCTCGTAGACCGTCACGGC
This sequence comes from Caulobacteraceae bacterium, assembly GCA_947478785.1. GTDB lineage: Bacteria > Pseudomonadota > Alphaproteobacteria > Caulobacterales > Caulobacteraceae > Phenylobacterium. The sequence continues at coordinate 1,761 of CANJXI010000019.1, forward strand.
CAGTCCCGCCGCGCTCAGCACCTCGGCCGCCATTAGGCCGGCGGGGCCGGCGCCGACGACGGCGACCGTGCGCGGGCTCACGCCGCCGCCTGGAGATGGCTCGCCGAGGGAACGGTGACTGCGGAACGTGGGATAGACATGGAATAGAGCACCCTTTGAGACTCGGTATCCGGACCGATCCGACCGCCTCTGACCAGATCGTTGGAATTTTGCGCCTGCGCGACTTGCGGCGCGGGCCAGCGCCTCATAGCCTGTCACGCCGCCGATTACACTGGAACCGCGCCCGTGCTTAACCGTCGCAAACTCCTGGCCTGCACCGGCGCGACGCTCGCGCTAGCCGGGGGCGCGAGCGCGCAAGGCGGGGCGGAAGCCCAGCTCAACACAACGCTCGAGGCGCTGTTCAACCAGGCCCTGGCCGACAATCCCGAGCTAACCACCGCGCTGGGCCTCGACACCGGCGCGCGCGCCGGCGCCAAGTCGCAGCTTCGTCACGCCTCCCTCACCGAACGCGATCGCGCGGGGCGCCAGATCGCCGACCAACTCGCCCGCATGCGCGCCATCGACCGCAAGGCGCTGACCGGCATGGCGGCGGTGAACTACGACTCGGTGATCTTCGACCTCGAGGCGACGGACGCGGCCAACCGGCGCTTCGCCTATGGCCGGGAGGGCGCGGGATCGCCCTATGTGCTGAGCCAGATCGACGGCGCCTGGCAGGAGGTTCCAGACTTCCTGGACAGCCAGCACACCATCGAGACCCGCGCCGACTGCGAGGCCTACGTGGCGCGCCTGGGCGAATTCGCCCGGCTGATGGACGAGGAGGTCGAGCGTGTTCGCCGCGACGCGGGCCTGGGCGTCATCCCGCCGGACTTCGCGATCGCCGGCGCGCTGGGCGGCATGAAGGTGCTCCGCGCCGCGCCCGACCAATCGTCCCTCGTAAGCTCGCTGGCCGTACGCGCCAGGGACAAGGGGATCGCCGGCGACTGGGAAGGCCGGGCGAGCGCCGTCCACACCGCCCAGGTGCTGCCCGCGCTGGAACGCCAGATGGCGTTGCTCGACGGCTTGCGGGCGAGGGCGACGCACGAGGCCGGCGTCTGGCGCCTGCCCGACGGGGAGGCCTACTACGCCCAGGCGCTGCGGGACCGCACCACGACCGCCATGACGCCCGCCGAGGTCCATAGGCTGGGCCTCGACGTCACCCGCGAGCTTTCGGCCCGCGCCGAGGTGCTGTTTCGCCAGATCGGCATGAGCCAGGGGACCGTGGGCGATCGCTACGCCGCCCTCTACAAGGTCGAACAGTACATCTATCCGAACACCGACGCGGGCAAGGACAAGGAGGTCGCCGACCTCAACCTGCTGGTCCAGCGCATGCAGAAGCGCCTGCCGGACTACTTTAACACGCTGCCCCGGACGCCCCTGGAGATTCGCCGCGTCCCGCCGGCCACGGAGGCCGGCTCGGCCACCCACTACAGCGCCGGCAGTCTCGATGGCGCGCGGCCGGGGATCTACTGGCTGAACATGCGCGACACCGCCGAGGCGCCTTATTGGGACATGCCGACCACCACCTTCCACGAAGGCGTCCCTGGTCATCACCTGCAGATCACGCTGCAGCAACAGGCCGATCTGCCGATGATCCGCAAGGCCAGCGGCTTCGGCGCCTACGTCGAGGGCTGGGCGCTCTACGCCGAGCAGCTTGCCCAGGAGATGGGCTTCTACCAGGGTGATCCGGCGGGCGAGCTGGGCTACATCCACGATGCCCTGCTGCGCTCCGGCCGGCTGGTCACCGACACCGGCCTGCACGCCCTGCGGTGGAGCCGCGAGAAGGCGGTCGAGGTCCTCTCGGGCATCGAGGGCGATCCACCGGCCTACGCCGGCCAGGAGATCGAGCGCTACGCCGTCGATCCCGCCCAGGCCTGCACCTACATGGTCGGCAAGACCGCCATCCTGCGGCTGCGCCGGAAGGCCCGGGCGGCGCTGGGCGCCAGGTTCGACATCCGCCGCTTCCACGACGCCGTGCTGCTGGCCGGGCCCATGCCCCTGACCGTGCTGGAACGCTATGTGGACGAGTGGATGGCGACGCAGGCTTAGGAATCCCGCGCCATGGGAACAGCGATTTAACCTCGCTCGGCTAAGCTCCACTCTTCTTGCGGGAGAAGCCCTCGATGTCGATGGATGTGATCAACGGCTACATCTGCCACAATTGCACCGATATCGACTACGCGAAGAAGAACATCGACCCGACGCATCCGAAGGATGGTCCCTACGGGGCCAACAAGTCCGAGGCCGCCGGCCATGGCCCCGCCGTGGTGCTCTCCGGCGCGCTCGGCAAAGCCGCGCCCACCGCCGCGTCTCCGCCCGTGGATGGCGCGACCCGCAACGACCCGACCTCTGCCGCCGCGTCCGTGCCCCCGGGCACGGGTGTCACGCCGTCCAGCTACACGGCCGGCTCGACGGTCGATATTTCGGCCTGAGCGCCTGCTGACATGATCCGGCCCGCAATGGCAGGATAGAGACCCGGCCACCGCCGAAAGGGTCCCGCATGTCCGACGAGCTTGTCTTCTACACCAACCCGATGTCGCGCGGCCGGATCGTGCGCTGGATGCTCGAGGAGGTGGGGCAGCCCTACCGCACCGAGGTGCTCGGCTACGCGGCCAGTATGAAAGCGCCGGCCTACCTGGCGATCAATCCGATGGGCAAGGTGCCGGCGATCACCCACGGGAACGTGGTGGTCACCGAGGCCGGCGCGATCTGCGCCTATCTGGCCGACGCATTCCCCCAGGCGGCCCTCGCTCCGCCACTCGGCGACCTGCGACGTGGACCTTATTTCCGCTGGATGTTCTTCGCCGCCGGCCCGGTCGAGTCCATCACCAGTAACAAGGCGCTCGGGGTCGAGGTTTCGTCGGAGCAGCGGCGCATGGTGGGCTACGGCGCCTACGACGAGGTGATGGCCGCCCTCGAGCGGGCGATCGCCAGCAGCGGCGGCGACTATATCCTGGGCGAGACGTTCAGCGCTGCTGACGTCTATTTCGGCTCGCACATAAGCTGGGGCCTGCAATTCGGCTCGATCGAGAAACGTCCGGTGTTCGAGGCTTACAGCGCCCGCCTCAGCGCGCGCCCCGCCGCCGTCCGCGCCGCCGCCATCGACGACGCCTTGATCGCCGCCGCGCAGCCTGCTGGGGCCCAGGGGTAAGGTCGGCCCCTCACAGCGCGGTGGCGGTGGCGCGGATCAGGTCTCGCATCCAGGCGATGGCCGGTTCGGCCAGGCGCTCCTTGAGAAACAGCAGGTTGAGTTCGACCATCGGCGATTCATAGGGCGGTTCGATCAGCTTCAGCCGCCCGGCGGCCGCCGACAGCAGGGCCAGCCGGCGCGGGACCAGGGTCGCCATGTCCGAGAACGCGGCCACGGCCATGGCGGCGTAGGTGTCAGGGACGGTGACGCCGATCCGCCGGGTCAGGCCGCGCGCGGTCAGGGCGGATTCGAAGGCGCCGGCGTCTTCCCAGCTGGCGCGTGTGACGAAGGCGCGCCGTTCGCCGCCCTCGTTGATCAGGCCGGGAAGCCGGCGCGAGATGACCACATGAGGCGCCGAGACCAGGGTCTCCAAGTCTATCTTCACGTCCTGGAACCGGGGATGGTCGGCGCGCACCACCCACACCAGGGCCTCGGTGAGCAGGCTTTCGCGAACGAACCGTTCCGGCGCCGCCAGCACGCTGGCGATCAGGAAATCCACTCGCCGCGCGTCGAACCGTTCGGGCATGTCGCCACTGAACTCGGCGATCGCCAGCTCCACCCGCGGCGCGACGTGGGCCACGCGGTCCACCCAGGACGGCGCCATCACCGCGCTGGCGTAGGTCCCGGCGACGACGGTGAACCGCCGCTCGCTGGTGGCGGGATCGAAGTCGGCGGGGGCCAGCGCGGATTGCAGCTGGTTGAGGGCTGCGTGCACCTGCGGTCCCATCTCCACCGCCCGCGGCGTGGGCTGCATGCCGGAGGGGCCCCGCACGAAGAGTTCGTCGCTGAGTAGGTAACGCAGGCGATTTAGCGAATGACTCACCGCAGACTGGGTAAGGCCAAGCCGCGCGCCGGTCCGGGTCACGCTTCGCTCTTCCAGCAGGATGTCGAAAACCCGCAGCAGATTGAGGTCAAGCATTATGTATCGTGCTCATTCGTCCCGTGACGACATATCATTTTCGTCATCCGGCGGGCAGCACTATCTCCATGAGGACGGGAGAAACGGCGCCGCTTCGCTGCACGCGCCTGCTTTGCCGGACACCGTCAAGTCGTGGAGAGGGCTCGCGTTGTGAGCGAACCGGACATCATTCCCATCCGAGGCAACGCCGAGGTGGATCCCAGCGCCCAGCGCGAGAGTCTCCTGCGCCGCTGGCGCTGGCCGCTGATCGTCGCCGGTCCAGCGCTGATCGCGATCGCGGTGATCTACGTCCTGCTGACCAACCACTATCAGACCACCGACAACGCCTATGTGCAGATCGCCAAGGCCCCGGTGGCCCCTTCGATCGCCGGGCGGGTGACCGAGATCTATGTGCGCGAGAACCAGGTGGTGAAGCGCGGCCAGCCGCTGTTCCGCCTCGACGCCCGCGACTATGAGGCCGGCGCCCAGGCGGCGGCGGCCAATGTCGCCAACGCCGTCCTGCAGGTCGAGGCCGCGCGCGCGGCCTATCGCCAGCAGGCGGCGCTTGTCCAGGGAGCCCGTGACACGGTCGCCTACGCCGTCCGCGAAGCCGCCCGCGAGCGCCAGCTCGCCGCCGCGGGCGTGGCCTCCCAACAGCAGGTCTCTGAGGCAGAGCATGCCGTGCAGCAGGCCCGCGAGGCGCTGGCGTCGGCCCAGCAAGGCGCGGCCCAGGCGGTGGCCAGCCTCGGCGGCGACCCCAACCTGGCGCCGAGCGCGGCGCCCGCCGTCATGCAGGCCCAGGCCCAGCTGGAGCGGGCCAGGCTGAACATGTCCTACGCCACCGTGCTCGCCCCGGCCGACGGGGTGGTCACCCGCGTCGAGCAACTTCCGGCGGGCACCTATCTCAACGGCTCGCAGACCGCCTTCTGGCTGCTCTCAGGCCAGCCGTGGATCGAGGCGAACTTCAAGGAAGACCAGCTGGCGCACATGAAGGTCGGCCAGCCCGTGGAGATCAAGGTCGACGCCTACCCCGACGCGAAGATCACCGGCCATGTGGCCAGCTTCTCGCCCGGCACCGGCCAGGCGTTCTCCGCCCTGCCGGCGCAGAACGCCACGGGCAACTGGGTGAAGGTCGTCCAACGCCTGCCGGTGCGGATCGCCTTCGACCGCCCGCCGCCCGGGATGGCGGCCCGGGCCGGTCTTTCGGCCAAGGTGAAGGTCGATGTCCGCGCGGCCGGCCACGCGGACTGAGTCCGCCGCGCCATGACCACCGAGCAGGACGTCAAACACCGCTTGCCGATCACGATCTCGGTCCTGCTGGCGGCGATCATGACGTCGCTCGACACCACCATCGCCAATGTCGCCCTGCCGCATATGCAAGGCAGCGTCTCGGCGAGCATCGACCAGATCACCTGGGTGCTGACCTCTTACCTGGTGGCGGCCGCGGTGATGACGCCGCTGTCTGGCTGGCTGGCCGGGCGTTTCGGCCGCAAGCGGACCTTCATGGTGTCGATCGTCGGCTTCACCATGGCCTCCATGCTGTGCGGCCTCGCCACGAGCGTGCCGGAGATCGTGCTGTTCCGGGTGCTGCAGGGGATCTGCGGCGCCTCCCTGGTGCCGCTTTCCCAGTCGATCCTGCTCGACATCAACCCCAGGGAAAAACACGGGCAGGCCATGGCGATATGGGGGGCCGGCACGTTGGTGGGCCCGATCCTCGGGCCCCTGCTCGGCGGCTACCTGACCGACAGCCTGTCGTGGCGATGGTGCTTCTATATCAATCTGCCAGTCGGCATCCTGGCCTTCCTCGGGGTGTTCCTGTTCATTTCCGCCGACCGCGACAAGCTGGTCCGGCGGTTTGACTTCCTGGGCTTCGGCATGCTGGCGCTGTTCGTCGCCTGCATTCAGCTGCTGCTGGACCGCGGGCCGGGACAGGACTGGTTCCACTCCCGCGAAATCTGGACCGAGGCGATCCTGGCGGCCGTCGGCCTGTGGGTGTTCATCATCCACACGCTCACCGCGGAACATCCGTTCTTCGACCGCGGCCTGATCCGCGACCGCAGCTTCGTCAGCGCCACCGGCTTCGGCTTCATGCTGGGCTTGCTGCTGTTTTCGACGCTGGCTCTGCTGCCGCCGATGCTGCAAGGGCTGATGGGCTATTCGGTGCTGTATTCCGGCATTGTCAGCATGCCGCGCGGCCTTGGCTCGTTCATCGCCATGCTGCTGGCCGGCCAACTGGTGGCGCGCATGGATCTGCGGCTGGTGGTTCTCATGGGACTCGGGATGACCGCCATCGCGATGCTGCAGATGATGCACTTCGACCTGGGGATGACCGAGACTCCGCTGGTGACCTCGGGGATCATCCAGGGCCTCGGCCTGGGGCTGCTCTTCGTACCCCTTTCGACCCTGGCCTTCGCGACCCTGCCGCAACACCTGAGACCGGAGGGATCGACGGTCTACAACCTCATCCGTAGCCTGGGCGGCAGCGTCGGCATATCGGTCATGAACGGGCTGGCGGTGGCCAATGCGCAGACCATGCACGGGTCGCTGGCGGCCAAGGTCGTGACCTCCGATCCCGTCGTGCGAGCCGGGCTGCCGGCGTTTTTCAATCCGTCCACCACCGGCGGGTTGATGGCGCTCAACGCCGAGATCACCCGACAGGCGACGATGATCGCCTATCTCGATGATTTCAAACTCATGTTCTTCATCACCATCGCCTGCATCCCCCTTTTGCTGCTGCTGCGCAAACCGGGGCGTTCGGGCGGAGATCCTGTCCATGCCGTTGTCGAATAGATCCCTCCGCCTTCTGGGCGCCTCCGCCGTGGCCCTGGCGATCGCCGGGTGCGCGACCGTGGGGCCCGACTTCAAGCCCGCGCCCGCGCCCCAGGGCGCGGCGGCGGCCGGCTACGCCATGCCGGGCGATCCAGCGCCCGCCGGGGTGCGCATGTCGCCGGAGGCGCGGGGCGCCGGGCCGTGGTGGCAGGCGTTCGGCTCTCCCGAACTCGACCAGGCGGTGCGCCAGGCGCTGGCCGACAGCCCCAGCGTCGCCGAGGCCGCCGCCACCCTCGCCAAGGCCCAGGCCGAACTCGCCGCCGCGCGCGGCGACCAGCAGCCGCAGGTCGACGCCCTGGCCAACGCCCAGCGCGAGCGAATCAATACCCAGGCGTTCGGCTTCAGCTTCCCGGGCCTCTTCAACCCGACCATCAGCCTCTTCCAGATCGGCGCCTCCGTCACCTACGACCTGGACCTGTTCGGCGGCAAGCGGCGGGCCACGGAGGCAGCCGGCGCGCGCGCCCAGGCCGAGGGCCGGCGGGCCGACGCCGCCTATCTGGCGCTCTCCGGCAATGTCGCCCTGCAGGCCATGCGCATCGCCGCGCTGCGGGCGCAGATCGCCACCGTGCAGGACATCATCGCGGCCGACACCCACCAGATCGACATCCTGCGCAAGGCGCAGGTGATCGGCGGCGAGGCGCGCTCCTCGCTGTCGACGGCCATCTATCAGCTGGCCGAGGACCAGGCCCTGTTGCCGCCGCTGCAGCGTGACCTCGCCGCGGCCCGCCACCAGATGGCGCTGCTGTCCGGCCGTTCGCCGGCCGACTACGTTGCGACGGACTTCGACATGGCGAAGCTGACGCTGCCGGGCGAGATTCCGGTGAGCCTGCCCTCAGAGCTCATCCGTCGGCGTCCCGACATCGCCGCCGCCGAGGCTGAACTCCATGCTGCCACCGCCGACATTGGCGTGGCGGTGGCCAACCAGTACCCCAACATCAGCCTCTCGGCGCGCCTCACCCAGGGCGCGCTGAAGCCGGACAAGATCTTCGACTACGCCTCCAGCGGCTGGAGCCTGCTGGGCGGCGCCACCGCTCCGATCTTCGATGGCGGGCGTCTGAAGGGCGAACGCCGCGCCGCCGAGGCCGAGGCCCGCGCCGCGCTCGCCCGCTACCAGCAGACGGTGCTGCGCGCCTTCGCCCAGGTCTCCGACGTGCTGGCGGCGCTGGCCAGCGACCAGCAAGCGATCGCCTCGCTCAGCGCCGTCAATCACGCCGCCGACGTGGCCCTGCGCGACAACGAGGCCTCTTACCGCCTGGGCGGCGGCCCGCTGATCAACGTGGTTCAGGCCCAGCGCACGGTCAGCCGCGCCCGACGCGCCTTGGTGGAAGCCCAGGGCCGCCGGCTGGCCGACATGGTCGAACTCTACGCCGCCACGGCCACCGACTGGCGCGCCGCGCCCTAGACCCTTTCCGGTTCAGGTGGAATCATCTGAACCGGATGAAAAGGGTCTATCTTCTAAAGCGTAGAGCGTGACGGGAGCTTCAACCGGTATCCACTTGAAGCTGTCACGCTCTAAGCCCCGGCCCGCGCCCCGCTGGCCGCGTCGGCCGCCAGCCTTCCCGTGAGTTCGGCCATGTGGTCGAAGTCGGCCTCGAAGGCGCCCAGGCCCTGGGTCAGGCCCCGCAGCTCGGCGATCAGGTGCTGGCGCTCGCTCTGCGGCAGGTAGGCCTCGATGCGTTCCCAGCCCCGCCAGTCCTCCCGCGGCGCCAGCCCCAGGATCTGCCCGCGGCGCGCGGTCAGCGCCGAGGTGACGTTGGAGGCGCTGGGGGAGGGCGAATAGACCGTCAGCTTCTCCACCGGCTCCAGCAGGATCGACCCGCACTGCTCCAGCCCCTGCTCGATGGCCAGCCGTCCGGCCAGGCGGAAGGCCATTTCCGAGCTGTCGACCGCGTGGGTCTGGCCGTCCGTCAGCGTCACCTCCAGGTCGGTGACGGGGAAGCCGAGCGGGCCCTTCTCCAGCCCGTCCCGGACGCCCTGTTCGACGGCCGGTATCCATTGCTTGGGCACGGCGCCGCCGACCACCTTGGACTGGAAGACGAAGCCCGATCCGCGCGGCAGGGGACGGACCTCGATGGAGACGTCGGCGAACTGGCCGTGGCCGCCCGACTGCTTCTTGTGCCGCGCCCGCGTGCTGGTGGGCTTTTGGATGGTCTCGCGGTAGGGCGTCTTGGGTTCCTCGGTGTCGATCTCCACCCCGAAACGCCGTTTCATCCGCTCCAGCGCCAGGCGCACGTGGCCTTCGCCCTGGCCGGCCAGGATCATCTGCCGGGCTTCGGGGTCATGGATCAGCGACAGGCCGGGATCCTCCTCGATCAGCTTGCCGATGGCGCCTGACAGCCGGACGTCGTCCTTGTGGTTGCGGGCCGAGAGCGCCACGGCGAACAGCGGGCGCCGCGCGGCGCCCGTGGCCGTCACGGCCTGCGGCTTGCCGGTCGTCGACAGGATCTGGCCGGCCCCGGCGGCCTCGACCTTGCCGATCGCGGCGATGTCGCCCACCGCCGCGCTGGCGATCTTCTTCAGCGCCCCGCCCTGCACCGCGAACAGCCCGCCGGCGCGGCAGCGTTCGCCGTCCGGCAGCAGGAAGTCGGCGCCGTCGGCCAGGGGCCGTCCGAACACGCGCGCGTAAGCCATCTTGCCAGACTGCCCGGCGTAGGCGGCGCGCAGCACATAGGCGCCGGTCTCTACGCCCAGCCGCTCGGCCGCGCGCGCCGGCGGCGGAGTCTCGTGGCGCAGGGCCTTGAGGAGCCGGCGCACGCCGAAGCCGTTCTGCGCCGAGCCGAAGAACACCGGCACGATCAGCCCCTCGTTCATCTCGCGCACCAGGTCGGCGAAGACCGCGTCGCGGCTGGGGGTCACGTCGGACAGCAGCTGTTCCAGCAGTTCGTCGTCGAAATCGGCGATCTGCTCCAGCATGTGGAAGCGGGCCTCGGCCTCGCTGCCCTGCAGGTCCTCGGGGATATCCACCTGGGCGGAGGGCTCACCCGGCCGGTAGACGAAGGCCCGCTCGAGCGCCAGGTCGATGAAGCCCGAGACCTTCTCGCCCTCCCAGGTCGGGATCTGGCGAGCCACCAGCGGGGCGGAGCTGACCGGCGCGAGCGCGGCCAGCAGCTCCGGCAGGGAGCCGCGGGCGATGTCCATCTTGTTGATGAATAGGGCGTGGGGGATCCCCAGCCGCTCCAGCTCCCGCAGGGTCGGCTGCAGGAGGACGGCCTTGGCCGGATCGGGTTCGGCCACCACCACGGCCAGGTCCACGGCGGGCAGCGCCGCGTCGAGGTCGGCGCAGAATTCCAGGGAGCCTGGGCAGTCCACCACGGTGTAGCGGTCGCCCATGAAGTCAAAGCCGGCCAGGTTCAGCTCGACCGAGTGGCCGCGCGCGCGGGCCTCGGGACTGGAATCGCCGACCTTCTCGCCGCCGACCCGCCGATCGACGGCGCCGGTGGCCTGCAGCAGGGCCTCGAGCAAGCTGGTCTTGCCCGCGCTGGTGGGGCCCACGAGCGCCAGGGCGCGCACGGACCCCGCTGGTTGGATAGGCATGTCGTCTTCTCCCATCACCTTGGGCGCCAGGGATGCCCGTCTGGGATGAGCGCATCCTTGGCGCGGTTTTGGGGCGGTCGCGGACCGTTTCAGGGGCTCGCGCCGCCCTGACGGGCAAACCCTACGCCCGGATTTTCGGGGTGGCTAGCGGTTCAGAGGCCAGCCCGCAGCGCCGCCAGCGCCAGGCGATCCTTCTCCGCGTCGGTGAGACTGGCCAGGCTCGGGACCGGCTCCTCGGGGGCGGTGACCACCCGGCCGCCGCGCATGTAGAGCACATGATCGGCCAGCCGGGCGATCTCGTGGGCGTCGTGGGTGATGTAGAGGGTCGGGATCCGCAGCTCCCGGTGCAGCCGCTCCAGATAGGGCAGGATCTCGGCCTTGCTGTCGGCGTCCAGGCTGGAGAGCGGCTCGTCCATCAGCAGCAGGCGGGGCTGGGACAGCAGCGCCCGGCCCAGCGCCACCCGCTGGCGTTCCCCGCCCGACAGCCGCTCGGTGGACCGCGCGAGCAGCGGAGCCAGGCTCAGCAGCGCGACCGCGTCGTCCAGCCCGACCGCGCCCCCGCCGGCGCGGCTGGCGCCATAGTCGAGGTTCCCGCGCACCGACAGGTGAGCCAGCAGGCTGGGCTCCTGGAACACGACGCCGACAGGGCGGCGGTGACAAGGCAGGAAGGTGCGGTCGTCCTGCCAGACCTCGCCGTCGACGGTGAGCCGGCCGGGCACGCGCGACAGGCCCGCGATGCAGCGCAGCAGCGTGGTCTTGCCCGCGCCCGACGGTCCGCTCAGCGCCGTGATCCCGGTCGGCGCGATGCTGAACGCCGCGTCCAGCCCGAACGCCCCCACGCGGCCGACGAAACGGCCCTCGACCCCGGCGCGAAGTGTGGGCGCGTTCATCGCGGCATTCCCCCCGCGCGGCGGTCCACCAGCAGCAACGCCAGCAAGGCCGCGAACGAGAACGCCACGACCCCCGCCGCGAGCCTGTGCGCCTCGCCGTACTGCAGCGACTCCACCAGCTGGTAGATGCGCGTCGAGATCACCTCGGTCTTGCCGGGCACCGAACCGCCGATCATCAGCACCACACCGAACTCGCCGATGGTGTGGGCGAAGACCAGGATGGCGGCGGCCAGGAAGCCGCGACGGGCCAGCGGCAGGGCGACGGTCAGGAAGGCGTCGAGGGGTGAGGCGCGCAGCGTTGCGGCCACCTCCATCGGCCGCTCGCCCATGGCCTCGAAGGCGTTGCGGATCGGCTGCACCGCGAACGGCAGGGAATAGACCATCGAGCCGATCACCAGGCCCTCGAAGGTGAAGGCGAGCGTGCGGATGCCGAACGCGTGCAGCGGCGTCATCAGCGGGCTCTGCGGGGCGATCGCGATCAGGATGTAGAAGCCCAGGACCGACGGCGGGAGGATGATCGGCAGGGTGACCGCCGCGCCTATGATCTCCTTCCACCAGGACGGACTGCGGGCCAGCCACCAGGCCAGCGGCGTCGCCATCACCAGCAGGAGAACGGTCGTCAGGCCCGCAAGCCGCAGCGTCGTCCAGATGACCTCAGCCAAATTCAGCGGACCTCGTAGCCGTACTTCTTGATCATCGCGCGCGCCGCCGGCGTCTTCAGGAACGCGAGGAAGGCCTTGGCGGCCGGATTGTCCACGCCAGTCTGCAACAGGATCGCCTGCTGTTCGATGGGGGAATGCAGTTTCGCGGGCACGAGCCAGCGCGAGCCGCCGGCGACATTGATCACCTGGGAATAGGCCACCAGGCCGAGCTCGGCCGCGCCGGTATCTACGAACTGGTAGGCTTGGGTGATCGAGGTCCCCATGACGATCTTCGGCTTCAGCGTGTCGTAGACGCCCAGTTTCCTCAGGGTCTCGATCGCCGCCATCCCATAGGGCGCCGCGACCGGATCGGCGATGGAAAGCTTCTCGAACTTGCTGGTCTTCAGGACGGCGCCGGCGCCATCGACCAGGCCCGGCGTCTTCGAATAGAGCGCCAGGCGGCCGACCGCGTAGGTGAAGCGCGTGCCCTTCACGCCCAGCCCCTCCTGCTCGGCCTTGGCCGGGCGCTCGGTGTCGGCCGACAGGAACACCTGGAACGGCGCGCCCTTGGAGATCTGGGTGTAGAACTGTCCCGAGGATCCGAAGCTGAGGATCGCGTTGTGGCCGGTGGCGGCCTTGAACGCGGTGGCGATCTCCTTCGCGGGCTCGGTGAAGTTGGCCGCCACCGCTACCTGGGTGTCGTCGGCCTTCGCCGCGGTCGATCCCAACGCGACGAGGGCGGCGACGGCCGCCGCGCCCAGAACCTGGAACCGTCGGGTGATCCGCGCGCCGCGGACCGCTCGCATCGCCTTCATCACAATACCCCAGCCAACTACTGGCCGTTATGTAGCCTAGCTACATGACGATTGGCGAGGGGCGAATTCAGGCCGCGCGGTCGCGCGCGGGACAGCAATCCTTCCGCGACTGTTGAAACATCAGGCGCCTGCGTCAGGCTTTGGGCGCGGACGTCCCACGCCTTGCGTCGCGCCGCCGGGCGACGCCTAAATCGCCTCCGATGAATCGCGCCGTCTCCGGACTCCTGGCTTCGCCATTCCGCAACCTCGCCGCCGTGGTGGGGTTCGTGGTGGCGATGGTCGTGCTCGAGACCATCGGCTACGTGCTGGCCGGGTGGAGCCTGCAGGACGCCTTCTACATGGTGATCCTGACGGTCTATTCGGTGGGCTACGAGGAGGTGCGGCCGATCGATACGCCGGCTCTCCACATCCTCACCATCACCACCATCGTCTTCGGCTGCACGGCCATGATCCTCCTGACCGGGGTCCTGGTGCAGGTGTTCACGGTCGGCCAGATCAAGGAGCTCCTGGGGATGAACAACGTCACCTCGGAAATCGACAAGCTGAAGGGCCATGTGATCATCTGCGGTTTCGGCCGCATCGGGGTAATGCTGGCCAAGGACCTGAAGGACGGCGGCGTCGATCTGGTCATCCTGGAGCGCGACGAGGCCCGCGTCGCCCGGGCCCGCGAGCAGGGCTATCTGGTGGTCGATCTCGATGCCGCCGATGAGTCCGCGCTAAAGGCCGCGGGCGTCGATCGCGCCCGGGTGCTGGCCACCGTGGTGCCCGACGACGCGGCCAATGTCTTCATCACGCTCACCGCCCGCAGCCTCAACCCGACGCTGCAGATCATCGCCCGCGGCGAGATGCCATCGACCGAGAGCAAGCTGCTCTACGCTGGGGCGAACAAGGTGGTGCTGCCCACACACATCGGCGCCGAGCGGATGGCCGAGATGATACTCTATCCCGAGACCGCCCGCTTCATCCGGGGCTCGGAGCGGATGCGCGACTTCGACAAGTCGCTGCGCGACCTGGGCCTCTTGATGGAGGTGGTCACCGTCACCGACAACGCCGGCGCCATCGGCCAGACGCTGGACGAGATGGAGCGCCGCGCCAAGGGCGGGTTCTTCGTCGTCCAGCTCGACCGCCGGAGCGGCGAGATCATCACCCGTCCGCCCGGCGACACGCGGATCGAGGCGGGCGACGGGGTGCTGATCGTCACCCGCGCGGCGGCGGCCGTGGTGCGTTCGGCGTTCCAGGCGCCGGCCGAGCGGGTGAGGGTGGGCCGCAACGTCATATGACCGCGCGCCTTTCCGTGGGCCGCGGCAGGGCCTAGGGTCACCCCATGGCCGTCGCTTTCACCCGCGAGGAAGACTACGAGTCCCAGGCCGCCGACCTGCCGGACCGGCCGATCTCGCCGCATCCGAACCTGGTCACTGCCAGCGGTCTGGCCGCCATCGAGGCCGCGCTGGCCGACGCCCGAGGCGCCTATTCCGAAGCCCAGACGCAGGGTGGCATAAGCGCCGACCGCACCGCCATGGCGCGTGCGACCCGCGACCTGCGCTATTGGTCGGCGCGCCGTGCCAGCGCCCAGCTCACCGAACCGGACGGCGCGCCGGAGACGGTCCAGTTCGGCCGCACGGTCGAGGTCGAGCGCGAGGACGGCCGCCGCCAGACCTTCCGCATCGTCGGCGAGGACGAGGCCGACCCGGCCAGGGGCAGTGTCTCCTACGCCTCGCCATTGGCCAGCGCGCTGCGCGGCAAGGCGGTGGGAGACACCGCCATGGTCAATGGCGGCGAAGTCGAGGTCATGGCGGTGCGACCCGGCGCCTCCGCCGCGCCGCCCGATGCGTAGACTAGGGGAGGAGCAACCGATGATCCGCATTCTTACGATGGCCGGCCTGCTCCTGTCCGCCGCCGCCCCTTGCGTCCAGGCCGCGCCGCTGCCGCCGGGCATGCAGCCCTCCGCCACGTCGCGTCTGTCCATCGACCCGTCAGGCCCCCGCGCCGCCGTCGCCCAGCCCAGCGCCATCGAGGCCGCGGTGCTGCCGCAACGCTCCGTCGATCGCCGCCTGGGCGGCAAGGGTCTGGTCGGCTCGGCGGGCTTCCTCTGCGGCCGTCAGGCCGGCGTCGATCTGGCCGGCGCCGCGTCCGCCGCCGGCTACGATCCCCACGGACGGTTCCTCGGCGCGAAGCTCAGCTTCGCGTTCTAGCGTTCTCTCCCTATCGCTTCGCGGGGAAGAGGATTTGATGGTCAGACCGGCCCGCAGGCCTCGGCCAGCCAGGCCCTGGTCTCGGCCGGAACCAGGGGTCCGATCTCCGCCAGCACGCGGGCATGGTAGGCGTCGAACTGGGCGCGTTCCTCGTCGCTCAGGAGGGACGTTACGACCAGCCGCCGGTCGATCGGGGCCAGCGTCAGGGTCTCGAACCCCAGCATCGGCCGCTCGCCGCCCGGGATCGGGGCGGCCTCGGTGACCACCTGCAGGGTCTCGATGCGGATCCCGTAGGCGCCTTCCTTGTAGTAGCCGGGCTCGTTGGAGACGATCATCCCCGGGCGGAGCGCGACCATGGAGGCCGACTTCGAGATCCGGTGCGGCCCTTCATGAACGCCCAGGTAGGAGCCCACGCCATGGCCGGTGCCATGGTCGTAGTCGAGGCCATGCGCCCAGAGCGCCACGCGGGCGAGGGAGTCGAGGGCCGAGCCGGTCGTCCCCGCCGGGAAGCGCACGCGGGCCAGCGCCAGGTTGCCCTTCAGCACCAGGGTGAAGCGCTCGGCCATCTCGGCCGTGGGCTCGCCGATGGCCACCGTGCGGGTGACGTCGGTGGTGCCGTCCAGGTACTGAGCGCCGGAATCGATCAGCATCAGACTGCCTATCTGCGCTTGGCGGTTCAGCCGGACGGTCGGGCGGTAGTGGACGATGGCGCCGTTGCCGGCCGCGCCAGCGATGGTGTCGAAGGAGAGGTCCTTCAGCGCGCCAGTCTGCTCGCGGAACGCCTCCAGCCGGGTGACCGCCTGGATCTCGTCCGGCGGATTGGTCTGGCCCTCGGTGGCCAGCCAGTGGAGGAAGCGCGTCAGGGCCGCGCCGTCGCGGACGTGGGCGCGCCGGGTCCCCGCGATCTCGACCGCGTTCTTGCAGGCCCGCGGCAGCAGGCAGGGGTCATCGCCGCGCAACACGGTGGCGCCGGCCGAACCCAGCGCCTCGAAGTACCAGGCCGACGATTGCGCCGGATCGACCAGCACCGTCTTGCCCTTCAGGTCCGCCAAGGCCTGGGGCAGGTCGTCGGGAGTCTCCAGGCGCACCTGATTGCCGAGCCAGGCGGGGAGTTCCGGCGTCACCTTGGCCGGGTCGAGGAACAGGCGGGCCGTGCCGTCGGCGGCCACGATGGCCTGGCCGATCGGCAGGGGCGAGCGGATGACGTCGCCGCCGCGCACGTTGAACAGCCAGGCGATCGAGGCCGGCGCCGTCAACACCGCGGCCTGCGCCCCGCGCGCGGCCAGGCTCTCGCCGATCCGCTGGCGCTTGGCGCCGGACTCCTCGCCGGAATATTCCAGCGGGTGCGGCACGACGGGGGCGGCAGGCTGTGACGGACGGGCCTGGCCCCAGGCCTGGTCCAGCGGGTTGGGCGTCACGGCCCGCAGCTCGGAGCCGGCCTTGGCGGCGGCGGCCTTCAGATGCGCCAGCGCGTCGGGGCTGTGCAGCCGCGGGTCGTAGCCGATCGCCTGGCCCCGCGCGGTCGCGGTCTCCAGGTAAGCGGGCACGCCGCCCTCCACCAGGTCGCGGATTTCGAAGACACCTTGGTCCACCTGATCGCGGACCTGCAGGGTGTAGCGGCCATCCACGAACACCGCGGCGCGGTCCTTCAGGATCACCGCGGCCCCGGCCGAGCCGGTGAACCCGGTGGCCCAGGCCAGCCGGTCGTTGGCGGCGGGCAGGTATTCGTTCTGGTGCTCGTCCTCGTGTGGGACGACAAAGCCGTCGAGACCCTGGTCGGCCATGGCCTTGCGGATCAGGGGGACGTGCGTGGGGCCAAAGGAGCGGTCGGTGCTTTCGTCGAAGGTCTGGCGCATGGCTGTGGATGTAGTCCCTCCGGACGCGAGGGCAAAGGGTGGCCTCGCCGACAGGGCGACGCCGTGACGGCCGTCGATCCCCCCTGGTATCCGATCCGCACGCCACGCCTGCTGATCCGCGACTTCCGCCTCGAGGATGTGGAGGACGCGCACCTCTACGGTTCAGACCCGGAGGTCGCCCGCTACATGCCTTGGGGCCCAAACTCGCCGGAGGAAACGGCGGCCTTCATGGCGCGTTCGCTCAACGAGCAGGCGACCTGGCCCCGGCTCGACCACGGATTCGCCATACAGCACCTGGCGAGCGAACGGGTGATCGGCGCCATCGCCCTGCACCTGCGCGACCTGGAGGGCCGGGCGGTGGAGATGGGCTACTGCCTGAACCGTTCGTTCTGGCGCCAGGGCCTCGTGACCGAGGCGGCCCGGGCCATGCTCGCCGTGGCGTTCGAAACCCTTGGCCTACGCCGGGTTTTCGCCACCTGCGATGTCCGCAACGTCGGCGCCTACGCGGTCATGGAGAAGCTCGGCATGCGGCGCGAGGGCGCGTTCCGCCAGGACCGGATCGTCAAGGGCACGCCGCGCGACACCTATCTCTACGCCATCCTGGCCGACGAGTGGACGGGCTGAGGCGATCTATTGCGGCGGCTGGGCAGGTTCGGTGGTCGTCGCGTCCTGGGCGGCGTCCTGGGCGTTGATCGTCGTCACCGCCGCGCGGTCGGCGGCGGCCTGGGCGGCGCTTTCGTTGGCGCGGGTGGCGCCGGTCGCGGCGGTCTGGGCCGCGCGCTGGCCTGGCTCGCCGCGATCTGGGCGTTGGTCGTGGCGTTCTCCAGCCCCGCCTGGGCCGCGCCCTGGTCGCGGGCCGCCTGCAGCTGGGCCTGGGTGTTGTTGTTGCTGATCAGGAAGATGACCCCGACAATGGCGATGACAGCCACGAGGGCGGCGATCCACCAGCCGGCGGTGTTCGCGCCGCGGGTCACATAGACTTCCTCGCGCCGGGTGACGACGGGCTCGCTGGTGACCGTGCGTCGCAGATAGTCGCCATCGTTGGACATCGCATGCGCCTTCCCATAGCCGGCCAGCTTGGCCGCTCGGCGGGGCAACGCGGCCTTCGCGGCTTCGGTTCCTCAGGCCCGGCGCAGGACCAGGGCCGACCAGGCGTCGCGGTGCAGCCGGCGCTCAAGCCTGAAACCCCGTGAGCGGTAGGCGGCGAACACCCGCCGCTCCTGGGTGCGCAGCAGCCCCGACAGGATGGCGACGCCGCCTGGCTTCAGCGCCCGCTTGATGTCTTCGGCCAGCGCCACCAGCGGCGGAGCCAGGATGTTGGCGAAGACCAGGTCGTAGGGCCCGCCCGCGCGCACCCGGGGATCATTCAGCCCCTGGGCGTGGGCGAAGCGGGCGGCGGCGCGGTTGAGCGCGGCGTTCTCGTTGGCGATCCGCACGGAGGGCGCGTCGATGTCGGTGCCCACGGCCACGCGGGCGCCGGTCCGGGCCGCGGCGATGGCCAGCACGCCGGTCCCGCAGCCGACGTCCAGCACGCGAGGGAAGCGCCGGCGCTTCAAAAGTTGGTCGAAGGCAGCCAGGCAGCCGACGGTCGTGCCGTGGTGGCCGGTGCCGAAAGCCGCCCCTGCCTCGATCCGCAGGTTCACGGTGCTGGCCGGCGCAAGTCCGGTGTCGTGCGCGCCATAGACGAAGAACCGCCCGGCCCGCACCGGGGGCAGGCCCGACAGCGCCATGGCCAGCCAGTCGGCGTCGGCGAGCTTCTCGGTGACCACCCGCAGGCCGGCGCGCCCGCCCAGCACCGCCAACAGGGCGTCGCGCTCCTCGTCGGTGGTCGGGAAGGCGTCGATGCGCCAGATGTCGCGGGCCTCGTCTTCCTCGAGGATCGAGTAGGTCAGGGTCTCGGTGTCTGGATTGGCGTCGATGGCCGAGGCCGCGGCCTCGGCTGTGGCGCGGGGTCCGCGCGCGATGATCTGGAAGGCCTCGTCGGTCATCGCCCGCCTCTAGCCGCCGGGCGGGCGAAAGGCGAGGGGGTTCAGCCGGTGATGGCGACGGCCTCGGGCTCTTCCGGCGGGGTGGGCGCCTCTTCGCCGCGCGGCGCGCCGCCGGATACCGACGGGTAGACCACCGGCTCGGCCGGGGGCTCCTCGTAGGCGGCCTGGGTGATAACGGACGGTTCTGCTTGCGGCGCCGCCTCGCGGGCCACGCGCCTGGGCGCCTCGGCGGGCGGTTGGGCGTAGGCGGCCTGGACGTAATCTGTCCCCGTCACATAGGCCGGCGGCGGGCCGGCGTAGGCGGGGTTGGTCGATCCCGGATCGAAGGGGCCGGTGGAGCGGACGCCTGACCAGCCGGCGAGCATCTGCGGCCCGGCCGGCCGGCCGTCGAGGTCGAGGTCGGGCTTCATCGATCCGCCCAGCAGGATCCCCAGCGCCGCGGCGAGCCCGGCCCCGGCCGCCAATGCCATATCCGAACGGTTAAACACGGCTGCCCAATCCTCGTTACGCCGACGATGAGACCTAAGCGCGCCGCCGCGCTGTTGGTTCATCGCCGCGTTTGAGCCAAGCTCGCGCCATCTTCGCGGCCTATCGGTTGGCGTCGAAGGAGTGCGACCATGAGCAAGCAGCAGCCCCTGTCCGAGCCGCCCCCCGAGGCCGGCCCGAAACGCGGCCCGCATCTGGCCGGCGTCGCCGCGATGCTGGCGGGCAGCGTGGCCGTGGCGATGGGACTGGGGGCGCTGGCGTTCCGCGCGGTGCGCAGAAGCGGATCCAAGACCGCGCTATAGCCACTTGATCCGCTTGAACTGCCAGAACAGCAGGCCGCAGATCAGCGCCACCCCGGCCAGCACCGCGAAATAGCCGTAGCGCCAGTGCAACTCCGGCATGTCCTGGAAATTCATGCCGTAGATGCCGGCCACGGCGGTCGGCACCGCCAGGATCGCGGCCCAGGCGGCCAGCTGGCGGGTGATCTCGCCCTGGCGCTGCTGTTCGAACAGGTTGGAGACCTCGAACACCGAGGACAGCACATCGCGCAGGCCCTCTGTGGCGCTGGCGACGCGGCGGACATGGTCGCCCACGTCGCGGAAGTAGGGGCGCACGTTGGCGTCCAGGAACGGCATGTTCAGGTGCTCGAGCCGGGCCGAGACCTCCTCCATCGGCCCCAGGACCCGGCGGAAGCGCATCAGCTCCTGGCGCAGGTTGAACAGGCGGGTGACGTCCTCGCGGCCCAGGAAGGCGTCGAGCGCGCGGCGCTCCATGGCCAGGACCTCCTCCTCGATGTCCTCGATCAGCGGCTGGTATCCGTCGACGATGAAGTCGAGCATGGCGTAGAGCACATAGGCCACCCCGTGGCTGAGCAGGGCCGGCGCCTCCTCCAGGTTGCGGCGCAACTGGGTGTGGCCACGCATCGACCCCGACCGAATGGTGATGATGTGGTTTTCCCACAGGAATGCGCAGGTCTCGCCGTAGCAGATCTTGTCGCCCTCAAGCCAGGCGGTGCGGGCGACCACGAAGATCTGGTCGCCGTAGACGCCGACCTTGGGCATCGCATGCTCTTCCAGCGCGTCGTCCACCGCCAGCGGATGCAGGCCGAAGCGCGTCTGCAGCATGCGCAGCTCGGCTTCCTCGGGGTCCACCAGCCCGATCCAGACGAACTGGTGCTGCTGGACGGGACGGTGCTCGGCCGCGTCGAGGGCCAGCGTCCGGACGCGCCGCCCCTCGGCGTAGACCGTGGCTGCCAGGATGGTCATGCGCTCGCCCCCCGTGATCTCCGGCGCGATGTGACGTCAACGGCGGAGCTTACGCAACGCTAGTTGTTGAGGAGGTTGTAGAGATCGACCCAGTGCGGATGGGTGGCCCGAACGAGCCGGGCCATGACGTGAACTATTGAGCGTCTACCCCTGCTTCTCCACGAAGCTGTCGATGACCTTCTTGTCGCCGGCCTTGTCGAAGGCGACGGTGAGCTTGTTGCCCTCGACGCCGCTGACCTGGCCGTAGCCGAACTTCTGGTGGAAGACCCGGTCGCCGCGTTTGAAGTCGCTGGCGGCGGAGTCGGCGGAGGAGACGATCAGCCGGCCCTCGCCCTCGATCACCTGCTGACGGCCCGGGTGGCTGCCACGGTAGCCGGAGGCCTGGGCGCGCCGCCAGCCGGGCGAGGAATAGCCCTCGCCGAACGACGGGCTCTCGTCCCAGCGGCTGCCGTGCTGCTGCATGCCCGGCCCGCCACCATAGTAGCCGGTCTCGGACGAGGCCTCGACGTTGGGCAGCGGCAGCTCGTCGACGAACCGGCTGGGCAGCTGGCTGGTCCACCGCCCGTAGACCTGGCGGTTGGCGGCGAACGAGATGCGGGCCTCCTCGCGGGCCCGGGTGATGCCGACGTACGCGAGGCGGCGTTCCTCCTCGAGCCCCTTCTCGCCTTTCTCGTCCATGCTGCGCTGGGAGGGGAAGACGCCTTCCTCCCAGCCGGGCAGGAAGACCAGCGGAAATTCCAGGCCCTTGGCTGAGTGCAGCGTCATGATCTGCACTGCGTCGGCCTGCGGCCCGCGGTCGAGGTCCATGACCAGCGAGACGTGCTCCAGATAGGCGCCCAGGGTCTCGAAGTTGGTCATCGACTGGACCAGCTCCTTGAGGTTCTCCAGCCGGGTCTGGGCCGTGGGGCTCTTGTCCAGGCGAAGGGCGTCGGTGTAGCCGCTCTCCTCCAGAACCTGTTCCATCAGGCGCGCGTGCGCGGTCCGCTCGGCCTCGGCGCGCCAGCGGTCCAGGTCGCGGAGGAAGTTGGCTAGCGAGGTGCGGGTCCGCGCCGCCAGCTCGTCGGTCAGCACCAGCTGGCGGGCCGCGGTGGTCGCCGGCACGCCGGCCAGCCGCGCCACCTGCAACAGCTTCTGCACCGTCGTGTCGCCGATGCCGCGCTTGGGCACGTTGACGATCCGCTCGAAGGCCAGGTCGTCGGCGTCCGACTGGATCAGCCTGAGATAGGCGTGGGCGTCGCGGATCTCGGCGCGCTCGAAGAATCGAGGGCCGCCGACCACCGTGTAGGGGATTTGCAGGAGGACGAACCGCTCCTCGAAGGCGCGCATCTGGAAGGAGGCGCGGACCAGGATCGCCATGTCGCGGTACTTGCGCGGGTCCTTCTCGGTCCCGCCCTTGCGGGCCCGTTCGATCTCGTCGGCGATGAGGCGGCTCTCCGCCTCGCCGTCCCAGACGCCGCGGACGACGACCTTCTCGCCGCCCTCCTGCTGGGTCCACAGCGTCTTGCCGAGCCGGCTCTTGTTGGCGGCGATCAGGCCGGAGGCGGCGGCAAGGATATGGCTGGTCGAGCGGTAGTTGCGCTCCAGGCGGATCACAGTCGCGCCCGGGAAGTCGCGCTCGAAGCGCAGGATGTTGTCCACCTCGGCGCCGCGCCAGCCGTAGATGGACTGATCGTCGTCGCCCACGCAGCAGACGTTCTGGCGGTGCTGCGCCAGCAGCCGCAGCCACAGGTACTGGGCGACGTTGGTGTCCTGGTATTCGTCCACCAGGATGTAGCGGAAGCGGCCGTGGAAATCGGCCAGCACGTCTGGCTGGCTGGTGAAGATCGTCAGGTTGTGCAGCAGGAGGTCGCCGAAGTCGCAGGCGTTCAGGACCCTGAGCCGCTCCTGGTAGAGCCGGTAGAGGGCCTGGCCCTTGCCGTTCGCGAAGTGGGCGCTTTCGGCCGGCGGCACCTGGTCCGGCCGCCAGCCGCGGTTCTTCCAGTGGTCGATCATCCCGGCCAGGGCCTTGGGCGTCCAGCGCTTGGCGTCGATGTTGTCGGCCTCCAGCACCTGCTTGATCAGCCGTTCCTGATCGTCGGTGTCGAGGATTGTGTAGTTCGACTTCAGCCCCACCAGTTCGGCGTGCCGGCGCAGGATCTGGGCGGCGATCGAGTGGAAGGTGCCCAACCAGCGCAGGCCCTCGGCCTGGGGCCCGATGATCGTGGTGATCCGCTCGCGCATCTCGCGCGCGGCCTTGTTGGTGAAGGTGACGGCCAGCAGCTCCCACGGCCTGGCCTTGTTGGTGGCGAGCAGGTGGGCGAGCCTCGTGGTCAGCACCCGGGTCTTGCCGGTGCCGGCGCCCGCCAGCACCAGGACCGGCCCCTCGGTCGCCTCCACGGCCTGCCGCTGTTCGGGGTTCAGGCCCTCCAGGTATTCGGGTTGCGGCGCGCGGACGCGGGCCAGTTCGCTGACACGCGGGGCAGGGGGCTCGAAACGGGGATCGGACTCAGGCGACATCGGAACATATGTAGTACGGAAATTCAATGTTGGAAATCGGCCGAGGATGGCGAGCCCTAGCGATGAGTGAAGGTCATGATGTCGTAGACGACCCGGCCGGTGAAAATTATTCCCAGCATAAAAAACGCTGCCGCCAATACAGCGGCCAGGGTCTGCGGATCGGATAGGTGAAGGCCTGCGGTGTATGAGGGACGTTTTATATCAGTGAGTGGGACATCAAGAATCCCTTCAGCTTTTTCAAGCCGCTGAATGCGTCCACGAAGTTCCAGAACTCGCGCGATATGGCCGATGCTAAGGGCAAATAATCCGAGGCAGAACCAGCCAGGACACCAAAGCCACCATAAATCGTATCGCTGATCGTATCGTTCAGACTGCAAGATTAGGGTCGCTGAGGCAATCGCCCCGGCGCCGTTACCACCCCAAACTCTATTAATTAACGCTGACACCTCCCCACGGGCGACTTTCGTCTGTTCAACGCGCCAGCTTGAAACTTCACGATGCCCAAATGGTCTGTCATCAGGATCGCTCACGGGAACTCCAGCATCGGCATTGCGCGATATTTTTGATTTCGGATGACCGAGTACATCTAGCACGCGGAGCCGGAGACCTAAGGCCTCAGGAACCCCGGCGTGGGGTTGCCGTTTTCCCAGGGAAGGAACGGAGGCGCGTCATGGCGGACGTATCCGGACACGAAAGGACCACGCCCTGGATCGCGTTCATCGCCGGCGGCGTGGCGGTGCTCGCCGTCGTGCTGGCGCTGTTCGCCCTGACGCGCGGCGAACGGCTTGCCGACACCCTGGGGACGGCGCTGCGCGACGCCCCGACCCTTCGCCGCATGCCGCATCTGCCGGGCGCGCCCGGCCTGCCCGCCCCGCCGATCCCCGTGCCGAAGTAGTCACGCGCCACCGGCGGCCTTGAGCGCGGCCACCCGGCAGGCGGACGCCAGCGGCCGGTCCGCCCGCTCCGCGTCGATGACGCCGATCAGGGCCGCCAGGCTGAGGCTTCGGCCCCTGGCCATGGCTTCGAGAGCCGTCCAGAATTCGGGTTCGAGGGCGATGGAGGTCGCGTGGCCCGAGAGTAGGACAGAGCGTTTGCGCAGGCTTCCCATGCCGACAGTGTCGGAGGTTTCGGAATTCTGATCAAATCCCTTGCATAAAGTTGACGGGGTCGTCATCTTTAACGGAAACCATCCTGGATATATGGCATGGCCCTTCTCGACACCGCGACCGCGACCGCCCCTGGCTGGCACGCCGGCCCCAAGCTGGAGTGGAGGCACGCGTTGCGCTCGCTGCGCCGCCTGCTGAACGACAAGGAGGACACCGGCCAGGTCTTCGAGATCATGCGGTCGCTGAACGGGACCTCCACGGCCCGTTGCTACGGCCGGATGCTGACCACCACCGAGGGCGGCCGCCAGGCCTATGAGGGGCTCGAGTTCGCCGAGCGGCTGATGGATGACGCCTGGCTGGACGGCCTGCCTGAGGGCAGCGTCGGCGCCGCCTACCGCGAATTCATCCGCGAGGAGCGGCTGTCCGCCGACGGCCTGGCCGAGATCAGCCGTAAGGGCGGCCAGAACAACATCGACGACCCCCACCCCTACGCCTGGATGGGCCGGCGCGTACGCGACGTGCACGACATCTGGCACATCCTCAGCGGCTATCACCGCGACGCCTTGGGCGAGGCCTGCCTGGTGGGCTTTTCCTACGCGCAGACCAAGGGGCTCGGCTGGGCGCTGATCGGAGCCGGCGCGGCCTGGAAGGCCAGCCGGGCCAGGTCCGGACATCCCTATGTGAAGGCCATGTGGCAGGGCTACCGGCGCGGCAAGGCGTCAGCCTGGCTGCTGTCCGAGGACTACGAGCGCCTGCTGGCCGAACCGCTGCAGGCCGCGCGGCGACGGCTGAACATCACGCCCGCCACCATCTACAATTCGATCCCGGCCGAGGCCCGCAACGGCGCCCTGCCGGTGGCGGCCTGAGGCGCTAACGCGTCCTCTCCCTCTCGCTGCGCGGAGGAGAGGACAAGGTAACCTTAAGGCTCGTCCCGCCGCTTGGCGGCCAGTTCGCGCGCCGCGCGCTCGGCGTCGAGCCGCGCGGTGGTCTTCTGTTCCTTGGTCAGGCCATGTAGCACGCGGTTGCGCGCGGCCTTTTCCGTCGCCTCGATCCGCGCGCGGGCCTTGCGCGCCCTGTTCAGATTGATCGGTTCCACCATTCGCGCGCCCGCTAAGAAACTTGGCCGTGCCGCCACCCGTTGTCCTGTTCCCTAGAGTAGGAGACGAGAGCATGATTCAGTCATCCCAAATCCGCGAGCACATGGAAGTCGTCGGATCGGACGGCGGCCACGTCGGCAAGGTCGACAAGGTCATGGGCGAAGAGATCGAACTGGCCAAGTTCGACATGGGCTCCGGCCTCAAGCACCACATGATCCCGGTCAGCTGGGTCGAGCAGGTCGAGGACGACAAGATTTGTCTAAACATGACCAAGGACGCCGCCAAGGCGGCCTGGCGCGAGAAGCACTAGCTCGACTTCGGGACCCCGGATCAGGCGCTTGCGCGCCTGTCCGGGATGACGCCCTTCGGCGTCACTTCACCGCCGCGCAGAAGCGCTGGATGCGGCCGCAGGCGTCTTCCAGCACCGCGTTGGAGGTCGCATAGCTGATCCGGAAGAACGGCGAGAGGCCGAAGGCCGCGCCGAACACCACCGAGACGCCCTCGCTCTCCAGCAACTCCACGGCGAAATCGCCATCGCTGCCGATGACCTTCCCCGACGGCGCGGTCTTGCCGATCAGCCCTGCCACCGAGGGGTAGACATAGAACGCCCCCTCCGGCGTCGGGCATTTGATGCCCTTGGCCTGGTTCAGCATCGATACGACCAGGTCGCGGCGGCCTTCGAACAACTTGGCGTTGGGCTTGATGAAGTCCTGAGGGCCGTTCAGCGCCTCGACCGCCGCCCACTGCGAGATCGACGAAGGGTTGGAGGTCGTCTGGCTCATCACCTTGGCCATCGACTTGATCAGCGGTTCGGGGCCGGCCGCGTAGCCGATCCGCCAGCCGGTCATCGCATAGGCCTTCGAAACCCCGTTCATGGTCAGGGTGCGTTCGTAGAGCGCGGGCTCGACTTGCGCGATGGTCCAGAACTCGAAGTCCCCGAACACCAGATGCTCGTACATGTCGTCGGTCAGGATCCAGACGTGCGGATGGCGCAGCAGGACGTCGGCGATCGCCCGCAGCTCCGCCTTGGTGTAGGCCGCGCCCGACGGGTTCGACGGCGAGTTCAGGAACACCCACTTGGTGCGCGGCGTGATCGCGGCTTCCAGGTCGGCCGGCTGCAGCTTGAAGCCAGTGGCGTCCGAGGTGGCCACGGCCTTGGGCTCGCCGCCGGCCAGCAGCACGATGTCCCAGTAGCTCACCCAGTAGGGCGTCGGGATGATCACCTCGTCGCCGGGGTTCAGTGTCGAGAGCATCGCGTTCCAGATCACCGGCTTGCCGCCGGGCGAGACGTTCACCTGGCTCACCTTGTAGGTCAGGCCGTTTTCGCGCTGGAACTTGGCGACGATGGCTTCCTTCAGTTCGACGATGCCATCGACGTTGGTGTACTTGGTCTTGCCGTCGCGGATCGCCTTGATGGCGGCTTCCTTGATGTTGTCCGGCGTGTCGAAGTCGGGCTCGCCGGCGGCCAGGCTGATCACGTCCTTGCCCGCGGCTTTCAGTTCGCGCGCTTTCGCGTCCGCCGCGAGGGTCGCGGACGGCTTGACGCGGGATAGGGCGGCGGACTCGAGCGACATGGCGGGCAGGGCTCCTTGAGTTCTGGGTTGGATGAACGGGCGGGGGTTTAGCCTAAGCGGCGCGTGGGGTGAACCCGGCATATCGCGGCGTGGCTTGACCCGCGTGGGCGAACGGGCGACCTCACGCTCGATGCGCCGGCTTTTCCAGGTCCTGTCCAACATGGATGCCCAGGCGTGGCGGACGCTGGCGGTGTCCTTTGTCCTCTTCGGCGGGGTGGGCATGGTCTTCCTGTTCGGGGCCCAGGTTCTGGGCTTCGACGGCGAAGCGACGGTGCAGGATTGGCTGGGGGCGGCCTCCGGGCCGCTGGCGCTGCCGGTGGCGGTGCTGGCCTTCGCGGGACTGGCCTTCGTGGGCGTGCCGCAGTTCATGCTGATCGCCGCCGCCGTGGTGGCCTTCGGGCCGGTCACCGGCTTCGCCTACAGCTGGATCGGCACCATGGCCTCGTCGCTGGTGGGCTTCTACCTGGGCCGGGCGGCGGGGGCGCAGGTGCTGGAGCGGTTCTCGGGCGAGGGCGTGCGCCGGTTCATGCGGCTGATCGGCCGCAACGGTTTCTTCGCCAGCTTCATCGTCCGCCTGGTCCCGTCCGCCCCGTTCATCGTCGTCAACATGGCGGCCGGCGTCACGCCCATGCGTCTACGCGACTTCGCCACCGGCACGGCGCTGGGGATTGTTCCGAAGATCGTGCTGACCGCCTTCGCCGGCAGCTCGATCATCCGCCTCCTGAAGGGCGAGGTGGGCCGGGACGCCATCTGGCTGGCGCTGATCGCGGCGGCCTGGATCGGCGTGGGCTGGGTGGCGCGCGCCTGGCTGCGCAGCCGCGAGAAGGAGGCTGACGAGTAATGTTGAAGCTGTTCCACAATCCGGGATCCTGCTCATTGGCGTCGTACATCGCTCTTGAGGAAGCCGGGGCGGACTACGAGGTTGTGCGGCTCAACATGCGTGAGGGTGAACAGACGCGTCCTGAATATCTTGCGATCAACCCGAAGGGCCGGATTCCAGCGCTGATCAAGGGCCAGGGAGTCCTGACCGAAACCCCGGCGATCCTCGCCTACATCGCCCAGGCTTTTCCCGCCGCGAGGCTCGCGCCCATCGACGATCCCTGGGCTTTCGCCCAGGCTCAGGCCTTCAACAGCTATCTTTGCTCCACGGTGCATGTGGCCTACGCCCATCGACTCCGCGGCTCCCGCTGGGCCGATGAAGAATCTTCTTTCGAGGACATGCGCCGAAAGGTCCCGAGGACCTATGCGGCGTGCTTCCAGCTGATCGAGGACGGCATGCTGCGCGGGCCGTGGGTGCTGGGCGATGCCTATTCGATCTGCGACGCCTACCTCTTCACGCTGGCTGGGTGGATCGAGGCGACCGGGGTCGATCCGAAACAATTCGCCAAGGTCCATGATCACCGCGAGCGTGTCCGGTCTCGTCCCGCCGTGCGCAGGGTGCTGGCGCGTGAGACCTCCTGAGACTGGCGCGTTGCGCCAATGCGCCGATGCGGCTTAAGCGGGCGCATGTCGCTGCGTGACTTCGCCCTGCTGACCTTCGTGTGCCTGGTCTGGGCGTTCAACAACATCGTCTCGAAGTACCTGGTCAGCCACCTTGGCGTGCCGCCGCTGTTCTACGCCGCCGTGCGCTTCGCCATCGTGGCGGCCGTGACCTTGCCCTGGCTGTTGCCGATGCCCAGGCCGCGCTGGCGGCTGGTGGTGGTGGCGCTGCTGATGGGGGCGGGCAACTTCGCGCTGCTGTTCATGGGCCTGAAGACCTCAACGCCTTCGGCCGCCGCCGTGGTCGGGCAGCTGTCCGTGCCGATCACCACGCTCCTGTCCGTGCTGATGCTGGGCGAGCGGATCCATTGGCGCAGGGGCCTGGGGATCGCGCTGGCCTTCGCGGGCGTGCTGGCGGTGATGTGGGACCCGCGCGGGGTCTCGCTCTCCCAGGGCTTGATCTTCGTGGTCGGATCGGCGTGCGCGGGCGCGCTGGGCGCGGTGATGATGAAGCAGATCGAGGGGGTGAAACCGCTGCAGTTTCAGGCCTGGGTGGGTTTCGTGTCGGTCTGGCCGCTGGTGCTGCTCTCGGCCCTGTTCGAGCCGGGCCAGGTGGGCAAGGGAATCGCGGCCGGATGGCCCTTCCTAGCCGCCCTGCTGTTTTCCGCCTTCGTCGTCTCGGTGGGGGCGCACACCATCTATTATGGGCTGATCCGCCGCCACGAGGCCAACCTGATCTCGCCGCTGACCCTGATGACGCCACTGGCGACGATTGCCCTGGGCGTGGCGATCTTCCACGATCCGTTCGGCCCGCGCATGGCGATCGGCAGCGCCATCGCGCTGTCCGGCGTCTTGATCATCGCTCTTCGCCGCAACCAGGTCATGCCCCTGCTGCTGGCCATCCGGAACCGCGCGCAATGACCATCATCGAGGCGCCCAGCCCCAACTTCGACGCGCGCAAGGCGCCGCCGGACAAGATCGTCCTGCATTACACCGGCATGAAGACCGGCGAGGCGGCGCTGGCGCGCCTGCGCGATCCCGAGGCCAAGGTCTCGGCCCACTACGTTGTCGAAGAGGATGGCCACGTCTTCCGCCTCGTGCCCGAGGAGCGCCGCGCCTGGCATGCGGGCGCCGGGTCGTGGAAGGGCGACCGCGACCTCAATTCCAGCTCCGTGGGGATCGAGATCGTCAACCCGGGCCATGAGTTCGGCTACCGGCCGTTCCCCAGCGCCCAGATCGACGCCGTGATCGACCTGATGGACGACATCCGCGGCCGCTGGACGATCGAGGACAGCGGCATCATCGGCCACTCCGACCTGGCGCCCGACCGCAAGGAGGACCCGGGCGAACTGTTCCCCTGGAAGCGGCTGGCGCAGGCCGGCCACGGCCTTTGGTTCGAACCCCCGCCGGCGCCCGGCCTGTCGCTGGCCGAGGGCGAGGAGGGGGCCGCCGTCTTCGCCTTGCAGGCCGGCTTCACCCGCCTCGGCTACGACCTGCCGCCGTCGGGCAGGTTCGATTCCCGCACCACCGCCGTCGTCCGCGCCTTTCAGCGCCACTGGGTGCAGACGCGCTTCGACGGCGTCGCCGACGGCGAGACCCGCGCGCGGCTGATCGCCTTGCTGCGGCTGGGCGGCTGAACCGCTAGTT
Organism: Caulobacteraceae bacterium; assembly: GCA_947478785.1. GTDB lineage: Bacteria > Pseudomonadota > Alphaproteobacteria > Caulobacterales > Caulobacteraceae > Phenylobacterium. Next base: position 31,780 of record CANJXI010000019.1, read on the forward strand.
CGCCTGGATCGCCGAGAGCTTCCAGGGGCCGCCGGCGCGCCGCGCGAAGGTCCAGAGTTCGACCGTCTCGGTGGGCCGGTCGGGATCGCCGGACAGCACCGCGCCGGTGGTCCGGTCGCGCATCAGGTCGATGCTCTCGTAGCGCATGGCGGCGGTGGCGTAGTCGGTGTCGCCCTCGCGCCAGGCCTCCCCGACGTCGGCCTTGAGGAGGCGCGTGCCGCTGACCTCGTTGCGCCGTCCGTGGGTGGCGTTTTCGCTCAGCTCCTCGGCCAGGTAGGACACGACCTCAGGCGTGGTGTGCTCGCGAAGCGCCCCGTAATCCTCGCGCCCGAAGGCGGTCTGGATGTCGCCAAGCAGGCGCTCGAAGTCGTTCTGGTCCTGCGGCGTGATGGGAATTTCCCAGGCCGGGCCACCCGGCGGGACCGCTGTCGCGGCGGGCGAGGCGCCGAAACCGCCGCCGCCGAAGCCTTATGGGCCGGCATAGGCCTGCGGCTGGCCATCCCAGGGCATGGCGGCCGCCGGGCGCTGGCGGCGGAACAGGCGCACCAGGAACGACACCCCGAAGAAGAGCAGGGCGATCTGGATGAGCGTGGTCAGGAGGCCGCCGCCTCCGCCGCCCACGCCGCCACCCCAGCCGCCGCCGAATCCGTGACCCATCAGCCCGCCGATCAGCCCGCCGGTGACGAGGCCGCCCAGGAACCCGCCGCCAAAGCCGCCGAAGCGGCTGCCGCCGAGGCCCGCCCCCGCATAGCCAGGCTGGCCCGGGCGGGGCACATAGGCCGCGCCGCCCGGCTGGAAGCCGCCGGCCGGCGGCGGCGTCATCGACCGCTGCACCGGGGCGACATAGCCCGGCGAGGTCTCGGTGCTGCGCGGCTGGGAATAGGTCCGCGCGCCACGGCTGCCGAAGCTTCCGCCCCGCCGGGCGTCGGCCGGCTCGACCATCAGTAGGCCAAGCGCCAGGCTGACGCCCAGCACCGCGGCGATCTTCGAGCGAAAGGACATTGAGGTCTCCATTTGTGGCGCTGATGTAGGTGATCCCCCGCGGCCCCGCCAGCGCGGGTCACACGAGCTTGACCGGGCGGGCCCGAACGCTCACGTTCCGCGGGGACCAGACGGCCGGGCGGTCGCGGCCTCCGCAAGGGGGTCGAGGAAAGTCCGGGCTCCACGACGACATGGCGGCGGGTAACGCCCGCCGGGGGCGACCCCAGGGATAGCGCCACAGAAAGCAAACCTCCTCCCTTTCGAGGGCGGGAAGGGTGAAAGGGTGGGGTAAGAGCCCACCGCGTTCCTGGTGACAGGGACGGCATGGCAAGCCCCGCCAGGAGCAAGACCGAATAGGGACCGTGCGCCCGCCGCAAGGCGGGCAGGGCCGTCGTAGGCCCGAGCGGTCCGGGTAGGTCGCGAGAACCGTCCCGCGAGGGGCGGTCCAGAGGAATGATCGCCTATGTCCGGATCTTCGGATCCGGGCGGCACAGAACCCGGCTTACAGGCCGTCTGGTCCCATCTTCCGACACATCGCCTTCACACCGCCGCCACAGTCATCAATAATGTTGCTTGTATGTTCTGTGGATAAGCTATTTTCGTTAACCATAATGCCTGCGACACCTTTGTATTGGCTCGAAATAGCGGTCTGGTGTCATTGTCTCCCAGTTAATCCCATGCTAACCCAGTCACACTTCGCTAACCAAACGCGGTCCGTTCCGGAGCGCCGGAAAGCGGGATGGGGCGGGCCGGGCTTACCGGCCGGAGGCAAGGCTGGGGCGGTATGTTTCTCTCGACGTTCGAGAAACAGTTGGACGCCAAGCGGCGCATCGTGGTGCCGCAGGATTTCCGCGCCCAGACGGCGGGTCCCTTCGACGGCGTCTTCTGCTTCCCCTCCATCGAGGCCGACTGCATCGAGGGCGGCGGCCAGGCCTTGTTCGAGACCTACAAGGGCGTCATCGACGAGCTGGAGTTCGGCGACGAACTGCGGACCGCGCTCGAGACCTCGGTGCTGGGCGGCCTCGCCCGGCTGTCCTTCGACACCGCCGGCCGGATCACTCTGCCCGAGATGCTCTGCGACGCCTTTGGTCTCACCGACTGGGTGGTGATCGTTGGCCTGGGCGACCGCTTCCAGATCTGGAACCGCGAGGCCTTCCAGGCCCATCGCTCGGCCCAGCGCGAGATCGCCCGCGCCGGCCTGCCGAAATTCCGCGCCCAGCAGCGCGCCGCCCGCCTGGGGGGCGCGGCATGAGCGCCCCGCACCTGCCCGTCCTGATCGACGAGGTGATCGACGCCCTGGAGCCGGCGCCCGGCAAGACTGTGGTCGACGGCACCTTCGGCGCGGGTGGCTATACGCGCGCCTTGCTGGGCGCCGGCGCCACCGTCATCGCCTTCGATCGCGACCCGTCCGCCGCGCGCTACGCTGACGGCCTGCCCGCCGACCGTTTCCGCCTGGTGGAGAGCCGCTTCTCCGGGCTGGACGATGTGACCGGTCCGGGCGCGGTGGACGGCGTGGTCTTCGACATCGGCGTCTCGTCCATGCAGCTGGACGAGGCCGAGCGCGGTTTTTCGTTCATGCGCGACGGTCCGCTGGACATGCGCATGGCCGCCGACGGCCAGACGGCGGCAGATCTGGTCAATGGCGCCGAGCCCGCCGAGCTCGCCCGCATCCTGTTCGTCTATGGCGAGGAGCGCGAGAGCCGGCGGATCGCGCGCGCCATCGCGCGCCGGCGCGAGGAAGCGCCGTTCACCCGCACCCTGGAGCTGGCGGAGTTCATCGAGAAGACCCTGGGCGGCCGCCGCGGGGCGAAGGTCCACCCGGCCACCCGCTCGTTCCAGGCGATCCGCATCGCGGTCAACGAGGAGCTGGCCGAGCTGGAAGCCGGGTTGGTGGCGGCCGAGCGGGCACTGAAATCCGGTGGGCGCCTCTGCGTCGTCACGTTCCATTCGCTGGAAGACAGAATCGTCAAATCCTTCCTGACGGTGCGAGCGGGTAGAACGCCGGCGGGATCGCGCCACGCCCCGCCGGTGGAAGCCGCCGGGGCGCCCAGCTTCCAGCTGCTGTTCAAAGGCGCCCGCACGGCGTCGGCGGCGGAGCTGGCGGCCAACCCCCGAGCGCGTTCGGCGAAACTGAGGGCGGCGGTGCGCACGGACGCGGCCGTCTGGAGGGAAGCGGCATGAGCGTGCTGACGCGCAGGGTCCGGGGGTTCCGGCTGGTGGACCTGGTGGCGGTGGGCCTGCTGGCCGCGCTGATCCTGGGCCTCTACCTGGCCAAGACCATCGCCGGCAGCGAGCGCGCCGAGATCGCCCAGGTCGAAAAGCAGATCGAGACGGAGCGGGCCCGCATCCGCCTGCTGCAGGCCGAGAACGCCCGGCTGGAGCAGCCGGCCCGGATCGAACACCTGGCGGAGACCTACCTGGGGCTGGCCCCGGTCTCCATCAAGCACGAGATCACCACGGACGCCCTGGCCTCCGCGGCGACCCACCCGCCGCCGGCGCCGGCCAAGCCGATCGACCCGTCGCCCGATCCCGCCTACGTGCCGGGCGTCACGGCGCCCCCGCCGGCCGCGCCGGTCGTGGTCGAGCCCCACGTGGCGGAGCCCGCCCGATGAGCCTGGGTCTCGGCGCCATGGGGTCCTCGCCCATCTCCCGCTGGCTGGCGGCGATGGTCTGGCGCCTGGAGCACGCCTTCGAGCGGGCCCGCGCCTCCGGCAAGGCTGAGGACGACACCCGCATCCGCATCTTCTTCGTGCTGGCCCTGTTCGGCGCGGGCTTCCTGACGCTGGCCATCGGGGCCACCCACGCGGCGCTGTTCTCCGACGCCGGCAAGGGCGACGCCTACACCGCCCCGATGGGCGCCGCGCGGGCCGATATCGTGGACCGCAATGGCCAGATGCTGGCCGCCGACCTCCTGCACTACGGCCTCTATGTGGACCCGCGCGAAATCTGGGACACCGCCGAGACGCGCGCGGCGCTGACCGCCGCCCTGCCGGAGCTGACCCGCGACCGGCTGGAACGCGCGCTGCGCGCCGGGCGCCGGACCTTCCTGATCGGCGGCCTGACGCCCGAGGCGCGCGGCAGGATCCACGACCTGGGCCTGCCCGGCGTCAGCTTCGAGCCGGAACAGCGCCGGGTCTATCCCTTGGGTTACACGGCCGCCCACATGATCGGTTTCGCCGACTCAGGCGGCGAGGGTCTGGCCGGCGCCGAGGCCGCCTTCAACGAGGACATCCGCAACGCGGTGGCGACCCACGGGTCGGTGCCGCTTTCCATCGACCTGCGCGTGCAGGCCGCCCTCGAGGACGAGCTCTACAAGGCCGCGGCCGAGTTCACGCCCAAGGGCGCGGTGGGCGTGGTGGTCAATGTCCACACCGGCGAGATCCTGGGGATGGCGAGCTATCCCACCTTCGATCCCAACCAGCCGGGGAAGGCCAGCCTCGACGCCCGCCTCAACCGGGCGGCCGGCGCCGTCTATGAGATGGGCTCGACCTTCAAGGGCTTTACCGTGGCGATCGGCCTGGATTCGGGGGTCGCCACGCCGGCCTCGACTTTCGACGCGCGCCAGGACTTCCACCTGGGCTACCGCACCATCCACGACTATCACGCGACCCATAAGATCCTGACCCTGGTGGAGGTGTTCCAGCACTCCTCCAACATCGGCACGGCCAGGCTCGCCGAGGCCATCGGCGTCGAACGGCTCAGCCATTATTTCAAGGCATTCGGGCTGACCGAGACCGCCAAGGTCGAGCTGATCGAATCCGCCCGCCCGCTGACGCCGAAGATCTGGAACGAGGACGCCATCGCCTCGACCTCGTTCGGCCACGGCATGAACGTCAGTCCGCTGGCCCTGGTGCGGGCCTATTCCGGCATCCTGAACGGCGGACATCTGTTGCCGCTGACCATCCACAAGCTCCCGCCGGGCGCCAAGGTCGACGGTCCGCGGATCGTCTCGGAGAAGACGGCGGCCACCATGCTGCAGATCATGCGCGCCAACGTCAGCTGCCCCTGCGGCTCGGGCGGCAAGGCCAACGTCCCGGGCCTCAACGTCGGCGGCAAGACCGGCACCGGCGAAAAGTACGAACCCGCCGAGCGCGGCTACAGCCACACCAAGCAGGTCTCCTCCTTCGCCGCCGTCTTCCCTACCGACGGACCGCTCGACGCACCGCGCTACTTCGTCCTGATCCTGATGGACGAACCGCACGCCACGGCCAAGAGCTACGGCTTCTCCACCGGCGGCTGGGTCGGGGCGCCGGCGGTCGGCAAGGTGATCGAGCGGATCGCCCCGTTCCTCGGCGTGCAGCGCCGGGCCGACACCTACCCCTTCACCCCGCCGGAAGTGGCGCTGGCGGCGGCGGGAGCTGACGAATGAAGCTCTCCGACCTCGTCCAGCGCGACCTGGCCTCGGACCCGGAGATCGCGGGTGTCACCGCCGACAGCCGCAAGGTCCGGCCGGGGTTCCTGTTCGCGGCGTTGCCGGGCGCCAAGGTGGACGGGCGGGAATTCGCGCCGCGCGCGGTTCAGGCCGGCGCCGCGGCGGTGCTTGCGGGACGCGAGATCGAGGGCCTGCCGGTCCCCCTGGTGACGGCGACCGACCCGCGCCGGGCCTACGCCCTGGCGGCCGGAGCCTTCTGGGGCAAACAGCCGGCCACCTGCGTGGCGGTGACCGGCACCAACGGCAAGACCTCGGTGGCGGCGTTCTGCCGGCAGGTGTTCGCCAGCGCGGGGTACAAGGCCGCAAGCATGGGCACGCTCGGCGTGCGGATCAGCGTGGCCGGCATGGCCGACGAGCAGATCACCCCGCCCGGCCTGACCACCCCCGACGCCGCCGACGTGGCGGAGCTGCTGGCCCGGGTCGCGGGCGAGGGCGTCACCCACCTGGCCCTGGAAGCCTCCTCCCACGGCATCGACCAGCGCCGGCTCGACGCCGTCAAGCTGACCGCGGCGGGATTTCTCAACCTCACCCAGGACCACCTGGACTACCACGGCACCATGGGGGCCTATCGCGCCGCCAAGCTGCGGCTGTTCGAGACCCTGCTGGCGCGCGGCCGCACCGCCGTGCTGAACGGCGAGTCCGACAGTTACCCGGCCTTCGCCGCCGCCGCCGTCTGCGCCGGCCAGAGCGTGATGAGCGTCGGCCAGCACAGCCAGGGCATTCGGCTGGCCGAGCGCACGCTGCTGCCGGACGGCCAGCGGCTGAAGGTGGTCATCCGTGGGAACAGCTACGAATTGCGCCTGCCGCTGGCCGGCGCCTTCCAGGCCTCCAACGCGCTGGTCGCCGCTGGTCTCTGCATCGCCGCCGGCCTGAGCGTCGAACAGGCGCTGGCGGGGCTGGAAACCCTCGAAGGCGCGCCTGGCCGGCTGCAGCGTGTCGGCGCGGGCTCGCGGGGCGGCGAGGCCTATGTGGACTACGCCCACACGCCGGACGGGCTGGAGACCGTGCTCCAGGCCATGCGCCCGCACGCGCGCGGCAAGCTGATCGTGGTGTTCGGGGCCGGCGGCGACCGCGACCGCACCAAGCGTCCGATCATGGGCCGGATCGCCGCGGACCTGGCCGACGTCGCCATCGTCACCGACGACAACCCGCGCGGCGAAGTCCCCGCCGCGATCCGCGCCGAGGTCATGGCCGGCGTCGCGGGACTGAAGGAGATCGGCGACCGCCGAGAGGCCATCCGCGCCGCCGTGCAGCTGATGGGCGAGGGCGACATCCTGGTGGTGGCCGGCAAGGGCCACGAACAGGGCCAGACCGTGGGCGACGTGGTCCACCCCTTCGACGATGTCACCGAGACCATGAGCGCCCTGGAGCTGGTCCATGGCTGAGCCGCTCTGGACCTCCGACGAGGTCGCCCAGGCGGTCGGCGGGCGCAGGCTCGGCCATGCGTTCAGCGCCAGCGGCGTTTCCATCGACACCCGTACGCTCGAGCCCGGCGACCTGTTCGTGGCCCTGGACGGCGTGCGCGACGGCCACGAGTTCGTGGCCCAGGCGCTGGACAAGGGCGCGGCCGGCGCCCTGGTCTCGCGCGAGGTCGGCCTGCCCATCATCATCGCCGACGAGACCCTGACGGCGCTGGAGCGCCTGGGCATCGCCGCCCGCAACCGCGCCGCCAAGGCCAAGCGCGGGGCGGTCACCGGATCGGTCGGCAAGACCTCGGTGACCCAGGCGATCATGGCGGGCCTCAGGCTCGCCGGCCGGGCGCATTCGTCGGTGAAGTCCTACAACAACCACATCGGGGTGCCGCTGACGCTCGCCCGCATGCCGCGCGAGACCGCCCGCGCGGTGTTCGAGATCGGCATGAACCACGCCGATGAGATCCGCCCGCTGGCGCGCATGGTGAAACCCCACGCGGCGGTGGTGACCACCGTGGGGCCCGTCCACACGGAGAACTTCCCCGATGGCGAGGCCGGCGTGGCCCGCGCCAAGGCCGAGGTGTTCGCCGGCCTTGAGCCTGGCGGCGTGGCGGTCCTGAACGCCGACAACGCCTGGTTCGACCTCCTGAAGGCCGAGGCCCTGAACGCCGGGGCCGAGGTGCGCACCTTCGGGGCCGCCAAGGACTGTGACGCGCAGCTCCTCGGCTTCCAGGCCAGCGACGGGCGGGCGGTGGTGCAAGCCCGTCTGCGCGGTCAGCCGCTGGACTTCCCGATCCTGCAGACGGGCGCCCACTGGGGCATGAATTCCATGGCGGTGCTGCTGATGCTGGAGGCGCTGGACGTGGGCCTCGCCGATGGCCTGGCCGCGCTGGGCGGGTTCGAGCCGCTGGAGGGCCGGGGCGCCGAGAAGACCGTCCAACTCGCCCGCGGCGCCTTCACCCTGATCGACGAGAGCTACAACGCCAACCCGATCTCGATGGCCTCGGCGATCGCCACCCTGGGCGCTCGGCCCGCCGTCGGGCGCCGCATCGCGATCCTCACCGACATGCTGGAGCTGGGCGAGGACGGCCCGGCCTTCCACGCCGCGCTGGCGCAGCCCCTGGAGGCCGCGGGCGTCGATGTCGTGCTTTGCTGTGGACCCCTGATGAAATCGCTGTGGGACGCCCTTCCTGCGACTCGGCGCGGCGGCTACGCCAAAACCGCGGCGGAACTCGCGCCGCTGGCCGCCCGGTCCATAGAGGCCGGCGACCTGGTGATGGTGAAGGGCTCGAACGGATCGAAGGCTGGGCTCATCGCCCAGGCCCTGGCTCGTCTCGACGTCCGCGAAGGGGCCGGCTGATGTTCTACTGGCTGTACGAACAGCTGTCGGCGGGTGGGCACGTTCCCGTGCTCAACCTCGTCAAGTACCTGACCTTCCGCACCGGCATGTCGCTATTCACGGCGCAGCTGATCGTGGTGGCCATGGGCTCGCGCTTCATCCGCTGGATGCAGGCCAAGCAGGGCAAGGGCCAGCCGATCCGCGCCGAGGGCATCCAGCGCCACGTCATCGAGAAGGCCGGCACGCCGACCATGGGCGGGGTGATGATCCTGGCCGGGCTGCTGATCGGCACACTGCTCTGGGCGGACCTGTCCAACGTCTATGTCTGGGCCGTCCTGGTGGTGACCGCGGGCTACGGGACGCTGGGCTTCCTCGACGACTACGCCAAGGTCACCAAGCAGAGCTCGGACGGCATATCCGGGCGCCTGCGCCTGGTGCTGGAAGCCGCGATCGCCATGGCGGCGGTGGCGCTGATCATCGCCTTCGCGCCCAAGGCGCCCGAGGCGCCGGGCCTTTTGACCTCGGTGAGCTTCCCGGTGTTCAAGCAGCTGCTGCTGAACTTCCACTGGTTCTACCTGCTGTTCGGGGCCTTCATCATCGTGGGCGCCGCCAACGCGGTTAACTTCACCGATGGCCTCGACGGGCTGGCCACCGTGCCGGTGATGATCGCCGCGGCCGCCTACGGCCTGATCGCGTACCTGGTCGGCAACTTCGTCTTCGCCAACTACCTGCAGCTCCACTTCGTACCGGGCGTGGGCGAGGTGGCCGTCTATTGCGGGGCGATGATCGGGGCGGGCCTGGGCTTCCTCTGGTACAATGCTCCCCCCGCCAGGATCTTCATGGGCGACACCGGCTCCCTGGCGCTGGGCGGCGGCATCGGCGCCGTGGCCGTGGCCACCCGCCACGAGATCGTGCTGGGCATCGTCGGGGGTCTGTTCGTGGCCGAACTGCTCTCGGTGGTGATCCAGGTGGCCTGGTTCAAGCGGACCGGCCGGCGGATCTTCCTGATGGCGCCGATGCACCATCACTTCGAAAAGCTCGGCTGGTCGGAATCGACCATCGTCATCCGCTTCTGGATCATCTCGATCATGCTGGCCCTGCTCGGGCTGGCCACCCTGAAGCTGAGGTAGGGAGCATGCGCACGCCATGATCCCGGTCCGCGGCTTCGAGGGGAAGACGGTGGCGGTGTTCGGCCTGGCCCGCACGGGCCTGACGGCCGCCCGCGCGCTGTCGGCCGGCGGCGCCAAGGTCGTGCTGTGGGACGACCGGCCCGCCGCCCGCGCCGCCGCCGCGGCCGAGGGCTTCGCGCTCACCGACCTGACCACCGCCGACTGGTCGGGCTTTGACGCCCTGCTGCTGTCGCCCGGCGTGCCGCTGACCCATCCCGCCCCGCACTGGGCGGTCGAGCGGGCCCGCGAGGCCGGGGTCGAGATCGTCGGTGACATGGAACTCTTCGCCCGCACGGTGAACGCCGCGCCCGAGCACAAGCGCCCGAAGATCGTCGCCATCACCGGCACCAATGGCAAGTCGACCACCACGGCGCTGGTCGGCCACATCTGCGCCCAGGCCGGCCGCGACGTGCGCATCGGCGGCAACATCGGGGTGGGCGTCCTGGACCTCGAGGACATGCACGGCGGCGCGGTCTATGTGCTGGAACTCTCCTCCTACCAGCTCGACCTGACCTCCAGCCTGCACGCCGACGTCACCATCATCATCAACATCTCGCCCGACCACCTGGAGCGGCATGGCGACATGGACGGCTATGTCGCGGCCAAGCGGCGCATCCTGATGAACCAGGGCAAGGGCGACACCGCCGTGATCGGCGTCGACGACAGCTGGGGCCAGCGGATCTGCACCGAGATCACCGCCGCCAACCGGCGCACCATCGTGCCGATCTCGGCGTCGAAGGCCATGGGCCGAGGCGTCTATGTGCTGCAGGGCGTGCTCTATGACGCGACAGGCGAGCGCGCCATCGAGGTGGCCGACCTCAACCGCGCCCGCTCGCTGCCCGGCCGCCACAACTGGCAGAACGCGGCGGCCGCCTACGCCGCCGCCAAGGGCCTTGGCATCCCCGCCGAGGAAGCCGCCGAGCATCTGATGAGCTTCCCGGGCCTGGCGCACCGCATGGAGCCGGTGGCCAGGCTGGGGAAGGTGAAGTTCATCAACGACAGCAAGGCCACCAACACCGACGCCGCGCGCCAGGCGCTGTCGAGCTATCCGAAGGTCTTCTGGATCGCCGGCGGCCAGCCGAAGATGGGTGGCATCGACGCGCTCACCGATCTCTTCCCCCGGGTCGCCAAGGCCTATCTGATCGGCGAGGCCGCGCCGGCCTTCGCCCAGGTGCTGAGGGGCAAGGTCTCGACGGTGGAGGCCGGGACCATGGATGTCGCCGTCGCCCAGGCCTTCGCCGACGCCTCGGCGACGGGCCATGAGGCCGTCGTCCTGCTCTCGCCGGCCTGCGCCTCCTTCGACCAGTTCGCCGATTTCGAGGCGCGGGGGGAGGCCTTCCGCGCCGCCGTGCAGCGCCTGGCCCATTCAGCGCGGGGAGCCGCATGAGCCTTCCCTCCGAGGTCAACCAGGCGCACGCCTTCGCCCGCTCCGACCGCACGGCCATCGGCGTCTGGTGGTGGACGGTGGACCGCTGGATGCTGGGGGTGGTCGCCCTGCTGATCGCCATCGGCGTGGTCATCGCTTTCTCGGCGAGCCCGGCGGCGGCGGCGCGCATGAACATCGGCGACCCGTTTCACTTCGCGGTCCGCCAGTGCGTCTTCGCCGCGCTCGCGGTGGTGATCCTGGTCGGCATGTCGATGCTCGAGGTCAAGAGCGTCCGGCGCAGCGCCTTCGCGATCTGGCTGGTCGCCATCGCGGTGATGATCGCGCTGCCGTTCCTGGGCCACAGCGCCAAGGGCGCCACCCGCTGGCTCGAGTTCGGCGGGTTCAGCCTGCAGCCGTCGGAATTCATGAAGCCCGCCCTGGTGATCCTGGTCGCCTGGATGTTCGCCGAGGGCCAGAAGGGCGACGGGGTGCCCGGCGTCTCCATCGCCTTCGGCCTCTACGCGATCTCGGTGGCGCTGCTGCTGATCCAGCCCGACATCGGCCAGACGGTGCTGATCACCGTGGCCTTTGGAGCGGCCTTCTGGATGGCGGGGGTGCCGATCAGTTGGGTCATGGGCCTGGGCGCGGTGGCGGTCGCGGGCCTCTCGTCGACCTATTTCCTGTTCCCGCACGTGGCCAGCCGCGTCGACCGATTCCTGTCGCCGGACAAGGCCGACACCCACCAGGTGGACGCCGCGGCCGCCGCCCAGGCCGCCGGCGGCTTCTTCGGCCGGGGTCCGGGCGAGGGCGTCATGAAGCGCCACGTGCCCGACCTGCACACCGACTTCGCGCTCTCGGTCGGCGCCGAGGAATTCGGCCTGATCTTCACCCTGCTGCTGATCGCGCTTTTCGGCTTCGTGGTGATCCGCGGCCTTTATCGCGCCATGAAACTCAACGACCCCTTCGAGCAGGTGGCGGCGGCGGGGCTGTTCGTCCTGGTCGGCCAGCAGGCCTTCATCAACGTGGCGGTGAACCTCAACATGATCCCGACCAAGGGCATGACCCTGCCGTTCATCAGCTATGGCGGCTCGTCCATGCTGGCCATGGGGCTGACGCTGGGCATGGCGCTCGCGATCACCCGCCGGCGACCCGGCGCCTACACCGCAAGCGAAGGCCTCGCCAAGGCCGGCGCCTACACCTGATGCGCAAGATCTGCGTCGTCGCGGCGGGCGGTACCGGCGGCCACCTGTTTCCGGCCCAGGCCCTTGCGGAAGCGCTGATGGCGCGCGGCTGGTCGATCGTGCTGGCCTCCGACGAGCGGGTGGCGGGGCTTGCCCAGGACTTCCCGGCCGAGCGGCGCATCGGGCTGTCGGCGGCGACCTGGCGGCGCGGCGATCCCATCGGCATGCTGCGCGCCGGCATCGCGGTCGCCCACGGCGTGGTCCAGGCGCGCAAGGCTTTCCGCGAGATCGGCCCCAATGTCGTGGTGGGCTTTGGCGGCTATCCGTCCGCGCCGGCCCTGATCGGCGCGATCCTCGACCGTCGCCCCACCGTGATCCACGAGCAGAACGCTGTGATGGGACGGGCCAACCGCATGCTGGCCAGCCACGTGCGCACCGTGGCCTGCGCCTTCCCGACGCTGATGAAGGCCCCGCCGAAGGTCGCGGCCCGCGCCTTCCGGGTCGGCAACCCGGTGCGCCCGCCGATCCGGGCGCTGGCCGCCGTTCCCTACGATCCCCCCACGGAACAGGGGCCGATCCGGATCCTGGTGACCGGCGGCAGCCAGGGCGCTCGTCTGCTCTCGGAATTGGTTCCCGAGGCCATCGCAGCCCTGCCGGAACATCTGCGCCAGCGCCTGTCGATCCAGCAACAGACCCGGCCGGACTCCATGGAGATCGCCAGGCGCACCTACGCCAACGCCATGGTCCAGGCCGAGATCGCCCCCTTCTTCCGCGACATGGCCGGCCGCCTGGCCTCGGCCCACCTGGTGATCGGCCGCTCCGGCGCGGGCTCGGTCTGCGAGTTCGCGGTGGCCGGCAAGCCCGCTATCTTGGTGCCCCTGGCCATCGCGCTCGACGACGACCAGGGCCAGAACGCCAAATTCCTGGCCGACGTCGGCGGCGCCGAGGTGGCCCGCGAGAGCCAGCTCACCGTCCAGAGCCTCGCAGGCGCTTTGGAGAAGCTACTGGGCAACCCGGCCCGGCTGGCGCGCATGGCCGCGGCCTCGCGCTCGGTGGCCATTCCCGACGCCGCCGAACGCCTGGCCGACGTGGTGGAACAGACGGCGCGGGCCTGACGTTGCCGCCTCGGGAGACGAGCATGCAACCAAGCCTTCCGTGGACCGGCCGCTGCCTTTGCGGGCAGATTCATTTCGAGGTCAGCGCCCCGCCGATCCTGACCGTCGCCTGCCATTGCCGGGGCTGCCAGCGGCTGACCGCCAGCGCGTTCTCGCTGAGCGCGGCGATCCCGGCGGAAGGCTTCGCGGTAACACGGGGTGAGCCGGTCATCGGCGCCTTGCACGGCCCCAACCGGCATTATTTCTGTCCCCACTGCATGAGCTGGCTGTTCACGCGTCCCCACGGCATGGACTGGTTCGTCAATGTGCGGCCCACGATATTCGACGAGGGCCAGGCCTGCACGCCCTTCGTCGAGACCATGACCGCCGAGAAGCTCCCCTGGGCGACCACGCCGGCGGTTCACAGCTTCACGGGCTTCCCGCCGGACGACGCCTACGAGGGCCTGATGAAAGAATATGCGGGGCAGGCGGGCTGATGTCGCCAGGATAGGGATATTTCCCCCGCCGAGCGAATGGGCTAGCCCTAGGCCCATGACCCGCCGCCCCATGCCCTTCGATCTCGGCCCCGTGCACTTCATCGGCATCGGGGGGATCGGCATGAGCGGGATCGCCGAGATCATGCTGCGGATCGGCTACACGGTGCAGGGCTCGGACGCCAAGGCGTCCGCCAACACCGAGCGGCTGGAGCAGCTGGGCGCGCGGATCTTCATCGGCCATGACGCGGCCCATGTGGAGGGCGCGAGCGCCGTCGTCTATTCGACCGCGGTCAAGGCCGATAACCCCGAGATGCAGGCTGGCCGCGAGCGGCGCCTGCCGCTGGTCCGCCGGGCCGAGATGCTGGCCGAGCTTATGCGGCTGCAATTCTCGGTCGGGGTCGCGGGCACGCACGGCAAGACCACGACCACCTCCATGGTGGCGGCCCTGCTGGACGCCGGCGGGCTCGATCCAACGGTGGTCAATGGCGGGATCATCAACGCCTACGGGACCAACGCCAAGGTCGGGACCGGCGACTGGATCGTGGTCGAAGCCGATGAGAGCGACGGCACCTTCCTGAAGCTGAAATCCACCGTGGCTATCGTCACCAACATCGACGCCGAGCACCTCGACCACTGGGGCGACTTCGACGCGGTGAAGAAGGGTTTCCGCGACTTCGTGGAGAACATCCCCTTCTATGGCTTCGCCGCCGTCTGCACCGACCATCCGGAAGTCCAGGCCGTGGCGGCGCGGGTGGAGAACCGCCGGCTGGTCACCTATGGCGTCAACCCGCAGGCCGAGGTCCGCGCCGAGAACCTGACCATGGGCCCCGACGGCTGCCGCTTCGACGTGGCGATCCGCCCGCACGAGGGCGAGCCGATCCGCTACGAGGACCTGCACCTGCCCATGGCCGGGCACCATAATGCGATGAATGCCCTGGCCGCTATAGCCGTGGCCCGCGAGCTTGGCGTCAGCGCGGAGGACATCCGCAAGGGCCTGTCCGGCTTCGAGGGCGTCAAGCGGCGGTTCACCACCACGGGCGTTGCCGACGGCGTGCGGATCATCGACGACTACGGCCACCATCCGGTGGAGATCGCCTCGGTGCTCAAGGCCGCCCGCGCGGTGACAGAGGGCCGGGTGATCGCGGTGGTCCAGCCGCACCGGTATTCGCGCCTTTCGGACCTCTTCGAGGAGTTCTGCGCCTGCTTCAACGACGCCGATGTGGTGATCGTGGCCGACGTCTACGCGGCGGGCGAGGCGCCGCTGCAGGGGATCAGCCGCGACGGCCTGATCGAGGGCCTGCGCCGCTACGGCCATCGCCGCGTGCTGGCGCTGGACGCGCCCGCCGAGCTCGCCCGCCTGGTGCGCGAGGAGGCCAGGAGCGGCGACGTCGTGGTGCTGCTGGGGGCCGGTGATATCACCAGCTGGGCCTATGCGTTGCCGGGCGAACTCACCGCCATCGCCGCGGAATGAGCTGGCGCGACGACCTGCCGGCGGTGCGCGGCGAGCTGCTCCGCGACGAGCCGCTGGCGCCGTTCACCTGGTTCCGGGTTGGCGGGGCCGCGGACGTGATTTTCCTGCCCAGGGACGAGGACGATCTCGCGGATTTCCTCAAGGCGCTGGAGCCCGGCGTGCCGGTGACGGCGCTGGGCGTCGGCTCCAACACCCTGGTCCGCGACGGCGGGGTCGAGGGCGTCGTGGTCCGGCTGGGACGGGGCTTCAACCGCGTCGAGGCGCGGGGCGGCAATCGGATCTTCGCGGGCGCCGCCGTGCCGGACGCGATCCTGGCCCGCGACGCCGCCCGCGCCGGGATCGCGGGGCTGGAGTTCTATCGCGGCGTGCCCGGATCGGTGGGCGGCGCCCTGGTGATGAATGCCGGCTGCTATGGGGCGGAGACCAAGGATGTGCTGGTCGAGGCCTATGCCCTGACCCGCACCGGCGAGCGGCTGACGCTCTCCAACGCCGAGCTGGGGTACGGCTACCGCAAGTCCGCCCGCGCGTCGGCCGAGCCGTTGGTCTTTACCGGCGGCCTCTTCGAAGGGACGCCGGACGACCCCGCCGCCATCGAGACCCGCATGGCCGAGATCACCGCGCGCCGCGAGGAGACCCAGCCGATCCGCGAGAAGACCGGCGGCTCGACCTTCAAGAACCCGCCGGGCCATTCCTCCTGGAAGCTGGTCGATGAGGCGGGCTGGCGGGGCAAGGCTTACGGCGGGGCGATGTTCTCGCCCCTGCACGCCAACTTCCTGATCAACACCGGGGACGCCACCGCCGCCGACCTGGAAGGCCTGGGCGACCGGGTGCGGGCCGATGTGAAGGCGAAGACCGGCATCGACCTCGACTGGGAGATCAAGCGGATCGGCCGGCCCTGACGCTTTCGGCGAGCCCTCTGCAGGAGCCGGCTTGAGATGAAATAATTCCCCTGCCGGGCGAGCTTGCTTGCGAACGTGGTTCATAATAAATCAATCGCCCGGCGATGCGGCGGCCTGTCGCACCAGTCACACAGGGTCCGGGAATTAGATCATGCGTAAGCTCATCCTTGGGGTCGCGGCCGCGGCCGCCCTCTTCACTGCTGGCGCCGCGCAGGCGTCCATCAACGTTTCGCTCTGGCTTGACCAGCCCGGTTTCGCGACCAACGCGACGATCGCCGGCGCCGGCCTCCTCGGTGCGCCCGACGCGACGCTCACCCTGCCTTTGCTGAATTTCTCGACCGGAAACAGCGACGTCACGACCATCGATGAGTTCCTGGGCTCCAGCATTGGCGGCGCCGTCGGCGGCCACGTACTGGACAACACCGCCTTCCTGTTCACCGGCAGCCTGTTCCTGAACGTCGGCAATAACGCGTTTGTCGTCCCACATGACGACGGCCTGCAACTCTTCATCGACGGCATCGGTCTCGTGGTCGATGAGCCCGGCCCGACCGGTGAAGTCGACACGCCGTTCAACGTGACCGGTGACGGCTTCACGCACAACTTCACCATGTCCTACGGCGAATGCTGCGGCGGACCGGCGGTCATCCGGTTCATCGTGAACGACGCGCCAGTGACCGGCGGCGGCGTGCCTGAGCCGGCGACCTGGAGCCTGATGATCATGGGCTTCGGCACGGCGGGCGCCATGCTGCGCCGCCGTCGTTCGGCGATCGCCGCTTGATCTGATCCGACCGGGCGCGTCGCGCGCGGTCTACGACATAGCCAAGGCCCCGACTCCATGAGCCGGGGCCTTTCGCATGCCGCCTTGACCCGGCGGCCGCGCTAAGCCACCCGCGTGACACCCTCATAGCCAACCCCTGAGTCGCTCCATGGCCGCGCCGCTATCCGGACACCACGTCGCCGTCCTGCTGGGCGGGCTCTCCTCCGAGCGCGAGGTGAGCCTGGTTTCCGGCCGCGAATGCGCCGACGCGCTGGAAAGACTGGGCGCGCGGGTGAGTCGGATCGACGCGGGGCGCGACCTCGCCCAGGTGCTCGGAAAGCTGAAGCCCGACGTCTGCTTCAACGCGCTGCACGGCGAGTGGGGCGAGGATGGCTGCGTCCAGGGCGTGCTGGAGACGCTGGCCATCCCCTACACCCACTGTGGCGTGCTGGCCTCGGCGCTCGCCATGGACAAGGCCAAGGCCAAGGCGGTGCTGGCGGCGGCGGGGGTCGTGGTCCCGGGCGGCGGGCTCTTCAACCGCTTCAAGGCGGCGGCCGACCACGTCATGGCGCCGCCCTATGTGGTCAAGCCCAACGCCGAAGGATCGTCGGTGGGCGTGTTCCTGGTGTTCGAGGGCGCCAACAGCCCGCCGCAGGAGATCGTCGCCCCGTCCTGGACCTTTGGCGAGGACGTGATGATCGAGCCTTACATCCGCGGCAAGGAGCTCGCGGTCGGTGTGATGGGCGGCAAGGCCATGACCGTCACCGACATTATTTCGCGCACGGGTTTCTATGACTACGACGCCAAGTACGGCGAGGGCGGTTCGGAACACATCGTGCCGGCCGATATTCCCCACCATGCCTTTGAAAAAGCGCTGAGAATGGCGGAATTGGCGCACGCCGCGCTAGGTTGCCGGGGGGTTACCCGCTCGGACCTGCGTTATGACGATATTAACGACGTTCTGGTCCTTCTGGAGGTCAATACCCAGCCCGGCATGACGCCCACTTCGCTCGTTCCCGAGCAGGCGGCTCAGCAGGGCGTGGATTTCGACAATCTGGTGCTTTGGATCACGGAGGACGCGTATGCCCGCGGCGGTGCGGGGGGGACCCAAGAGGCAGGCTAGGCCGCAGGTCAAATCACCCCCCAGCTCGAGGCAGCGTTCGAAGGCCCAGGCGCCCGCGCGCCCGGGCGGGCTTTCCGCGAAATGGACCCTGATCGGCGCCGCCTCGGTGCTGACCCTGGCCGGGGCGGTGACGCTGGCCACCGGTCATCGCGGCCAGCATCTGGTCGAGGCGACGGGCCGCGGGATCGACGGCCAGTTCGGCCAGGCGGGCTTCCGCCTCAAGGCCGTCCATGTGGAGGGGGCCTCGCCGATGGCCACCGCCGACATCGTCCGGCTGGCCGGCGTCTACAAGAACCAGCCGTTGCTCGGCCTCGACCTCGAGGCGCTCCGCCAGCGCGTCGAGACCGTGGGCTGGGTGAAGGAGGCGCGTGTCGTGCGCCTCTTGCCCGACACCCTGGTGGTGGCCGTGGTGGAGCGCCGCCAGCTCGCCGTCTGGCAGCACGGCGGCCACAGCTACGTCATCGACGACCACGGCCGTACGATCCCCGAGGCCGATCCCGCCCGCTTCACCGCGCTTCCGCTGGTGGTGGGCGAGGGCGGCGCGGAGCACGCGCCGGAGATCCTGCCGATGATCGCCCAGCGCCCGAAGCTGATGGAGCGGATGGACGCCGTCGTGCGGGTCGACGACCGCCGCTGGGACCTACGCATGAAGGACGGCTCGCTGATCCAGCTGCCCGCGGTCGGCGAGGAAGAGGCCCTGACCCAGCTGGAACGCCTCGACCAGCGCTCACGCATCCTGCAGCTCGGCTTCGAGCGCATCGACCTGCGCAATCCAGAGGTCGTGGCCGTCAGGCCCCGGCAGACCCCAGTCCTTACCGGCCAGCTCGCGGCCGACGGCCTTTAACCCGACGGAAGTTCGAAAGCATGCTCACCCTGGCGTCGCGCGCAGCCGAGAAGACCGACAAGGCCGAGAAGACCGACAAGAAGGACGGCCGTGAAGGCCTCAAGGCCGCGCTCGTGCGGCCGCCGGTCGTCGCCGCCGTCGACCTGGGCGCCTCCAAGGTCACCTGTTTCATCATGAAGCCCGACGGCGTGCGCCGGGGCGACCGGACCTTGACCACATGTGGCGTGGGCTACGTGCAGTCACGCGGCATCCGGGGCGGGTCGATCGTCAATCTGGATGAGGCGTCCGAAGCCATCGCCCAGGCTGTCGAGCGCGCCGAGAACGTGGCCGGCCTCAACGTCCAGGGCGTGACGGTGGCCACCGCTGGCGGCCAGCTCACCTCCAACCGCGTGGCCGGCCGGGTCTCCATCGGCGCGCGCCCAATCTCCGACAACGACCTGCTGCGCGCCATCAGCCATGCGCTCGCCCAGATCAAGCTGCCCGGCCGGCGCGCGGCCCACATCCTGCCGATCGCCTGGTCGGTGGACGGCCAGGGCGGGGTGCGCGACCCGCGCGCCATGTTCGGCCGCACCCTTGGCGTCGAACTCCTTGTCGTCTCGGTATCCGAGGCGGTGTTCCAGACCCTGGGGGCCTGCGTCGAACGCGCCCACCTGCAGTTCGACGGCGTCGTCGCCGCCCCCTTCGTCTCGGCGCTCGCCGCCCTGGAGGAGGACGAGATGGACCTGGGGTCCGTCTGCATCGACATGGGCGGCGGCTCGACTTCGGCGGCGGTGTTCAACCTGGGCTCGCTGGTCCACGTCGAGACCGTGCCCGTGGGCGGCAGCCATGTGACCCAGGACATCGCGCGCGGCCTGTCGACCTCCATGGCCGGCGCCGAACGCATCAAGACCCTGCACGGCTCGGCCATCGCCTCGGCCAATGAGGATCGCGAGATGATCGAGGCTCCGCCGCGCGGCGACGATCCGGGCGCGGGCCCGGTGATCGCGCCCCGCAGCCTCCTGAAGGGCATCATCGCGCCCCGGGTGGAAGAGACCCTCGAACTGCTGCGCGACCGGCTGAAGGCCTCCGGCGCGCCCATCGAACCCGGCGCGGGCCTGGTCCTGACCGGCGGCGCGAGCCAGCTGGCCGGCGTCCGCGAAGTGGCCGTGCGGGTGTTCGACCGCCCCGTGCGCCTGGGCCGGCCGCGCCGGGTGCCGCACCTGGCCGACGCCGCGTCGGGTCCCGCGTTCACCGCCACCGCCGGCATCCTGCACCGCGCCGCCTTCGGCCCGCGCGAGGCGGTCAGCGCCAAGGCGCTGGCGTCCTCCAAGCTGCGCCGCGAACCGCTCGACCCTCGCGCCAATCCGGTCGCCAAGGCCGCCGCCTGGCTGCGCGACAACCTCTGAGCTGGCGCGCCTGAGTCATCTCGCCGCAGCGTCCCCGGCGTCGCCCCCGCGCCGGGCGGCGCGGCCGCATTTTTCCTTCCGGCCAAGCTCGACAGAGTGGCGACTCGGCTTATGCGGTTAACACTCGATTAAGGGTGTCGGCGCGTACTTAACGCATCCTTACCGGTGTGCTTCGGCGAAGGTTTCGCCGGGCCCTCGGGAACGCATTTCGGCAGGACGCAGGGGTCCCAATGAGCATTTCACTTTCAGCACCGCGCGCGACTGAACTTAAGCCGCGTATCGTCGTCTTCGGCGTCGGCGGGGCGGGCGGCAACGCGGTCAACAACATGATCGAGGCGGGGCTGGAAGGTGTGGAGTTCGTGGTCGCGAACACCGACGCCCAGCAACTTGCGTTCGCCAAGACGGACCGGCGCATCCAGCTGGGCGTGCTGGCGACGCAAGGCCTCGGCGCCGGCGCGCACCCCGAGATCGGCATGAGCGCGGCCGAGGAGAGCATCCCGGAGATCGGCGAGCATCTCGATGGCGCCCACATGGTGTTCATCACCGCCGGCATGGGCGGCGGCACCGGCACGGGGGCTGCTCCCATCATCGCCAAGTGCGCCCGCGAGCGCGGTATCCTGACGGTGGGCGTGGTCACCAAGCCCTTCCACTTCGAGGGCCGCCACCGCATGCGCCTGGCCGACGCCGGCATCGGCGAGTTGCAGCGCTACGTCGACACCCTGATCGTCATCCCCAACCAGAACCTGTTCCGCGTCGCCAACGAGCGGACCACCTTCGCCGAAGCCTTCGGCATGGCCGACCAGGTGCTGCACTCGGGCGTCCGCTCGATCACCGACCTGATGGTGCTGCCGGGCCTGATCAACCTCGACTTCGCCGACGTCCGCACGGTGATGACCGAGATGGGCAAGGCGATGATGGGCAC
>CANJXI010000020.1 GCA_947478785.1 Caulobacteraceae bacterium
CGGCATCGTGCCATGGGCGAGCGCGCCAGCCGTTGAGGGCGCGCGCTCGCCCACCCAACCCTTGGCGTCAGAGGCCGCCATGAACTAACATTGAAGATGGATCACCCCTCGGGGGCAGGCCAGGTCACCGGTGGCGTCGGCCAGCCCGAGCACGTCCACGCCCGCCACCCGGCAGGTCTTGAGGCCACGGGCGGCCGCGGTGATGACCGCCTTGCTTTCCTTGGTCACCTCGGCGGAATCCGCCTCGAAATAGATCTGCACGGTCTGGTCCACACATCGGGCCGGCGCGCGCACGATCCGCGCCCGGGCCTGCTGCATCGTGGAGCAGCCGCTCAGGCCAACCACCGTCATCAGCACCACCGCCGTCCTGCCGATCGTCATCCTCTGGCCCTCCAAGGCGCAAGACAAAGGGCGGCCGGAGCAACGTCCGACCGCCCTTACCGAACCGAAGGGCCGCCGTCAGCGCGGGCTGCCGTCTTCCCAGTAGTACCGGCCGGCGGCGGAGTCATAGTAGTAATACCGTCCGGCCCGCTCGTCGTAGTATTGCCGGTGGCCGGTGTTGTGGGCGCCGCATCCGCCGGTGTCGGCGCAACCCTTGGCCGCGCCGATCGCGCCGCCGGCCGCCGCGCCGATGGCGGCCCCGGCCAGCGCGTTGCCGCCGCCGACGTTATTGCCGATCACCGCGCCTGCGAGCGCGCCGATCGCGGCCCCGCCGAGGGCGGTGTTGGTGGCGTGGGGGTTGTCGGCGCAGCCGGCGAGCAGCGCGCCTGCGCCCAGCAGGGCGATCAATGGCTTGAGTATCATCCCGACTCTCCTTGCTTGTCCCCTGTTCGTCATAACGCAGATACAAGCGTCACAGTTCCTGCGGAACCCCCATCGGAGCCCCACGTTGAACTGCCGACACAATGGAGCAAGCCGATGGTCGCCGCACGCCTGGATAGCAACGCCACCGCATCCGACCTCGAAAAGGCCGATCTGCGGGAAGCCTATGAACGCGGCCGCAGCGACGAGCGCGCCAGCCGCAAACGCCATCCCGTCGCCATGACCCTGACCGTGGTCGCCGCGCTGGTGGGCGTGGTGCTGCTGGGCCTGGCGGCGATCAACGGCTCCTTCAGCCGGGCCGGCGGCGTGGTCGACGAGAACCTCAACTCCGCCGTCAACCGCGCGGAGCCGCAGGTTCGCGACGCCGCCGCCCAGGCCGGCCAATCCCTGCGCGACGCGGGCGCGGCGGTGAAGCCGAAGCCGGCCCCCGCCGGCTGACCTGAATCATGGGGGCGTTCAAACGGATCGAGGTCATCGCCAACTGCGCCTCGGGCAGTGTCGGCCCGGCGGCTCCGGCCGAGATCGAGAAGATGCTGGCTGAGCGGGGGCTGAGCGCCCACGTCTGCGCGCCCGAGAAGAACGACCTGACCAACTGCCTGCGCGCGGCCGTCGACGCGGGCCCCGACCTGCTGGTGATCCTGGCCGGCGACGGCACCGCCCGCGCCGCGGCCGAGCTGGCCGGCCCCGATGGACCGGTCATCGCGCCCCTGCCCGGCGGGACGATGAACATGCTGCCGCACGCCGTCTATGGCCAGCGCTCGTGGCGCCAGGCTCTGGAACTGGCTCTGGACCAGGGCGAGACGCGCTCCATCGGCGGCGGCGAGGTCGAGGGCCACAGGTTCATGGTGGCGGCGATCCTGGGCGCCCCGGCGCTCTGGGCTCCGGCCCGCGAGGCGGCGCGTTTCGGCAAGCCCAGGCTCGCCATCGCGCGCGCCAGGCGGGCGTTGAACAGGGCCTTCTCCGGCCGCCTGCGCTACAGCCTGGACGCGGGGCAGCGCGAGAAGGCCGAGGCGCTGATCTTCATGTGCCCGCTCACCAGCCGGGCGCTGGCCGACGACGCCGCGGCGCTGGAGGCCTCCGCGCTGGATGTATCGGGGGCCGCGGACGTGCTCAAGCTTGGCTTCCAGGCGCTGGTCGGCGGCTGGCGTAACGCCGCGGCGGTGGATGTGGAGCTTTGCAGGACGGCGCACATCTGGGCCGCCCACGGCATTCCGGCGATCCTGGATGGCGAGTCCGTGAAGCTGAAATCCCTGGCCGAGGTCCGCTATGTTCCGAAGCTGGCGCGGATCCTGGCGCTTCCGAAGGACGTCTAGGCGTGACCATCCGGCTGGCTCACCTGTCCGACATCCACTTCGGCGGCGAAAACACGGCGGCGGTGAGCGCCGCCGCCCAGCACGTCAACGCGGGGCGTTTCGACCTCAGCGTGGTGACCGGTGACCTGACCCGCTATGGCGAGATCGCCGAATTCGAGGCGGCCGCCACCTTTCTGGAGCAATTGCGGGGACCGAAGCTGGTCACGCCGGGCAACCATGACGCGCCCTACCTCGCCTGGGCCGAGCGGATATTCGCGCCCTTCCGCCGCTTTGAGCGCGCCATCGGCGCGGCGCCCGCTCAGACCTACCTGGGCGGCGGCTTCGCGGTGCGCGGCCTGAACACCGCGCGCGGCGCGCAGCCCAGGCTCAACTGGTCGAAGGGCCAGATCGCCGCGCGCCAGGTGCGAGCGGCGGTGGACTGGTTCGAGGAGGCCGCGCCCGACTGCGTGCGCATCGTCGCCTGCCACCATCCGCTGACCGAGATGATCGGCGGCCCGATGACGGCCCGGGTCTGGGGCGGGCCGAAGGCGGCCGGCGCCTTCTCCGAGGCCCGGGTGGACCTGGTGCTGTCCGGCCACATCCACGCGCCCTTCGCCTGGACCTATCCCTGCGGTGACCGGCGCACCCACGCGGTGGGCGCGGGCACGCTGTCGCTGCGTGAACGCGGCGTGCCGCCCGGCTTCAATGTGATCGAAATAGAGGATGCCGAAATCCGCATCGCCGCGCTCGGGTGGACGGGATCGCACTTCGAACCCTATCACAGCTGGTCCCTGGATCGGCGCCGGCAAGCGGCTTAGCCGGGACCTCCCCCGCCCGATGCGGTTCGGGGGAGGCCGCCTTCGGCTACGGCAGCGGACCTGGACGGCCGCGCACGAAGTGCATGACCAGGGAGACCAGGAACAGCACCAGAAACACATAGAACAGGATCTTGGCGACACCCATCGCCGCGCCGGCGATGGTGGTGAAACCCAGCACGGCGGCGATCAGGGCGACCACAAGGAATGTCAGGGCCCAGCTAAGCATGGCGCATTCTCCAACCCGCGCCCTTGAGGCGGCGCATGCCGATCAACGTCGCAGGCGGGTAGGCGTTCCGCGCTCAGGCGGGCGGTTTGCGGGTGGCGCGATTGGCCAGCAGACCGGTCACCACCGCGCCCAGGACGCGGGGGTTGCGGATCACCACGGTGGCCGCGGCGGCCACGGCGCCCAGCGCCACCAGCGGCCGCTCGCGGGCCAGCTGGATCAGCTTGGCGGTGAGGTTCTGGTCGTCGCCCTTGACCGGCTTGGGGGGCTTGGCCTTGCGGGTCAGCACCAGGGCCAGGATGACGGCGATCAGCGCGGCCGCCCCGGCCACAGCCGCGGCGCCGCCCGCCGGGCCGATGTAGTCGCGGGCCACGGCGTAGAGCGCGAAGGCCAGCGCCACGACGACGACAGCCGCCGCCGCCGCGATGGCGGCGATGGCGGCGATCATCCTTAGAAATCGGCTGAAGATCAACGACGCCCGGCCGAGAGCAGCAGGCCGATGAGCACGCCCACGCCGAGCGCGGCCCCGGTGGCGGCGAGCGGCCGTTCCTTGACGCGTTCGGTCACATATTGCTGGGCCTGGTCGATCTGTTGGCCGGCGGTGTCGGCGTAGGCGCGGCTCTGGGCGCGCAGCTGTTCGACGCCCTCCTGCACGGCGGCCTCGATCCGCTTGGTGGCTTCGGCGAAGGTCCGCTGCGCTTCCTTGCTCAGCTTGGCGGCGCCCTCGGTCACGGCGGCCTTGGTTTCGTCGGCGGCATAGTCAACGGCGTTGGCGGGCATCGAGAAGTCTCCGAAGAAGGGGCCCTGGCGGAGAGCCGGGGAGTGCAGGCCTGAACGCCGGCATCGTAGGCCGGTTCCGCCCCGGGCGAAAGGTGGGCCGTATTGTCTCCGTGGTCCGTGAAACCTTGTGGATCACCCACAGTTCCTGTCGCGATCTTCTCCGCACCGCCCTATGTTTCACCCATGTCACGCCAGGACGAGGGCCCCGATGCGCAACGCCCGGGCCTTGAGCTCGCGCTCGAGGCGGCGGGGATCGGCGAGTTCAGCTATGACATCGACCGCGACCTTCTTTGGGTGAGCGATCGGATGGCGGCGATCACCGGCGCGCCGGCCGGCGACACCCCCGCGCGCGGGGGCCGCGCGCTGGACGCCCATATCCATCCCGACGACCTGGAGCGGGTGCGCGCCCATCAGATCGAGAATCGGCGGACCGGGGGCGCCTATCAGCTCGAGTTCCGTTACCTGCGGTCCGACGACCAGCGCGCGGTCTGGGTGCGGGTGGTCGGTTACGTCACGAAGGATGCGGCCGGCCGGGCGATCCGGGCGACGGGGATCGTCGAGGATGTCAGCGCCCGCAAGCTGGAAGAGGAACAGCGCCAGACCCTGATGGCCGAGCTCGACCACCGGGTGAAGAACGTGCTGGCCACCGTGCAGGCGCTGGCTATCCAGACCGCCAAGCGCACCACCTCCCTGGAGAGTTTCCTGTCGACCTTCGGCGGACGGCTGAAGGCCATGGGGTCGGCCAACGAACTGCTGACGGCGGCCCGCTGGCGGGGCGCGGCCATCGATCACCTGGCCGCCGCCGAGCTCGGCGCGCTGGCGCCGGGGCAGACCAGCTGGGAGGGGCCGGAACTGTTCCTCACCCCGCGGGCGGCCAACGCCCTGTCGCTCGGCCTGCACGAGCTGGCCACCAACGCGGTGAAGTTCGGCGCCCTCTCGGTCGACACCGGCCGGGTGGATATCCGCTGGCGGCCGCTGCGTGACGGCGGCTTCGAGCTCAGATGGACCGAGACCGGCGGCCCGACAGTGGCGGCCCCGGTCAGGCGGGGCTTCGGCTCCACCCTGCTGGAGCAGGTAACCGGCCGCGAGCTGCACGGCGAGACGGTGATCGAATACCGGCCGGGCGGCGTCCACGCCCGGCTGCGGGCCGGCGCCCAGGCGCTCGCGCCCCGGCCGGACACGGTGCCCGAGGCGCCCGTCGCCCGCACGGTGGAAACGGTCACGGCGGCCAGTGGCCCGACCAGCCTGAAGGGCGCGCGGGTGCTGATCGTCGAGGACGCCGTGCTGCTGGCCCTGGAGCTCGAGCTCGGCCTGTCGGAAGCCGGCGCCCAGGTGGTCGGCCCGGCCTACGAGCTGGAGGAGGCGATGGCGCTGCTCAGCCAGCCGATCGACGCCGCCGTGCTCGACGCCAACCTCAACGGCCGCTCGGTGACGCCGGTCGCCGAGGCGCTCGCGGCGCGCGGGGTGCCGTTCGTCTTCGCCACCGGCTACGGCGAGGCGGCCGGCGCGCCCGGCGGGTTCAATGCGCCGGTGATCCGCAAACCCTACGACGTCACCCAGGTCGCCGCCGCCGTCGCCGAGCTGCTGAAGTCAACCTGACGCACCCCCTGAGACAAGGCGCCGCCTCGGCTTGGCTGTAGCAGGGCTGTAGAAACGTTCCCAGGAGACCCGCGGACCAATCCGCGGGGGCCGGTCCGGCGGCCCAAGGGATATCGCCCGCTACACGCGACCCTATTTCCTCGCGCGGTCCGCGGCACAGGTCGCGGACCGTCCGTAGTCCGATCAGACCACACCCTTGTCCCGCAACGCGGCGATCCGCGCATCGGTGAGCCCGGCGCGGGCCCGCAGCACCTCGTCGGTATGGGCGCCAAGCGCTGGGCCGGGCCAGCGCACGGCGCCGGGGGTGTCTGAGAGCCTGGGGAAGGTGTTCTGCATGCGGATCTCGCCGAACACCGGGTGATCGGTCGTGACGATGGACTCGCGGGCGGCGAACTGCGGGTCCTCCAGCATGTCGGGCGCGCGGTAGACGCGGCTGGCCGGCACGCCCTCCGCGCCGAGCAATTCCAGCAGATCCGGTAGGGTGCGCTCGCTGGTCCAGCCCGCGATGATCTCGTCGAGTTCGCGCTGGTTCACGCCCCGGCTGGCGTGATCGACGAACTTCGGGTCGCTCTTCAGGTCGGGCCGCCCCATGGCCTTGGTTAGCCGCGCATAGATGCTGTCGCCGTTGCCGCCGATCAGGATCAGATCGCCGCCGGCGCAGGGGTAGGCGTTGGAGGGCGCGATCCCCGGCAGGGCCGAGCCCGACCGTTCCCGCACATAGCCGGTGATGTCGTACTCGGTGACCAGGTTCTCCATTACCGCCAGCACGCTCTCGTAGAGGGCCGCATCGACCACCTGCCCACGGCCGGACCGCTCGCGGGCGTGGAGCGCCATCATCACGCCCATCGCCGCGTGCATGGCCGCCAGGCTGTCGCCGATCGAGATGCCGGCGCGCGCCGGCGGCCGGTCGGGCTCGCCGGTGACGTAGCGCAGGCCGCCCATGGCCTCGCCGATCAGGCCGTAGCCAACCCGCTGGGAATAGGGACCGGTCTGGCCGAAGCCGGAGACCCGGGCCATGACCAGCCCGGGGTTTTCCGCCGACAGGGCCTCGTAGGAAAGGCCCCACTTCTCCATGGCGCCCGGCCGGAAGTTCTCCACAACCACGTCCGCCTTGGCGATCAGGGTCCGGGCGATCTCCTGGCCCTCGGGCGTGCGAAGGTCGAGACCCACGGACTTCTTGTTGCGGCCGATCACCGGCCACCAGGGCGAGTGTCCCTTGGGCAGGCTGCGGCCCCACTGGCGCATGGGATCGCCCACCTTCGGGTCCTCGAGCTTGATCACCTCTGCCCCGAAGTCCCCCAGGATCTGGCCACAGAAGGGACCGGCGATCAGCGTCCCCATCTCGATCACCACAAGGTCGGCGAGGGGTCCCTTGGCGGCGGCGGTCATCGGGTCGTCCTTCGGAGCTTGCGACGTGGGAAGGGAGAGCCGGCGTGGGTATGGGTTGTCAATCCGGCGTCGCACCGGAGAGCGGTGAGCTCAAAAACCAGGTGCGGAAAGCGTGGCCGCGGGTTTAATCCCCACCCATGAGCCAGTTCGCCTTCGACCCGCCCGCCGTCGTCGCCGTGCCCGTGGAGGGCCAGGCCGGGGCGTTCCCGGTGCGGCGCATCCTCTGTGTCGGCCGCAACTATCACGCCCACCGGGTGGAAATGGGCGGCGACGACCGCGACCCGCCGTTCTTCTTCGCCAAGCCCGCTGACGCCATCGTCCCGCCGGGCCGCGACGTGGCCTATCCGCCGCGAACCGCCAACCTGCACCACGAGGTCGAGCTGGTGGTGGCGCTGAAGGCCGGCGGCGCGGACGTGCCGGTGGACAGCGCGCTGGGCCTGGTGTTCGGCTATGCGGTCGGCGTCGACATGACCCGGCGCGACCTGCAGAACGCCGCCAAGGACAAGGGCTATCCGTGGGAGGCCGCCAAGGGTTTCGACGACGCGGCCCCGATCTCGGCGATACGGCCCTGGTCGGGCGCGCCGCCGCAGGGCCGCATCCGGCTGTCGGTGAACGGCGCGGCCCGGCAGGACTCCACCCTCGACCGCATGATCTGGAACGTGGCCGAGATCATCGCGGAAGCCTCGCGGCTGTGGACGCTGGCGGCCGGCGACCTGATCTACACAGGCACGCCCGAGGGCGTCGGCCCGCTGGTCCGCGGCGACCGTGTCGAGGGCAAGGCCGAGGGGGTGGGCCGCCTTTCCTTCACGGTGGTCTGATGGCCTGGACGCTGCATTCCCACTGGCGCGCGACCGCGCCCTACCGGGTGCGGATCGGCCTGGCGCTGAAGGGCCTGGCCTACGACTACGCCGCCGTGGATCTGGTGCATGGCGAGCAGCGGGCGCCGAAATACCGGGCGGTGAACCCGCAGGGGCTGACGCCGGCGCTGGACATCGGCGGGCGGGTGCTGACCCAGAGCCTGGCCATCCTAGAGTGGCTGGAAGAGACCCATCCCGAGCCCGCGATCCTGCCTTCGGACGCGCTCGACCGGCAGGTGGTGCGGACCATGGCGGGGATCGTCGCCTGCGACATCCACCCCCTGAACAACGCCCGCGTGGGCCGCAAGCTGGACAAGATGGGGATCGACCAGGCGGGAATCCTCGAGTGGACTCAAGGGTGGATCCGCGACGGCTTCGACGCGCTGGAGCCGCTGGTGGCGCGCCACGGCCAGGGCTTCGCCTTTGGCGACCGGCCGACCATCGCCGACTGCTGCCTGGTCCCGCAGGTCTATTCGGCCAATCGCTACGAGGTCGATCTGGCGCCCTGGCCGGCGATCCGCGCCGCCGCCGAGCGGGCGGCCGGGCATCCGGCGTTCGCGGCCGCGCACCCCACCCGCCAGCCGGACGCCGTCGCGCCCTGAATGGCCTCGGGCTTGCGCCCGGTCCTCGTCCGCCCTAGAGGCGCGGCATGCTCGACGACCTGAAATCCAACAACCGCGCCTGGGCGGCCCGCAAGGTGGCCGCGGACCCCGGCTTCTTCAAGCGCCTGGAGGGCCAGCAGGCGCCGCAGTACCTGTGGATCGGCTGCTCGGACAGCCGCGTGCCGGCCAACGAGATCGTCGATCTCGATCCAGGCGAACTGTTCGTGCACCGCAACGTCGCCAACCTGGCCCCGCCGCAGGACGCCAACTACCTGTCGGTGCTGCAATTCGCCGTCGACGTGATCAAGGTGAAGCACGTGATGGTGGTGGGCCACTACGGCTGCGGCGGGATCGCGGCGGCCGTGGACGGCGTGCGGCGCGGCCTCGTCGATCACTGGCTGCATCCGATCCGTGAGGTCTGCAAACACAATCGCGCCGAGCTCGACGCGATCCCCGAGGAGCGCGCCCGCCTGGACCGGCTGTGCGAGCTGAACGTGATCCGCCAAGTGCGCAACGTGGCCTCCGACGTGTTCGTGCAGGACGCCTGGGCGCGCGGGCAGGAACTGTGCGTCCACGGCTGGGTCTATTCGCTGGGCACCGGCCTGGTGAACGACCTGAACGTCACCGTGGGCGACCCCGCGGCCCTGGCCAGGCTGGAGGCCGATCGGGCGGCCGGATGGCGGGCCGGTTAACCACGCCGGCAAGGCGCGCCGGGGCCTTCGCACTCGGCCGGCCGCCCCCCGCGGATTAAAGCTGAATCAAGTTTTACCGTCTCTGGCGCCCATTCCTTCACCCTGATCGCCCATGCTGGACATCCAGGTTCAGAATTGGGTGTCCGATGCGTCGTCATCTCGACAAGATCAGGCCGATCCGGGCCCGCCTCGCGGGCGCCTTCGCGCGGGACAGGCGCGGCGCGACCGCCGTGGCCTTCGCGCTGTCCTTCGCCGTCCTGGCGCCGTTGTCGCTGGGCGTCTTCGACGTCTACATGGGCAGCGAGCAGCGCGGCAAGCTGCAGGACGCGCTGGACGCCGCGACCCTGTTCGCCGCCCGCTCCAGCGCCCAGACCGACACCGCCATCGACGCCGTGGGCGACACCGCGCTCGCCGCCAACCTGAAGCTGATCAGCGGGGCGACGCTGCAATCGTCCAATTTCCACCTCTCGGGAACCAAGGTGGTCGCGTCGGCCTCGGTCACCCTGCCGGCCTTCGCGCCGACGCTGTTCGCCCACCAGCCGGTGCAGGTGAACGCCGAGGTGCAGCGGGCCATGGACCGGCTGGAGGTCACGCTGGTGCTCGACAACACGGGCTCCATGACGATGAACGGCAGCCCGAAGCTGTCGACCCTGAAGACCCAGGCGAAGATCCTGGTGGACAAGCTGTCGGCGGCCGCGGCGCGCAGCTCCGACCCGACGCCCCTGCGCATCTCGCTGGTGCCGTTCTCCAACACGGTGCGGGTGCAGGGGAACACCAGCGTGTCGTCCTACAACAACGCCTCCCACACCGGGACCGGGATCCCGAGCTGGATCGAACCGCAGGGCAAGTCGCACTGGGGGACCGGCCGGTCCGACATCTTCAGCACCCAGTACACCGACCGGTTCACCGTGCTGAAGTCGATGAGCGGCGGGAACCTGCCCTGGGCCGGCTGCGTCGAGGCCCGCCCGCAGCCCTATGACGTGCAGGAGACGGCGCCGACCTCCACCGACAACGACACCATGTTCGTGCCGTTCTTCTGGCCGGACGAGCCGAACAGCAACGGCTACAATTCCTCGTTCAACACCTACATCGCCGATGGGTCCCCCAGTCCGATCAATTGGTTGAGCCTGGAGAAGAACCCGGCGAAATACAACGGCAAGACGCCGACCAACGGGACGTTCACGGCGCTCGGCATGACCTATACCAAGGGCCCCAACGCCGGGTGCACGCTGCAGCCGATCATCCGCCTGACCACCGACTTCACCGCTATCAAGACCGGCATCGACAACATGAACGCCATCGGGGAAACCAACATCCCCATGGGCCTGGTCTGGGGCTGGCACACGCTGACGCCCAACGCGCCGTTCGCGGACGGCTCGGCCTACAACACGCCGCACCTGAAGAAGGTGGTCATCCTGATGACCGACGGCGAGAACACCGACTACGATTCCAGCGACGCCAACGCGTCCTACTATGGCGGCTTCGGCTTCATCTGGCAGGGTCTGCTGAGCGGGCTGGGGGTGAACTCGACATCGACCCAGCGGACCGCAGCGATCGACGCGCGGCTGGGCATCCTGTGCAGCAACATGAAGGCCCAGAAGATCCAGATCTACACCATCCGGGTGGAGGTCACGAGCGGCACCTCGACCCTCCTGCAGAACTGCGCCTCAAGCCCCGACATGTTCTTCGACGTGACCAACGTGGCCAACCTGGGCCTGGCGTTCGACGCCATCGCGGGGGCCATCACCAACCTGCGGATCTCGCACTAGCGGGCGTCTAGAGCGCGTCAGGGTGAAGTGGATACCGGCACACCCGTCCGACGCGCTCTAAACATATGAAGATAGACCCTTTTCATCCGGTTCAAGTGATTCCACTTGAACCGGAAAGGGTCTAGGCCAGCCGGATCTCGCGCAGGCGTTCCTGGAGGAACTCGTCGGCGGTGATCGGGACCGGGTAGCGGTCGGGGTGGGCCGCTCCGACGCAGGACGGCAGGGTCGCGATCTCGTAGTCCGAGTTGAAGTGCAGGAAGAACGGCGCCGAATAGCGCGCGAAGCCGCGCCGCTCGGGCGCCGGATTGACCACCCGATGGGTGGTGGACGGCAGCCGGTGATTGGTCAGGCGCTGCAGCATGTCGCCGATGTTGCAGACCAGCGAGCCCGGCGGCGGATTGACCGCCAGCCAGCGCCCGTCGCGGTCGAGCACTTCCAGCCCGGCCTCCTCGGCGCCCAGCAGAAGGGTGATGACGTTGATGTCCTCGTGCGCGGCGGCGCGGATGTTCGGGCCGTCGGCGGCGACCGGCGGATAGTGCAGCAACCGCAGGACCGAATTGCCGAAATCGACGGTGGGGACGAAGAAGCAGCGCTCAAGGCCGAGATAGACGGCGATCGCCTCCAGCACCTTCAGGCCCATTTCCTCGAGCGCCGCGTAGAGCCAGCCCACGGCCTCGTGGAAGCCCGCGACGTCGGCGTCGGGCCAGACATTGTCGGCCATTTGGGCGCGGTAGGGATGGCCCGGCGGCAGGTCGCGGCCGACGTGCCAGAATTCCTTCAGGTCGAAGTTGGTCTCGCCCTTGGCGGTCTCGATCCCGAACGGCGTGTAGCCACGCTGGCCGCCCACCGGCAGCCGGTATTTCAGCTTGTCGGCCTCGGAGAGCGCGAAGAACCGCTTGGCCGCGTCCAGAGCAGCGTCGATCCTCGCCTGCGTTAGGCCGTGGTCAGAAATCACCGCGAAGCCGTAGCGGGCGAAGGATGCGCCCAGGGTTTCGGCGAAGCTGTCGAAGTCGCTGGTGAAAGCGGTGAACGACACCGGCTCGATGCGCGCGGGAAGGGCGTGGGCCTGGCTCATGGGCGGCCTTCTATACCCGCTCGCGATGGCTCTCCAGACGGTCCGAAGGCCGGGTGATCACCGCCTGCGCCTCGCCATCGTCCTCCTCGTCGTCGAGCTTGGCCATCTCGGCGCTGATCAGCCGCTCGAAGGTCTCGCGCGACGCCCGGGTGGCGGCGATGTAGGGCTCGCCCTGGCCGGCGATGGGCCGCAGCTGGTTGAACAGCGCCCGGTCGTGCTCGCGGAACAGCACGGCGGCCTTCAGCGCGCGGCGCTCCGAGAGGCCCAGGCGCACCAGGGCGTGGCGGCCAAAGTTCAGCGAACCCTCGTACATCTCCCGCTCCACCTCGTCCGCCCCCGCGTCGAGGAGTTCGTAGGCGTGGCTGCGGTCGAACGCGCGCGACATGATCGCCAGGTTCGGGAAGGCCTGCTTGGCCGCCGCGACCATCTCGGTCGCCTTGTCGCGATCGTCGATGGCGATCACCAGGAGCCTCGCCTTCTCCGCTCCCGCCGTGCGCAGCAGGTCCAGCCGGCTGGCGTCGCCATAGTGCACCCGCCAGCCGAACCGGCGAACCAGGTCGATGCTGTCGATGGACGAATCCAGCAGCACCACCTTGAAGCCGTTGGCGATCAGCAGGCGGGTGGCGATCTGGCCGAAGCGGCCGAAACCCGCGACGATGACGTCGGGGTCGGCCTCGTCGAAGGCCAGGCGTTCGGGCTCCTTCCGGTCGGGCCGGCGCGCCAGCACCAGCCGTTCATAGGCGGCCGAGACCAGCGGGGTGGCGGCCATGGAGACGGCGACCACGGCGGTGAGCAGGCGCGCGAGCTCGGCGTCCATGATCCGCGCGCCCAGCACGAAACCCAGCAGGACGAAGGCGAACTCGCCGCCCTGGGCCAGCGAGACCGCCGTGGTCAACGCGGTGCGGTGGGCGTGGCGGAAGAGGCGCCCGGCGGCGTACATGGCCAGCGTCTTGAGCGCGATCAGGCCGGCAACCAGGCCCAGGATCAGCACGGGGTGGGCCATCACCAGGCCCGCGTCGAGGCCCGCCCCCACGGTGATGAAGAACAGGCCGAGCAGCAGGCCCCGGAACGGCTCGATGTCGGTCTCCAGCTCGCGGCGGAACTCACTCTCGGCCAGCACCACGCCGGCCAGGAAGGCGCCCAGGGCCGGCGACAGGCCGACCAGCTCCATCAGGGCGGCCACCGCCACCACCAGCAGCAGCGCCGAGGCGGTGAAGATCTCGCGCAGGCGGGCCGCGGCGATGAAGCGGAACATCGGCCGGGTCAGGTAGCGCCCACCCACCGCCACGGCGCCCACCGCCGCCATCTGGGCCAGCGCGCGCGCCCAGCCGGGAAGCGACGCCAGCAGTCCCGCGTCGTGCGCGCCGGGCGCGGCCGGGATCGCCCCGGCCGGCGCCAGCAGCGGCAGGAGCGCGAAGAGCGGGATCACCGCCAGGTCCTGGAACAGCAGCACCCCGAAGGAGGCCTCGCCCACCGGGCCTTGCCTGAGGCCCCGCTCCTCGAGGCTCTGCAGCACGATGGCGGTGGACGACATGGCGAGGATCAGGCCGACGGCGAAGCCCACTCGCCAGTCGAGGCCGAAGGCCAAGGCCGCCGCCATCACCAGCCCGGCGGTGGCCAGCAGCTGGGCCGCGCCCAGGCCGAAGATCGTCGTGCGCATCCGCCACAGAAGCGCCGGGCGCACCTCCAGGCCTATCAGGAACAGCAGGATCACCACGCCGAACTCGGCGAAGCGCTGCACCTCGCCAGGTTCGCCCACCAGGTTCAACAGGAAGGGGCCGACCAGGACTCCGGCGATCAGGTATCCGAGCACCGAGCCCAGCCCCAGGCGCTTGGCGATCGGCACCGAAATCACGCCGGCGGCCAGGTAGACCATGGCCTGGATAAGGAGCGAGTGGCCGTTCATGGCGCCAATGGACGCCGCATTCCTGGGCGTTGCACGCGATTTTTCGTCAGGCGCCGTTCTCAAATGCTGCGTTGCGGCGTAACAGGATCGGCATGGCCAGCAAGGTGAGCAACACAGCCGCAGACGCGCTTTCGGGCGTGCTGTTCGACGGCATGACGATCATGGCGGGGGGCTTCGGGCTCTGCGGCATTCCCGAGAACCTGACCGGAGCGATCCGCGAGGCGGGGGTCAAGGACCTGACGATCATCTCCAACAACTGCGGGGTGGACGACTTCGGGCTCGGGATCCTGCTGGCGGGCGGGCAGATCCGGAAGATGATCTCCAGCTACGTGGGCGAGAACAAGCTGTTCGCCGAGCTCTACCTCTCCGGAAAGCTGGAACTGGAGTTCAACCCGCAGGGCACACTCGCCGAGCGCATCCGGGCCGGCGGCGCCGGCATCCCGGCCTTCTTCACCAAGACCGGGGTCGGCACCCTGGTGGCGGAGGGCAAGGAGGTCCGCGAGTTCGACGGCGAACTCTATGTGATGGAGCGGGGGCTGACCGCCGACCTCGCCATCGTCAAGGCGTACAAGGGCGACCACGCGGGCAACCTGACCTATCGGCGCACCGCGCGGAACTTCAACCCGATGATGGCCACGGCCGGCAAGGTGACGGTCGCCGAGGTCGAGGAGCTAGTGGTCACCGGCCAGCTCGACAAGGACAACATCCATACGCCGGGCATCTATGTCGACCGCCTGGTCGAGGGCGCGCACTTCGAAAAACGCATCGAACAACGCACCACGCGCCCGCGCGAAGAGGTGGCCTGAATGGCTTGGACCCGCGAAGAGATCGCCGCCCGCGCCGCCAAGGAGCTGCGCGACGGCTTCTATGTGAACCTGGGCATCGGCATCCCGACCCTGGTGGCCAACTACATCCCGCCCGGCGTCGAAGTCACCCTGCAGAGCGAGAACGGCATGCTGGGCATGGGACCGTTCCCCACCGAGGATGAGATCGACGCCGACCTGATCAACGCCGGCAAGCAGACGATCACCGAACTGCCCTCGTCGTCCTACTTCTCCAGCGCCGACAGCTTCGCGATGATCCGCGGCGGCCATATCGACCTGTCGATCCTGGGCGCCATGCAGGTCTCGGCCGGCGGCGACCTGGCCAACTGGATGGTGCCCGGCAAGATGGTCAAGGGCATGGGCGGCGCCATGGACCTGGTGGCCGGCGTCAACCGCGTGGTGGTGGTCATGGAGCACACCGAGAAGACCGGCGCGCCCAAGCTGCTGCCCGCCTGCACCCTGCCCCTGACCGGCCAGAAGGTGGTCGACCTGGTGGTCACCGAACTGGGCGTCTTCGACGTCGCGCGCGGCAAGCGGCCGCTCACCTTGCTGGAGCTCGCGCCCGGCGTGACGCTGGATGAAGTGCGGGCGAAGACCGGGGCGGCGTTCGAGACGGCGCTTAGCTGAGGCCGGCCTCGCATCCGCCACGGGGTGCGCCTACGTATTGCTCGTGAGCCAATCAACCCCACGAGTGGTACCCTAAGCCCATGAAGACGCGCCTGATCGCGGCCATCGCCGCCTCCGCCCTGATCCTGGCCGACGCCGCCCCGGCGGCGGCGGCGCTGAAGACCGCCGTGTTCGCGGGCGGCTGCTTCTGGTCGGCCGAGCACGACATCGAGCATACGCCGGGCGTGACCGCAGTGGTGGTCGGCTATTCCGGCGGGGCCCGGGCCAGGCCCAGCTACGAGAACCATGAGGGCCACCTGGAATCGATACGGGTGACCTACGATCCGGACAAGATCACCTACGCCCAGCTGGTCGACGCCTTCTTCCACCACATCGACCCCACCGATCCGAACGGCCAGATCTGCGACTACGGGCCGTCCTACCGGACCGCGGTCTTCGTCTCGACGCCCGAGGAGAAGGCGGCCGCCGAGGCGGTCAAGGCGCAGGTGGCCAAGGCGCTCCACCAGCCGGTGGCGACCATGATCCTGCCGGCCTCCACCTTCTGGATGGGCGAGGGTTATCACCAGGACTACGCCAAGAATAACCCGATGGCTTACATGCAGTACCGGATCGGCTGCGGGCGCGACCGCAAGCTCAAGGCGGTTTGGGGCGGCCGCTCCTAATATCGCGCGGGACGGGGGCGAAGCCTTCGCCCACGAATATTTCCAGCCGGCGGCGGTGGCGTCGGTCCAGGTAGATGCTGTCGATCTCGCGGCCCGAGGTTTGCGCGAAGTCGGCCGTCATCTGCGGCAGCCATGCGCCTTCCAGCGAGACGGCCAGCACGCGGGCGCCCAGCGCCGGCGTCAGTGGCGAAGCCGCCTCGGCCTGGTTCTGCGGCGTCGCGGTGAGCAACCAGGCGGTGAGCGGCGGCGCGCCCAACCCCTTTAGCTCGCCGCGCGCGTAGTAGGAGATCGCGTAGAACAGGAAGCGGTTGTTGACCGCGATCGCGCTAAGACCCTGTCCGCGTTCGCCGCGCGCGCGGTTCATGACCAGGCGGGTGGCCTGCGACCAGCCCTTGGCTCGCTTGAAGCTGTTGGCCATGCCCAGCCAGTCGGCGACCGGGGGCGAGATCACGCAGGCCAGGAACAGGGCGGCGACCACGACCTGGATCGCGAAGGCGGCGACCAGCACGCGGCGCGCGCGCCAGCGGATCAGCCAGGCCGCCGCCAGGATCGCGCCCGGCAGGTAGCTGGCGCCGGACCAGTTGGCGTTGGCGCGGCTGATGAACGCCTGGCCGGCGACGATAAGCAGAGGCGGGACAGTGAAACACAGCAGCAGCAGGTCGGCCGAGCTCAGCTTGCGCCGCCAGGCCAGCAGCGCGCCGCCGCCGATCAGCACGGCGAAGGGGATCGGGCCGAAGGCGCCGAACTGGGTCCCCAGGAAGACGGCGAGCTCGGCCAGGTTGAACAGCTGGCGCCCGCCCCAGGCGGCGTTGGCGGCGGTGTGGTGCAGGGTGGCGAACCCGTGGGTCGCGTTCCAGGCCACGTTGGGCGCCAGGGTGATGGCGAAGAGCCCCACGGCCAGCAGCGCGGGGGCGGGTGTCCAGCGGCGGCGGGCCTCCGGCGAAATGGCCAAGTGCAGGCCGACGCCGATCAACCCGTAGATCGCGGCGTATTTGCTGAGGAAGGCCAGGCCAAGCGCCAGCCCCAGCCCCGCGGCCAGCCCCAGCCGATCCCGGCCCTCCGCCGTCTGCAGCATCACATAGAGGAGGATCGTTAGACCCAGGAAGAACAGCAGCGGCGCGTCGGTCGCTGCTACCAGGCTGGAGAGCTGGATGGCCGGGGCCAGTCCATAGAGGCCCGCGGCCGCCAGCGCCGTTCCGCCGCCGTAGAGCCTGCGCGCGATGGCGAAGACCAGCAGCATGGCGCCGGCCTGGAACAGCGGCGCGGACAGCCGCACCCAGGGTTCCGCATCGCCGCCCAGCGCCGTGGTCGCCCACAGCGCCCAGGCGATGATCGGTGGCTTGGAATAGTAGCCGAACTCGAGCGTTCGCGACCAAAGCCAGTACTGGGCCTCGTCCGGATAGAGCTCCAGGGGGGTTCGGAAGAGGGCGACCAGCCGGACCAGGGTGAGGCCGAGGGTCAGCCAGACCGCCGCGCGCCAGTCGGCGCCGGGCAGGGGTTTCGCGGGCGCCTCGGCCATCAGATCTCCCACGCCAGAACGCGGGGACCCTTAAGGGGAAAACAGGCGCTGTAAAGGCGCGGTGCGGGGATTTGAGGCGCCACGCCCGCCGGGCGATGTTACTGTAACAAAAGCGTCACCCTGGCGCAGCGATTCCGAGACAATGCGCGTGGCAAAAACCCGGCGGCGGGCGACGACCCGCCGGGCCAGGACATGGGGATCGACATGCCTTTCAATCGGAACCGCACGCTCTGGGCGACCAGCGCGCTGGCGGGCGGCCTGCTCCTGGCGAGCGGCGCCTTCGCCCAGTCGACGGGGACCGCCGTCGTGGAAGAGCTGGTGGTCACCGGCTCCAACGGCCCGCGTTCGCTGGATGGCGCGATCGTCGCCGTCGAGGCGCCGAAATCGCGGGTCTCGATCACCCAGCAGTTCATCGCCACCCAGGCGCCCAGCCAGACGGTGCTCGACACCATCAACCTGCTGCCGGGGGTGAACTTCACCAACAACGACGCTTTCGGCTCGGCCGGCGGCGACATCACGCTGCGCGGCTTCGACAGCGCGCGCATCTCCCTGCTGCAGGACGGCATCCCTCTCAACGACAGCGGCAACTACGCGATCTATCCGAACCAGCAGCTGGACAGCGACCTGATAGCCCGGGTCGACGTCAACCTGGGCACCACCGACGTGGACAGCCCGACGGCCGCGGCGGCCGGCGGCACGATCAACTATGTGACCCGCGTGCCGGCCAACGCGATGGGCGGGCGCGCCACGGTGGGCTTCGGCTCGGAGAACTTCCAGCAGTACTACGGCGTCTTCGAAACGGGCCGGATCGGGCCGCTGGGGACCAAGGCCTGGATCAGCGCCAACTACGCCAAGAACGACATCTTCGACGCGCCGGGACAGGTCGAGAAGAAACAGTTCAACGGCCGCATCTGGCAGGATATCGGCAGCAATGGCGACTTCGTCAGCCTGATCCTCATCTACAACCGCAACCGGGTGAATTTCATCCGGCGGATCTCGCTGGCCCAGTTCAACCAGCACGGCCTGACCGCGGCCAACCTGCCGGACGCCACCTTGCACTACGACGCCACCTGTACGCGCCCGACGCCGGTCGCCGGAACAGTGCAGAACGAGGCCACGACGGCGACCGGCTTCACAGCGCTCTGCGCCAACTACGCGGGCAACAACATCAACCCGTCGAACACCGGCAACATCCGCGGCCAGTCCAGCCTGCACATCACCGACAGGCTGATCCTGACGATGGACCCCTCGTTCCAGTACGCCATCGCCAACGGCGGCGGCCGGACGATCTTCTCGGAGACCGATCCGCAGTTCCGCGGGCCCGTCGACCTGAACGGCGACGGCGATACGCTCGACCGGGTGCTGGTCTACTGGCCCAACACCACCAACACCCGCCGCTATGGCGTCAACACCTCGCTGATCTGGAAGTTCGCCGACAGCCAGAGCGTCCGGGCGGCCTACACCTACGACTACGCCCGCCACCGCCAGACCGGCCAGGCGACGGGTTTCGACGCCAGCGGCGATCCGCTGAATGTGTTCGGCGGCAAGGACGGCTACGGCACGCCGATCACCCTGCCGGACGGCTCGATCCTGCGCCGCCGCGACCGTATCTCGTTCGCCACCCTGAACCAGTTCGCGGTGGAGTACCGGGGCCGCTTCCTGGAGGACAAGCTGCTGGTGAACCTCGGTCTGCGCGCGCCCTACTTCAAGCGCCAGCTGAACCAGTTCTGCTACATGCGCGACACCTTCAACGCCTACTGCACGACCCAGACGCCGTTCGTCGTCACGGGCACCAACGACGGCGGCGGCGTGCCCTTCGTGGTCTTCCCCTCGACCAACGCCTCCCAGACCGGCGCGGGCGCGGTGCTCACGGCCGCGCAGTTGGCCGCGTTCCGGGTCCAGTTCGGGCCGACGGCCGTCCCCAGCGCGCTGTTCGGCCAGCCGCGCAAGTTCGTCCGCAAATATGACGACGTGCTGCCGAACGTCGGCGTCAGCTACGATCTGACGGACAACATGTCGGTGTACGCCAGCTTCGCCGAGACCCTGTCGGCGCCGCGTACGGACGATCTCTACGACCGCAACCTGGTCGACCCGGGCCCGGAAAAGGCGAAGGCCTACGACCTGGGCTGGCGCTACCAGTCGCCCAAGCTGATCGCCTCGGTGGCGGCCTTCTACAACGACTTCCACAACCGCATCGAACGCCAGTTCGACGAGGCCGCGCAGATCTTCTTCTCCGTCAACGTGGGCGACGTGCGGCTCAAGGGCTTCGACGGCGAGATCGGCTACCAGCCGGTGGATTATCTGAATTTCTTCGCCTCGTTTTCGTACGTGGACTCCAGGATCAAGAGCAACTTCCCCAACGGGACGGGCGGGGCGATCCTGGCCACCGCCGGCAACGAGCTCTACGAGAGCCCCAAGATCCAGGGCGCGGTGCTGGCCAGCTGGGACGTCACCGACAAGCTGACGGCGGGGATACAGGGCAAGTTCGTGGGCCCGCGCTGGACCAACCTGACCAACACCGAGAAGGCGCCGGCCTGCAGCCTCTGGGACCTGGACGTGCGCTACAAAATCGACGGCTTCGGCCTGAAGAACACCTACGTCCAGGCCAACGTCCGCAACCTGTTCGACGAGCGCTACCTGGGCGACATCACCACCAACACCAACGGCACAGGCCTCTTCCAGCCGGGCTATCCGCGCGAATTCATCGTCAGCGTGCACGCGGAGTTCTGAAGCTTGCGCCTCCCCCGTCGTCTGCGCGACAGGGGAGGAGCGAGGGTTGACGGCGAGGCCGGGGGGACCCATTTGCGCCCGTCTTTCGCATATCAGGGACCTCGATGAACTTCACCGTTCCCGCCGAGTGGGCGCCGCACCAGGCCATGTGGCTGGGCTTTCCCAGCCATGCGGACCTGTGGCTGGACGACCTGGACGCGGCGCGGGCCGAGGTCGCGGCGCTGGCCCGGGCGCTGGCGGGGCCGGGGGCCGAGCACGTGCGCCTGATGACCGGCTCGCCAGAGGGCGAGGCCGCGGCCCGCGCCATGCTGGGCGATGTGGCGGGGGTCGAGATCGTCCCCGGCGCCTTCGGCGACATCTGGCTGCGCGACACCGGCCCGATCTTCGGCCAGGGCGAGGCGGGGCCTCGCGCGCAGGGCTTCGGCTTCAACGGCTGGGGCGGCAAGTACGAACTGGAGCACGACGACACGGTGGCGAGCCAGATCGCCAGCGCGGCCGGCGTTCCCCTGGACGCCCATCCCTTCATCCTCGAAGGCGGCGCGGTCGATCACGACGGCGAGGGCACGGTGCTGACCACCGGCCAGTGCGTGCTCAACCCCAACCGCAACCCGGGCTGGACCGAGGCCGAGGCGGAGGCCGCGCTCGCCGGAAGCCTCGGCGCGAGGAAGGTGCTCTGGCTGGGCGAGGGCCTGACCAACGATCACACCGACGGCCACGTGGACAACCTGGCCCGTTTCGTGGCCCCTGGCGTCGTCGCCTGTCCGGTGGCCTGGGGCCGGGGCGATCCGAATTCCCGGGCCTATGACGACGCGGCCCAGCGCCTGGCCGGCATGTCCGACGCGGCCGGCCGCCGGCTGCAGGTGATGCGAATCCCCTCGCCGGGCTGGATCGAGGGCGAGGACGGCCGCCCGCTGCCGGCCAGCCACATGAACTTCCTGATCGCCAACAAGGCGGTGATCGTGCCCCTCTACGCTGAGCGGCCGGGCGCCCTGGCCGTCCAGGCGCTGGAGCATCTGTTCCCCGGCCGCCAGGTGATCGGGCTGCCGTCCACCGCCATCCTGACCGGCGGTGGGTCCTTCCACTGCATCACCCAGCAGGAGCCGGCCTGATGCCCCGCAACGTCACCGTCGCCGCGATCCAGGCGCCCTACGGGATGGACCTGGCGGCCAATATCGAGAAGACCGCCGGCCTGATCCGCGAGGCGGCCGGCCGGGGCGCCCAGGTGATCCTGCCGCCGGAGCTTTTCCAGGGCCCCTACTTCTGCGTCGCCCAGGAGGAGCGCTGGTTCGCCACCGCCCAGCCCTGGCGCACCCACCCGTGCGTCACCGCGCTGGCGCCGCTGGCGGCCGAACTGGGCGTGGTCCTGCCGATCTCGATCTTCGAGCGCGAGGGGCCGCACTTCTTCAACAGCCTGGTGATGGTCGACGCCGACGGGTCGCTGATGGGCGTCTACCGCAAGAGCCACATCCCCGACGGCCCGGGCTACATGGAGAAGTACTACTTCCGGCCCGGCGACACCGGCTTCAAGGTCTGGGACACCCGCTTCGGGCGCCTGGGCGTCGGCATCTGCTGGGACCAGTGGTACCCGGAGGCCGCCCGCGCCATGACCCTGATGGGCGCCGAGGTGCTGCTCTATCCCACCGCCATCGGCTCCGAGCCGCACGACCCCACCCTGGACACGGCCGCGCCGTGGCGGCGCGCGATGCAGGGCCACGCCGTCTCCAACGTGATCCCGGTGGTGGGCGCCAACCGCACGGGCTTCGAGCCCTGGGACGGCTATCCGAACGGCGGGCAGGACTTCTACGGCTCGAGCTTCATCGCCGACCACCGGGGCGACCTCGTCGCGGCGCTGGGCCGGGCCGACGAGGGCGTTCTGACCGCGACCTTCGACCTCGACTTCCTGACCACCCACCGGGCCGCCTGGGGCTTCTTCCGCGACCGCCGCACCGACCTCTACGGCATCCTCACCGAGGGACGGCCGGCGTGATCGAGACCGAGCGGCTGGTCTTGCGGCCGTTCCGGGAAGCCGACCGGGCGGCCTTCGCCGCGATGAATGCCGATCCTCGGATCGGTGACTGGCTGGGCGGCGTCCGCACGCGCACCGAGAGCGACGAGGCGCTTGACCGCATCAACGCTAATATCATTGAGCGCGGCTACGACTTCTGGGCTGCCGCAGCCCGGTCCGATGATCGCCTTCTGGGCATGATCGGCTTGCGCCGCCATGAGGAGGCGCCGCCTGGCCCATGTCTTGAGATGGGCTGGCGCCTGTCGCCCGACGTCCAGGGCAATGGCTTGGCCACTGAGGGCGCCAAAGCCGCCCTGGCGTGGGGTTTCGCCAACCTCGACGTGCCGGAAATCATCGCGTTCACCGCCCAAATCAACCTGCGTTCGCAGGCGGTGATGAACCGGATCGGCATGACCCGTGACCCGTCGCGCGACTTCCTACATCCCACCTTGCCCGAAGATCACCCTCTACGCCCGCACGTAGTCTTCGCGTCGAAACGGCGATATGTATGATTGACGGATATCATATATCACGTCACTGATATGGCGTGATCGTCAGCTATCGGAACCGGCGCACCGAAGCCTTCGCCAACGGTGAGCGGGTGCGGGAATTCTCAGGCTTCGACCGGCAGGCCTGGCGACGGCTCGAGGTGCTGGACGCGGCGACCGGCCTGGGCGACCTCCTCGCGCTGCCAAGCAATCGGCTCGAGGCGTTGCGAGGCGACAGGGCGGGACAGTTCAGCATCCGCATCAATGCGCAGTGGCGGATCTGTTTCGACTGGGCGGACGGAGCGGCTGGGCCGTCGAATGTAGAGATCGTGGATTATCACTAGTGGAGCCGCGCCGATGACCAGACCTGCCATCCATCCCGGCGAGATCCTGGCCGAGGAACTTCAGGAAGCCGGCGTGTCGCCGACCGAACTGGCGCGTCAGGTCGATGTGCCGGCCAACCGCATCTCGGAAATCATCCGGGGCCGTCGCGGCATTACGGGCGATACGGCCCTGCGGCTGGGCCACTGGTTCGGCACCGCGCCGCAGTTCTGGATCAATCTCCAGACGGCCTACGACCTGCGGACGGCGGCGGAACGCGCCGGCGCTGCGATCGAGAAGCTGCCGAAGAGGGCGGCGGTGGCGTAGTCTTCGCCGCGAAGCGAGGCGGCCGTCCCTCTAGCCCCGCAACACCGTCAGCCCGTTCTTGATCACGGTCACCCCGCGCGCCGCCACCCGGGCCTCGAAGGATATCTCGCGGCCGTCCCGCCAGAGGTCGACGGTGATCGTGTCGCCAGGGAAGACGGGCGCAGACATGCGGGCCTGGTGGCTGAGGATCGGGTCGGGGTCGTAGCTGGTGATCGCCTGCAGCACGGCCCGGCAGGTGATCCCGTAGGTGCACAGGCCGTGCAGGATCGGCCGCGGGAAGCCTGAGCGCCGGG
Source organism: Caulobacteraceae bacterium (assembly GCA_947478785.1). GTDB lineage: Bacteria > Pseudomonadota > Alphaproteobacteria > Caulobacterales > Caulobacteraceae > Phenylobacterium. Next base: position 23,621 of record CANJXI010000020.1, read on the forward strand.
CGCTGTCCGGCTCGGCGTGCAGCGGGGTGCGGTCGCCGGTCAGCCGATACAGCAGGGCCTGGTTCTCGCGGGTCTCGATCTCCACGGAGAGGTCGGGCTTGCGGGTGGGGACAACGTGCGGCTGGGGCTGGCCCTCGGAGGGGCCGCCGAATCCGCCGTCGCCGCGGGCGAACAGCGATCCCGTCAGCGTCGCCACCCTCTCGCCCGCCGCGTCGGTCCACACGGTCTCGTTGACGATCACCGCGCCCTTGTCCTTGCCCTTGTCGAAGGCGCCGACCGTGCGGGTCTGGGCGGTGAAGGTCCCGGCGGAAGGCAGCGGCCGGTGGAGCTCGATCTTCTGCTCGCCGTGCACCAGCATCAGGATGTTGAGTTCGCTTCGCCGGTGGCCGGGCGTGGACGCGGTCTGGTCGGCCATGGTCGGCGGGCGGCTGGCGGAGGCGAGCACCGTGGCCGCCGTCGGGACGACCTTCAGGGCCTTTTCGTAGACGAAGTTGAGTTCCCGCTCGTCCAGCGGGTCGCGGCCCAGGCCGATCCCCAGCGCATAGAGCATCACGTCCTTGTCACCGTAGGTGAAGGCGCGCGGCGGCGTCTGCTGATCGAGGATATCCGGATAGAAGATCGGCATCGGGAACCCTCGGAATTCGTCGCGCCGGGCAGGCGCTCGCGCGGCGCCGGATTGAAACCGGTCGGGGAGGACGCCGCAAGCGCGCGGGAGCACATTTGCCGGGGCGCCCCCGATCGGTTAGAAGCGGCGACCTCGCGCGCGGACCCGACCCGGGACCATCGCGCTCCTCGATTCTCGAAGGCGATACATGACCACGACCGCCCAGCCCGGCATGGGCCAGATCACCGGCAACGTCCTCTTCTATTCGCAGCCCGAGCCGCTCTCGCCGGAAATGCACGGCAAGCTGGGCGTCAAGCGCATGGACGGACCCTTCAAGTTCGCCAAGGCCGGCCACGCCATCCCGCTGACGGTCGGCGAGTTCCCGCTGGCCGCGGTCACCGGGCCGATCATCTTCGTCGGCGACGAGAAGATGCCGATCGCCGTGATGGGGCTGAACACCGGCGACAACATGTTCGTGCAGGACAACGGCCTGTTCGAGCCCGGCGTCTACATCCCGGCCTATGTCCGCCGCTATCCGTTCGTGTTCGCCAACGACGAGGGCGGCCAGCAGATGGTGCTGTGCATCGACCGCAAGGCCGAGTTCATCGTCACCGGCGGCGACATGCCGTTCTTCGACGGCAAGGAAGCCAGCGAGTACACCAAGAACTGCATCGAGTTCTGCAACAACTTCGAGATGGAGCGCCAGCGCACGACCAGCTTCGTCCAGCTGCTGAAGGACCTCGACCTGTTCGAGACCAAGACCGCGAGCTTCACCCCGGCTACCCCGGACGGCACGCCCGGCGAGCCGCAGAAGATCGCCGACTACTTCGGGGTCTCGGAAGAGAAGCTGAACGCGCTTGCCCCCGCCAAGCTCGCGGAGCTGCGCGACAACGGCGCCCTGGCCCAGATCTACGCCCACCTGCTGTCGCTGGTCGGCTGGGACCGCCTGGTGGCCATCGCCATGGCCCGCGCGCCGGTCGCCCCCGCGGCGGCGAACGCCTAGGCTATTTCGAGAACACCCCGCGCGTCAGGCATGAGAAGACCAGCCGGCCGGCCTCGTCCAGGAGGTCGTGCTGGCAGATCACGATGCCCTTGCCCTCGCCGACAGGGTCCTTGGCCATGACGGTCATGCGCCCGCGCAGCAGCTCCCCAGCCGGCGGGTTGCGCACCCAGCGCAGCGCGTCCACCCCCAGGCGCTTGGTCTGCGGCCAGTCGGTGTGGGCGATGGCGTCGAGCTTGGCCCATATGGCGAAGACCATGGCGTCCGGCGCGCCGCGCTCCACCGCCCAGCCCGGCGTGAACGCGGCGGTGAAGATCGCCAGCGCCTGCGGCTCCACCGCCGCCGCCCCCAGCGAAACCACCTGGCCGATCTGGATCTCGTCGAAGGACGCGGGCACTTAGCGGAACTCCTCTTCGCCCCGGGACGGCGGGGCTGATTCCATGATGATGCGGCGCACGCGGCGTCCAAGTCGAGCCCGGCTTTGCGCCCGGGCGCGGGCCTTGCCATATAGCGCTCAAGCGAGGCGAGGCTGACGAGACGATGATGCGCTTTCAGGCAGCCCTGATCCTGGCCGCGGCCATCGTCGGCCCGGCCTGCGCCCAGCCGGTGAAGACCGGCCACCTGACCGCCGAACTGGTGTCGGACAAGGCCTCCATCGCGCCGGGCGAGACGATCCACGTGGCGCTGCGCCAGGATATCCAGAAGGGCTGGCACACCTACTGGCGCAATCCGGGCGACTCCGGCGAGGCGACACAGATCAAATGGACCCTGCCGTCCGGCTGGACCGCCGGGCCGTTCGTCTGGCCCACCCCGCACCGCCAGCCCACCGGGCCGCTGGTCAACTACGGCTATACCGGCGAGGTGCTGCTGCCCATGGCGCTGACCGCGCCGGCCACGGCCCGCCCGGGCCAGACCGTCACCCTGAGCGCGGCGGCGGGCTTCCTGGTCTGCGCCGAGATCTGCGTGCCGGAGGACGCGGCGTTGACGCTGTCTCTGCCGGTGAAGGCGGCCGCGGTCCCGGCGGGGGGAAAATGGGCCGGTCCGATCGCCCAGGCCCTGGCCGCGGCGCCCAGGCCGGCGGCCCTGGCGGCGGTCTTCAAGACCGGTCCCGTCGCCCACGCGCTGGCCGTCACCGGCGGGCCGTTGAAGGGGGCGGACCTGGCCGAGGCCTATTTCTATCCCTACGATTCCACGGTCATCGACCACGCCAGGCCACAGGCCATCGAGCGGGGCCCCGAGGGATTGACCCTGACCCTGGCGCTGGCGCCGGGCTACGCCGCGCGGCCCGGCGGGCCGGCCAAGGCGCTCGAGGGCGTGCTGGCGCTCGGCGACAAGGCCTATGAGATCGCCGCCAGCCCCGGAACGCCCCCGCCGGGCGCGTCGGGCCTGGGCCCACCCCCGGCCAAGGTCGCCGGCGGGGGGACGAGCCTCGGATTGATTTCGGCGGCCCTGTTCGCCTTCCTGGGCGGGCTGATCCTCAACCTGATGCCTTGCGTCTTCCCCGTGCTGGCCATGAAGGCGGCCTCGCTCGCCGGCCACGGCGAGGATCATGGGGAAGCACGCCGCCAGGGCCTGGCCTTCGGGGTCGGCGCGCTGGCGACCTTCCTGGCGCTGGCCGGCCTGCTGATCGGCCTGCAGGCGGCGGGCTCGGCCATCGGCTGGGGCTTCCAGCTGCAGTCGCCGGCGGTGGTCGCGGTGCTGGCGTTGCTGATGCTGGCGGTGGCCTTGAACCTGTCCGGGGTCTTCGAGGTCGGGTCGTCGCTGCAGGGGGTGGGCTCGGGCCTGGCGGCTAGGCAGGGGCTGGCGGGCGCCTTCTTCACCGGCGCGCTCGCCGTCGTGGTGGCCGCGCCCTGCACGGCGCCCTTCATGGGCCCGGCCCTGGGCTGGGCGTTGACCCAGCCGCCGGTCGCCGCGCTTGCGGTGTTCGCGGCGCTGGGCCTGGGTTTCGCCGCGCCCTTCATGCTGGTCACCTTCGCGCCCGGGCTGCTCGCGCGCCTGCCCAGGCCCGGCCCGTGGATGGACGGGTTCCGCAAGGCGCTGGCGTTTCCGATGTATGCGGCGGCCGCCTGGCTGGTCTGGGTCTTGGCCCAGCAGGCCGGCCCCCCGGCGCTGGCCAAGCTGCTGGCCGCCGCCGTGGTGGTGGGCCTGGCCGCCTGGCTGGCGGGCGCGGCTCAGCGGCGCGCGGCGGCCGGCGGCCGGCCGTTGGCGCTGCGGAGCGCCAGCGTCTTGCTGGCGGCCCTCGCCATCGGGGCGGTCGTCTGGCCGCAGGGGGCCGCGACCGAACTGGAGTCCGAACCCTATAGCCCCGCGCGCCTGGCCGAACTGCGCGCCGAGGGCCGCCCGGTGTTCGTCAACTACACGGCCGCCTGGTGCGTCTCCTGCCAGGTCAACGACAAGGTGGCGATCTCCACCCACGCGACGGCCGCCGCCTTCAAACGCCATGACGTCGCCTACCTGAAGGCGGATTGGACCAGGCGCGACCCTCAGATCGCCGCCGAGCTCGCCCGTTACGGCCGGGCCGGCGTGCCGCTCTACCTGGTCTATGGCGCGCGCGGGGGCGACGGCGTTATCCTGCCGTCGATCCTGACCGAGGGGATCGTGGTCAAGGCCGTGGACGCCGCCGCCGGCGGCTGAACCCCGCGTGAAGAGGAGACCTGCCATGTGGCGCCTCACCCGCCGCGCCGTCCTCGCCGCGAGCCTGGCCGGGCTTCTGGCCGCCGCCGGCCAGGCCGGGGCCGCGCCGGCCATCGGGGAATACGCGCCCAATTTCCAGGCCATCGACGCGGCGGGCCGCATCCGCCTGCTGAGCGAGTTCCCCGGCAAGGCCGTCGTGCTCGAATGGACCAACAACGGCTGTCCCTACGTCCAGAAGCACTATCGCTCCGGCAATATGCAGGCGCTGCAAGCCCGGGCCGCGGCCGACGGGGTGGTCTGGCTGACGATCATCTCCTCGGCGCCCGGAACCCAGGGCTACCTCCCGCCGGCCGACGCCCTGGCCTGGAAGCAGAAGGCCTATGCCGGCGCCACCGACCTGCTGCTCGACCCGGAGGGCCGGGTCGGACGGGCCTATGGCGCCAAGACGACGCCGCACATGTTCGTCATCGATAAGGCCGGCAAGCTCGCCTACATGGGCGGCCTCGACGACCAGCCGCACGCCGATCCCGCCAGCCTGAAGGGCGCCCGTAACTATGTGGCCGCGGCGCTCGACGACCTGAAGGCGGGACGGCCCGTGGCCACGCCGGTCTCGCGGCCCTACGGCTGCAGCATCAAGTACGCCCGGTAAGGGAGCCAAATCGCTTGTCAGCCCTGGACGCGGCCTGGAGCCGACTGGAGGCCGCGGGGTCGGCCGCCCGCGCGCGGCGGATCGCGGACCTCTTCGCCGCCGAGCCCGACCGGCTGGCGCGCCTCAGCCTGACGGCGGCTGGCCTGGACATCGACCTTTCCAAGCAGCCCTGGTCGCTGGACGACCTGGCCGCCTGCCTGGACCTCGCCCGCACAGCCGGGGTCGAGGCGGCCCGCGGGCGGCAATTCGCGGGCGAGGTGGTGAACGCCTCGGAAGGCCGCGCGGCCCTGCACATGGCGTTGCGCGCGCCGAGCGGCTCGGCCTTCATGGCGCAGGGTGAGCCGGTCTCCGCCGAGATCGACGCCATGCGCCAGCGGATGGCGGCCTTCGCGCTGGCGATCCGCTCCGGCGCGCGCAAAGGCGCCACCGGCCAGCCGTTCCGCGCCGTGGTCCATGTCGGCATCGGCGGCTCCGACTTCGGGCCCCGGCTGGTGTGGGATGCGCTTAAGCCGCTGGACCCGGCGATCGAGGTCCGCTTCGTCGCCAATGTCGATCCCGCCGACATGGCCCAGGCGCTGACCGGGCTCGATCCCGCCGCGACCCTGGTGGTGGTGGTCTCCAAGACCTTCACCACCCAGGAGACCATGACCAACGCCGCCGCCGCTCGGGACTGGCTGCGCTCAGCCCTCGGGCCCGCCGCCGACGCCCAGCTCGTGGCGGTTTCGGCGGCCCCGGAGGTCGCCCAGGCCTTCGGCGTGCCGGCCGACCAGGTCTTTGGCTTCCGCGACTGGGTGGGCGGGCGCTACTCGGTGTGGTCCTCGGTGGGCCTGTCCTGCGTCATCGGCCTGGGCCCCGAGGTGTTCGAGCGCCTGCTGGCGGGCGCGGCGGCCATGGACGACCATTTCCAGACCGCGCCGCTGGCGGCCAACGCGCCGGTCCTGCTGGGGCTGGCCCACCTCTTCAACCGCAACGGCCTGGGCCGCCCGGTCCGCGCCGTCGTGCCCTACGCCCAGCGGCTGCATCTGCTGGCCACCTTCCTGCAGCAGCTGGAGATGGAGTCCAACGGCAAGCGCGTCGACGCGCAGGGCCGCCCTGTCGCCCACGCCACCGCCCAGGCGGTGTTCGGCGACGCCGGCACCAACGTCCAGCACGCCTTCTTCCAGCTGATGCACCAGGGGACCGAGGTGATCCCCACGGACATCATAGCGGTGCGCGAGGCCGCCGAGGGCGACCCGTACGCCCAGACCATCCTGCTCGCCAACGCCATCGCCCAGGCCGAGGCCCTGATGGTCGGCCGCGCCGAGGCCGAGGTCCGCGCGGAACTCGCCGCCAGGGGGACGCCGGCCGCCGAGATCGGCACGCTGGCGCCGCAGCGCAGCTTCCCGGGCGACCGGCCCTCGGCGTTCATCCTGCTCGACCGCCTGGACCCGGAGCGGCTGGGCGCCCTGCTCGCCCTCTACGAGCACAAGACCTTCGTCGAGGGGATCATCTGGGGGATCAATAGCTTCGACCAGTGGGGCGTCGAACTCGGCAAGTCCCTGGCCAGCCGCGTGCTGGACGAACTGCGGGGCGGCGCAGCCGGAACCCACGACCCATCGACAGCGGCTCTGATCGCCAGGCTCAAATCCTGAGGGGCCCGACTCGCTTTGTTCACAATCTCGCGCTACTAGCCCGCCCATGAGCGGAATCGCGCATCACCACGGCCATCACCATCCGACCTTCGCGGGTTCGGACCGGGATCGCTTGGCCTGAGCGACCGCCTTCCGAGCCCCGCGCGATGCGGACGGGGCTCGATGATTTCCAGCCTCGTCCGTCGCCTCCTCTTCCAAGGACACGACGATGGACAACTCTCCTTCCTTGAGCGCCGGCCCGGCAACCGCTAATCGCGGCGGCATGACCTCCGACGTTTCCCGACCCGAAGCCCGAAACCCCCGGGGCTTCGCCGACCGCCGCGCCCGCGACCTGGCGGCCGAGCGGACGATCCTGGCGGCCGTCTCGGAGGTCTACGAGCGCTACGGCTTCGAGGCGCTGGACACCGGGGCGCTGGAATACGCCGATGCGCTGGGCAAGTTCCTGCCGGACGACGACCGGCCCAACGAGGGCGTCTTCGCCCTGACCGACGACGACGAGCAGTGGGTGGCGCTGCGCTACGACCTTACCGCCCCGCTCGCCCGCTTTGCGGCGCAGAACTGGGAGACCCTACCCAAGCCGTTCCGCCGCTACGCGTTCGGGCCGGTCTGGCGCAACGAGAAGCCGGGGCCGGGCCGCTACCGCGAATTCGTGCAATGCGACGCCGACACGGTGGGCTCGGCCCGTCCGGAAGCCGACGCCGAGATCATCGCCATGGCGGTGGCCGGGCTGGAAGCCTCCGGGCTTCCAGCCGGCTCGGCGGTGCTGAAGATCAACAACCGCAAACTGCTCAACGGTCTGATGGCGGCGGCCGGCGTCACCGCCGAGGGCCAGAAGCTGGGCGTGCTGCGCGCCGTCGACAAGCTGGACCGGCTGGGCCCCGGCGGCGTGCGCCTCCTGCTGGGCGAGGGGCGAAAGGACGAATCGGGCGCCTTCACCAAGGGCGCGGGCCTGAACGCCACGGCCGCCGAGCGGGTGCTGGCCTTCACGGCCGTCGAGGCGGGCGAACGTGGCCAGGTGCTGGAGCGTCTCGCCAATGTCGTCGGCGGCTCGGCCGAGGGCGACGAGGGCCTGGCGGAACTGGCCGCCATCGACGCCGCGCTCACTAGCCTCGGCGTCGAATCCGACCGGGCGATGTTCGATCCGGCGGTGGTGCGCGGCCTGGAGTACTACACAGGCGCTGTCTTCGAGGCTGAGCTGCTTCTTCAGACCACGGATGAAAAGGGCAAGCCTGTCCGGTTCGGTTCGATCGGCGGAGGCGGGCGCTATGACGACCTGGTGGCGCGCTTCACCGGCGAGCGCACGCCGGCCGTAGGCTTCTCGTTCGGAGTGACCCGGCTGGCCGCGGCGCTGAAGGCCGCGGGCCGCGATCTCGCCGCCGAGGTGCGCGGGCCGGTGGTGGTGCTCGTCCTCGATCAGACCGCCATGGCCGAATACTTCGCCGTCGCGGGCGAACTGCGTGCAGCCGGCATAGCCGCCGAAGTCTATCTCGGAACCTCCGGCATGCGGCCGCAGATGAAGTATGCCGACCGCCGGCTCTCGCCCGCGGCCGTGATCATGGGCGGCGACGAACTGGCCGCCGGCACGGTGACGGTGAAGGACCTCGACCTTGGCCGCGCGCTCGCCTCCGGCGTCGCCGACAATGCCGCCTGGCGCGCCGAGCGGCCGGGCCAGATGACCGTGCCCCGGGCCGACCTCGTGGCTGTGATCCGCAAGATCCTGCAGGCCCGGCCGTGAGGGTCGAGCCCGCCGTCCCCACCGGCGCGCTCGCCGCCATTCGCGCGGTGTTCGACGCGGCCGGGGCCGAGACCGTCGATGCGCCGATCCTGCAACCGCTGAACCTGCTGCTCGACCTGGCCGGCGAGGCCATGCGCGCGCGGCTGTTCGTCGTCCAGGCCGAGGGCGAGGCCGAGGAATGCCTGCGTCCGGATTTCACGGTGGCGGTCGCCCGGCGGCACATCGAAGGCGGGCGGGCGACGGGCCGCTATTTCTATGAGGGCCCGGCCTTCCGCTCCGCTCCGGAGAGCGAGGGCGCCGAACAGTTCGTGCAGCTGGGCCTGGAGCGGTTCGAGCCGCGCGGCAGCCTGGCGGGCGACGCGGAGGCCGAGGTCGCCGGGATCGCCTGGCGCGCGGCGCTGGCCGGCGGCCGGCCGGACCTGACGCTGTGGCTGGGCGACGTCGGCCTGTTCGCGGCCTTCATCGAATCCCTGTCTTTGCCCGCCGCCCTGGCCGCCCGGCTGAAACGGGTGGCCGGTCGGCCGCGCCTGCTGGGCGCCGAACTGGCCCGCGCCGGCCACGCGCCCTCGGTCGGAGATGGCGGCCAGTTGGCGGCCATGCTCTCGGTGCTGTCGGAGGACCAGGCGGCGACACTGCTGGAGGAGGTCTGGTCGCTGGCGGGGATCGAGCCGGTGGGCGGCCGTGGGGCGGGCGAGATCGCCGCGCGCCTGGTCCGCCGGGCCGAGGCCCTGGGCGCGCCGGCGCTGACCGAAGCCCAGGCCGGTGCGATCCGCGCCTTCATGGCGATCTCCGATACGCCGGCCGAGGGCCTCAGGCAGGTCCGGACGCTGGCCGGAAAGGCCAAGGGTATCGCCCAGGCCCTGGCCGCCTGGGAGGCCCGCGCCGCGCGCCTGGCCCTTGAGGTCCCGGTCGACCGGATGCGCTTTGCCCCGGCGCTGGGACACGCCTTCGACTATTACGACGGCCTGACCTTCGAGGTGCGCAGCGAGGCCCTGGGCGCCGATCGCGCCCTGGCGGTCGGAGGACGCTACGACGGTCTGCTGGCCCGGCTCGGCGGCGCGGCCGATGTCGGCGCCGTGGGCTGCATGGTGCGGCCCTGGCGCGCCTTCGCGGGAGGCGAGCGATGAGCAGTCCACTGATCATCGCGATTCCATCCAAGGGTCGGCTGAAGGAGCAGGTGGAAGCCTGGCTCGGCGATTGCGGGCTGGAACTGCAGGCCATGGGCGGCGCCCGGGGGTACCTGGCGGCGTTGAAGGGCGTGCCGGGCGCCCAGGTCCGGCTGCTGTCGGCCGGCGATATCGCCGAGGCGCTGGACGCCGGAGAGGCGCACCTGGGGATCACCGGCGAAGATCTGCTTCGCGAGCGCGGCGACGACCTGGGTGGCCGGGTGCTGCTGCTCCGGGCCCTGGGATTCGGCCGCGCCGACCTGGTGGTGGCGGCCCCGAAGAGCTGGCTCGACGTGGACACTATGGCCGACCTGGAAGAGGTGGCGCACGACTACCTGGCCCGCACCGGCCGGCGGATGCGGGTGGCCACCAAGTACCTGGCCCAGACCCGGACCTTCTTCGCCCGGCACGGCGTCGTCGACTATCGGATCACCGAATCAAACGGCGCCACCGAGGGCGCGCCAGCGGCCGGCGCGGCCGAGCTGGTGGTCGACATCACGACCACGGGGGCGACCCTGGTGGCCAACGGGCTGAAGGTGCTGGCCGATGGTGTGATCCTGAAGAGTCAGGCCCAGCTCGCCGCCAGCCTGAAAGCCTCCTGGAGCTCCGACCAACTGGCGGCGGCGGAACGGCTGCTGCGCGCCGTGGAGGCCCGCGCCGCGGCGCTGACCAGCGCCACCCTGATCTGGCCGCCGTCCGGCTCGAGGATCGAGACCGAGGTGGTGGACCGGCTGGTGGCGAGCGGGGCGACGCGCAGGCCTAATGGCCTGCTGGTCAGCGCCGGGCGAATCGCCGAGGCCTCGGCCGCGCTGACCGCCGCCGGTCTGGGCCCGGTCACGGCGGCGCGACCCGACTTCGTCTTCGAGGTCGGCTGCGCGCCGCTGGATGCGCTGAGAGAACAGGTTCTCTGACGATACTGTCAAAAAACGCTGTAAATTTTCTTCAGATCGCGAAAATCTGATCAGGTCTTGCCGTAAAACAACGTTCTTGCCGTTGACTTAGGTAGAAAATTGCCGTTCCTTAGCCCTGCGAGAGACATGAAGGCGCAAGTCCTGAAGTCTCCGGCGTTTCGGGGAGGAAACGCCCTCTTATCTGAGCGGTATGCTCAAAAATAAGCCCGCTGCGATTATCCCCCGCAGCGGGCTGATTTTTTGCCCAACGCCAGATTTGACGGTTATGTATATTTTATAAGCTGGCGGTTACTATCCGTGTCCCGCCCCCGCGCGGCGGCGGGCGGCGCGACAGCGGCGCTACCAGATCCTGACACGGTCGGCGGGCGCCACGTACATGGCGTCGCCCGGCTTGACGCCGAAGGCGTCGTAGAAGGCGTCGATGTTGCGCATGGGCACGTCGACGCGGGCCTGGCTCGGCGAATGCGGGTCGGAAACCAGCTGCTGGCGCAGGCGGTCCTCGCGGATTTTCTGGCGCCAGACCTGCGCCCAGCCCAGGAACACCCGCTGGTCGCCGGTGAGGCCGTCGATGACCGGCGCGGGCTGGCCCTTCAGCGAGGCGTGGTAGGCGTCCAGTGCGAGCAACAGGCCGCCCAGGTCGGCGATGTTCTCGCCCATGGTGTTGGCGCCGTTGATCTTGGCGCCCGGCAGCACCTGGAAGGCGTCGTACTGGGCGCCCAGCTTCTTGGCCTGGGCCTCGAACTTGGCAGCGTCCTCGGGGCTCCACCAGTCGGTCAGCCGGCCGGTCCCGTCATAGCGGCGGCCCTGGTCGTCGAAGCCGTGGGTGGTCTCGTGGCCGATCACCCCGCCGATGCCGCCGTAGTTGATCGCCATGTCGCCGTCGGGATCGAAGAACGGCGGCTGCAGGATGGCGGCCGGGAAGACGATCTCGTTGCCGGTCGGGTTGTAGTAGGCGTTGATGGTGGGCGGGGTCATGCCCCACTCGGACTTGTCCACCGGCCCGCCCAGGCGCGCGGCGCGGTAGTCCCACTCGAAGGCCTGCGTGTTGCGGACGTTGCCGTAGAGGTCGCCGTCCCGCAGGCGCAGGGCCGAGTAGTCGCGCCACTTGTCCGGATAGGCGATCTTCACGCGGAACAGGGCGAGCTTCTCCTGGGCCTTGGCCTTGGTGGCCGGGCTCATCCAGTCGAGCTTCTCGATCCGCGCGCCCATGGCCGCGCGGATATCGCTGACCAGGCCCAGCATCTTGGCCTTGCTCTCGGGCGGGAAGTAGGTGTCGACGTAGAGCTTGCCGAGCGCCTCGCCGATCTGGCCGTCGACCAGCGACACACCGCGCTTCCAGCGGGGTTGCTGGGCCTTGGCGCCGGTCAACACGCCCTGGTGGAACTCGTAGTGCGCCTGGTCGAAGGGCTTGGAGAGATAGGGCGCGGCCTGATCGGCCAGGTAGAAGGCCTGCCAGGCCTTCAGCGTCGCGACCGGGGTGCGCGCATAGATCGCCGCGATCTGCGGGAAGGCGGTCTTTTCCTGCACGACGACCTTCTGGGCCTTGCCCAGGCCCGCGCCGGCCAGGAAGGCGTCCCAGTCGAAGCCGGGGGCGAGCCCGGCCAGATCCGCCGTGGCGTAGGCGTTGTACATGGCGTTGTCGTCGCGCCGCTGGACGTTGGTCCAGGAGACCTTGGCGATCTCGGTCTCCATGGCCACGATCGCCTTTGCGTTGGCCGCGGCGCCGGGCCAGCCGGCCAGAGTCAGCATGCGCGCGACATGCAGCTCGTACTTGGCCTTCTGCGCCGCGAAGCTCGGCTCCAGGTAGTAGTCGCGGTCGGGCAGGCCGAGGCCCGCCTGGCCCAGATAGAGGGTGTAGCGATCGGGATCCTTGGCGTCCTCGCCGACCGATCCCGCGAAGAACGAGCCGCCGAAGGCCGCCAGCGACTGGCCCATGGTGCGGGCGATGTCGGCGCGGGTCTTCTCCTTGCGGATGGCGGCCAGGTCGGCGGCCATGGGCCTGGCGCCCAGGGCGTCGACCTTCGCCTCATCGAGGAAGCTGCGATACAGCATTCCCACCTTGGCCGTATCGCCGGCCGCGGCCTTGTCGGCGGCCGCCTTATCGAGCACGGCGTGCATGCGGTTCTGCGACAGCTCGTTCAGGCGGTCGAAGGCGCCGTAGCGGGAGCGGTCGGCGGGGATCTCCAGGCTCTTCAGATAGGTCCCGTTGGCGTAGGCGTAGAAGTCCTGGCCGGGCGGCACGGTCGTGTCGCGTCCGGTGAGGTCGAAGCCCCAGGTCCCCATGCGCGGCGCCTTGGAATAGTCCTGCGCCGAGGCCGCGCCGCAGGCGAGGAAGGCGGCCGCCGCGGCGGCGCCGAACCAGAAGGATTTCATAGACAGACTCTCAAGAATTGCTGTTGGCCGGACCATGCTCCCGGCGAGGGATGTTACGCCCGTTACATTTTGGTCAGGAACACTAGCCTAGCGGATCGGGCGCCGCATGGGTTCCGTCCCGGGCGGGCCGCCGCCCGCGCCCACCGCGAACGCCACCCTGAGCCGCGCGCCGCTGGCGAAGCTGAGCGTGGCGGGGACGGAGTCGCCGGCCTTCAGGCTCCGGGTCAGCCCGATCAGCATCAGGTGGTATGCGCCGGGGCCGAAGGTCACCTGGCCGCCGGCCGGGATCGTGATGCGGGACTGCCGGGCCATGGACATCACGCCGCCCGACATGCTGGTGGCATGCATCTCGACGGCCGCGGCCAGCGGGCTTTCGACCGCTGTCAGGGCGTCGGCCCTGGGGCCCCGGTTGGACAGCACCAGATAGCCGATGCCGTTGGTTCCGGAGACCGCCGGGCGACTCCAGGGCTGGGCGGCCACCAGGCCTCCGAGCCGATAGGTCGAGGCCTGGGCGAGGCTCGAGCAGAGCGCGAAACCGATGGACAGCAATAGGCGGGACAAGACTGCGCCTTCCTAGGGTTGGTGGCCGGCCGCAGCCGTGGCCGAGATGGGTGTGGGGGACGGCGCCCTGCGCCAGTTGGGAACCGCGCCGCCGGTGGCGGGGCCGCCGGGCAGGTCCTTGGAATAGGTGTAGAGCGGCTTGTTCCGGTAGGTCCATTGCGCCCCGCCGCCGTCCTCGCGCGGGACAAGGCCCCAGTCGCCGAAGGGCCTGGCGATGGCCGAGGCCCGCAGCGGTGGCCACACGGCGGCGCAGTCCTCGACGCAATGCGACATGCCGACCATGGTGTCGAAGTCGAAGGTATAGAGCGGCCGGCCGACCCGGTCGGCGAGGCCGCCATTCAACAGCCGCACCTCGTCGGGCAGTGGGTCGGAAGGCGACGCGGGCGACGCCGCGCCGGCGCCTGTCGCCAGCATCACGGTCGGCGCGGCGTGCTCGGGCTTGGCGGCCCCGGCGACGACCGGCTGGTCCCAGCGCACCGACACCGCGCCGCAGGTCTGGACGGCGGCGAAGGCGAGGGGCCCCGACCGCGCGGGCAGCCGGGCCTGGATTTCGAACTCATTCGGCTGGTGGGGCAGGAGTTCGCCGCGCCAGGTGACCGCGCGGGGCGCGCGGCCGGCGGAGGGCTCGATGGTCATCGACCAGCCGGCCTTGGGTTGCGGCTTGACGGCCGGGATCTCCGGGGGAAGGTCGACGCGAAGCGCGGTGGTCGGCTGGCCCTGGCAGCCGTGCACGACGACGAATCGCAGCACCTGCTCGCCGCCGGGCTCCGCGGTTGCGGGCAGGACGACGACGTGAGCCTGCGCGGCGCCGGCGAGCAGCCCGAGCGCGAGCGCCAAGGGGAGGGGACGGATCATGGAAGAAAGCCTCGCATAGGCCCGGCGGACCGCCGCCGGCGCCGGGTTCAGTAGGTGTATTTGAGGTCCGCGATCACCGTGCGCTGCGGGAAGGGATGGAACAGGATGTAGGACCGCCCGCCCAGGTTCTCCACGCCCAAGCTGGCCGCAAGATGGCCGTTGATCCGGTAGCGCGCGTGGGCGTCGGCGACGAAGAAGGCGCCGAACCCCTGGTAGGTGTTGGCGTAGTGGTCGCTGTTGTCGATCGTGGCGAAGGACCGGTCGGCGTAACGGGCGGCCAGGGTCAGGTCGAGCCTGGGCAGGGCGGGCGGCGTGTAGGTGGCCACCAGCGACCCGCGCCAGCGCGGCAGTTGCGGCAGCCGCTTGCCCACCGCCGCCGGGAACGCGGCGTCCTTCTCGATCTCGGTGTCCAGGTAGGTCACCCAACCCGAGAGCTCGAGGCCCTGGATCAGGACGTCCTTCTGCTCGCCGACCACCTCGACCCCCGTGGCGCGGGTCCGATCGACGTTCTGCACATAGCTTGCGGTGAAGGTTCCAAGCAGCGCGGTCTGCGACAGCAGCGCGTGGCGCATCCGCTCGTCGAACAGGGAGACCCTTAAGGTCCCGCCCGGCCAGTCGCGCTGCACCGAGAGTTCGCTGGAAAGCGCCCGCTCCGGCTTCAGGTTGGGATTGGGCACGGACAGGATCGTGCCGGTGGTCACCGCCTGATAGAGTTCGCTCACCGTCGGGAAGCGGTTGGCGATCGCCACCGAGCCCTTGACGGTCCATCCGCCCGACGGGGACCACGCCAGCACCGCCTTGGGCGAGAAGGCGCTCTTGCTGAGCGCCGGCTGCCGGGTGTTGAGCGCCGGGGCCGCGGAGAAATTGAGGCCGTGCGAGGCCCGCCAGTGCTCGTATCGGCCGCCCAGCGTCAGCTTCAGGTCCGGCGTCACCGACCAGACCTCCTGGGCCCAGACCGCCCGGGTAAGCGTCCGGCCCTTGTTCAGGGTCTGGGTGACGCCCGGCGAGCCCGACCGCCAGTCGGCGAGCGCATACTTCGGGTTGTCCAGCAGGAAGCTGTCCTGGTGGGCGCCGAAGGTGACGGTGTGGCTGTCATTCGGCCGCCACTTCCCGTTGGCGTCCAGGGTGTGCCAGCCGGTGTCGTCCAGTTGTGTCTCCGACCCCGCGCCGCCGGTGAAGGCCGCCGGCAGGGCCGTCGTCGGCACGCGCTGGTGGCTGTGCAGATAGTCGAAGGTCGTGGCGGTGATGTCGTAGTCGAAGACCCCGCCGGTGTGGGAGCTCAGCGACAGCCCCTGGGCCAGCTGCAATTCGTCGAGGTTGTAGACGCCGTTCGAAAAGCTGCTGGCGGCGACGTTGTAGGCGCGGCCGGCGATATTGATCGCCCCCGCATAGAAGGGTGCGCCCGAGGCGTTGCGCAGGTAGCTGTTGACCGTCGAGTCGTCGTTGTTGCTGAACAGGCCGAAGGTGTAGGCGAGCGTCAGCGTCGGCGTGAAATCGTAGGTGAGACGCCCCGAGGCGTTGTCCTGGACCTGGTGCTCCAGGCCGCTGGACCCCAGCACCACGATCGGGACGCTGGTGCGGTTGGCGTCTCTGAAGGCGCCGGTCACCGGGACCCCGGCCGTGCTCGTGGCGGCGGGAACCGTCGCGGTGACGTAGGTCAGCGGTTGGCTGTGGCTGTCCAGGTGGTTGTAGCTGAGGCGGAACGCGAAGGGGCCAAACCTGTCGCCGATATCGGCGGCGAAGCGGCCGGTCGAATAGTGCTTGTCATCGCTGTACTTCGAGAACGACTGGCTGGCGCCCTGAACCTCGACGTGGCCCTCGAATTGGCTGGGCATTCGCGTCACGAAGCTGATCACGCTGCCCACCGAGTTGCCGGGGAAGGCCGCCGCGAAGGGGCCGTTCAGCACGTCGACCCGCGCCACCGCCCCCGGCGTGATCAGGCCCCATTTGGGCGAGGCGCTGGTGTTGTTGTTGCCGATCAGGGCGGAGATCAGGATGCCGTCGACGTAGAGCAGCGTCCGCGCCGACGCGCCGACGCCGGAGGTCCGGCTGGTGATCGGCGACTGGGTGTCGCCGATATGGCGCTGGCGGATCAGCACATTGGGAACATAGCGCAGGGTGTCCTCGGGGGTGACCACGCTCAGCGTTCTGGCGAGCTGGTCAGCCGTCACCGTCGAGGTGGTGTTGGGAATATCGGCGAGATTCGAGATCGAAGACGGCGCCGTGACGATAACGGTCTCCAGCGTGTTGGACGCCCCAGACCTGTCGTCGGCGCTGGCGGCGGTGGAAACGGCGAGCGCGCACAAGGCCGCGCCGGCGAGCAGGGCGCGGCGCGGCGCCCAATTATGGGAATTCATGAGGGGTCCTGAACAGCAGACATGCGTGAGCGCCCCTCGGGGCGCGGTTCAAAGGGTCTGGTTCAGGCGGTGGGAGGCCCTTGGCCGGGCGGCCTGGGCGGGGCCCTGGCGCGGGGCGCGATCAGCCGGCGGACCGGCGCGTGCTCGATCTCGACGGCGGCATAGACCACCGGCAGGATTTCGAGCTCTGGCGTCTGGGTGACCGCCAGGGCCGCGGCCAGGCAGTCCTGGCAGGGCATGCCGGCGAAGCCCTTCGGCTTCGGGGCATGTCCGTCCACGGCGATGGTCGCCGTCCCCGTCTGGGTACAGATGACCAGTGAGCCGTCGCCCGTGCTCGCGGCCATGGCGGCGGCGGGGACGAACGCCTGGATCAGCAGAGCGAACACGGCCAGCAGGGCGGCGACGCCGCCTCCGCCGCTTGCACCCGATGTCCGCCGCGCCCACATGCCTTGGGTCTCTACGCCGATCCGGCGAATTCTCAAGCCGCCGGATGACGCGCGCCTCCAGGGTGCTCATAGTCACAGGCGACCCTCGGAGAGCGAATGGAAGCCCACGTCGAACCCGGCGCCTACAAGGATGTGGTCCTGTTCCTGGCCACGGCGGGAGTCGTGGTGCCGCTGTTCCGCCGCTGGAAGATCAGCCCGATCCTCGGGTTCCTGGGCGCGGGCGTGTTCCTGGGTCCCTACGGGCTGGGCGCCTTGGCCCACCAGGTCCCCTGGCTCGGCGCGCTCACCATCGACAACCCGCAGGAGGTCGCCCAGCTCGCCGAGTTCGGGGTGGTCTTCCTGCTCTTCATGATCGGGTTGGAGCTGTCCTGGGAGCGGCTGACGCGGATGCGCCGGTACGTCTTCGGCCTGGGCGCGGTCCAGGTGGGCCTGTGCCTGACCGCCACCGCCAGCGCCGCCTATGCGCTGGGCCAGCCGCCGGGCGCGGCCATCGCCATCGGGGCGGCGCTGGCGCTTTCCTCCACGGCCATCGTCATGCCGATCCTCACCGAACAGAAGCGGCAGCATTCGCTGGCCGGCCGCACGACCTTCTCGGTGCTGCTGTTCCAGGATCTGGCGGTGGCGCCGATCCTGGTGACCCTGACGCTGCTGGGGCGTCGCGGGGTGAAGGCCCTGACGCCCGATCTCCTGATGGCCTTCGCGCCGGCGGTGCTGGGCGTGCTGGCGCTGCTGGTGGCGGGCCGCCTGATCCTGCGGCCCATGCTCCGTTCGGTCGCCAAGGCCAAGAGCGAGGAGCTGTTCGTGGCCGCCTGCCTCCTGGTGGTCATCGGGGCCGGCCTGGTCAGCGCGCTCACCGGCCTGTCCATGGCGTTGGGTGCCTTCATAGCCGGCCTGCTGCTGGCCGAGACCGAGTTCCGCCACGAGGTCGAGGTGACCATAGAGCCGTTCAAGGGCCTGCTGCTCGGGCTCTTCTTCGTGTCGATCGGGATCGGCCTCAACGTGCCGCTGCTACTGGCCAAGCCGGCCCATATCCTGGGGGTGGCGGCCGGTCTGGTGGCGGTCAACGGGGTCATCGTCCTACTCCTCGCCAGGGTGTTCCGGCTAAGCTGGCGCGCCGCCGCCGAGGCCGCCCTGCTGCTGGCCGGCGCCGGCGAATTCGCCTTCGTGATCCTGGGCCAGGCGATGGAGCAGCGGCTTGTCGACCGCACCACCGGCGAGACCCTGCTGGTCGCCGCGACGCTTTCGATGACCTCCATACCCCTGCTTGCCGCCCTGGGCGCGCGGATCGGCGGACGGAAGATCGCGCCGGCCGAACTGCCCGCCGAGGCCGAGGGCGCGCCCTCGGCCGCGCCGCATGTGTTGATCGCCGGCTATGGCCGGGTCGGGCGCCTGGTGGGCGAGATGCTGAGCCGGCACGACATCCCATGGGTGGCGGTGGAGCAGGATCCCCGCCTGGTGGACGGCGGGCGCCGGTCGGGCGTGACGATCTTCTACGGCGACGCCTCCCGCTCAGAGTTCCTCATCCGCTGCGGACTCGCCGACGCCCCGGCCCTGGTGGTCACCATGGACAACCCCGATGGCGCCGAGGCGATCGTGGCCGTGGCGCGTCAGCTGCGCGCCGACCTGACCATCGTGGCCCGCGCCAGGGACGCCCGCCACGCCCAGCGGCTTTATGACCTGGGCGCCACGGACGCCGTGCCCGAGACGGTGGAGGCCAGCCTGCAGCTTTCCGAGGCGCTGCTGGTGGAGATCGGCGTGCCGATGGGCCTGGTCATCGCCTCGATCCACGAGCGCCGGGACGAATTCCGCAAGGCGCTCAACAGGCCCGAGTCCCTGGGCGGGCGAACCCGCGCGAGGCGCGCGAATCGCCGGACCTGAACGGCGCCCCACACGTGGCGAAATCTTGTTCCGTAGGCCGCATTGGCGGGAACCAACCCATGCAACGCGCGTTGTTCGGTTCAAGGGACACGGGTGCGTGGAGGCCTAGGGGAATTGCGTGCCGACGAAGGCGACAGCCGAGAGCAGGGCTCAGACCCGTTTCAGTCGGCAATCTGTGACAATACGGTAACATTGCAAGTAATTCCGGGACTTGAGCCTTCGCCGGGGGGCCGCCGTAAGCGGATTTCCTCGACAGGGCGCCATATCACGGGGAAGAAGTGGGCTCGACCGACGTCCGCCAGGACGCATCGGTTTCGGGTCTCCTGCGGGCTACGTCCGGTCTGGGCGTTGATCGCAGCGGGTAACGTCGTGTAGCGTCCTGGCGAAAGTTCGCGTGGCGCGGGAATTTGCGGGTCGAGTGTGGCTTCGGTGACACTTACGCAAGGCTCCGGGCTTGATATATGAAATGCTGGGTCGATTGGCCGCAGCTGAGGGCAACGAGAGGGCTCTGATTATGAAGTTTAAACTCCTGGCTGGAGCAGCCTTGGCTGCGGTGTTCGCCGCTTCCGGCGCTCAGGCGCAAGTGGGCTGGTACGGCGCCGCGGATATCGGCTACCACTGGCCTGAAGGCATCAAGGCCGCGTCTTCCAACGCCGGCGCGAACGGCCAGTCCTATCGCTGGGACTTCAGCCAGAAGAAGGATTGGGCCGGTTTCGCCCGCCTCGGCTACCAGTTCGACCCGCACTGGCGCGTTGAACTCGAAGGCGGCTACCGCTCGGGCGACATCGACACGGTTCGGGGCGGCTCCGCCAACTCGATCCTCGGCCTTTGCACCCCCGGCGTGATCCGCACCGCCGCCGCTCCGGCTTGCGGCGACGTCAACGGCTCGCTGAAGGTCTGGTCGGCGATGGGCAATGTCATCTACGATATCCTGCCCGACTCGATGATCAACCCGTTCATCGGGGTTGGCGCCGGCATGGTCCACGTCAAGGAACGGGTGTCCGGCCAGTTCTCCAACATTACCGGCGCGATCACCGCGGCGAACCCGGCGATCCAGAACCTGACCATCGACGACAGCGACAACGCCTTCGCCTACCAGGCGCTGGCCGGCGTCTCCTGGAAGGCCGCCGAAAACCTGAACGTCGACCTGACCTACCGCTACCTGCAGACGGCCGACCTGAACTTCGTCTCGACCGGCAGCAACGCCATCCAACCGGGCGTGTTCCAGGGCAAGTACAAGGACCAGGCGGTCAGCGTTGGCCTGCGTTATTCGTTCGCGGCCCCGCCGCCCCCGCCGCCGCCTCCTCCCCCGCCGCCGCCGCCGCCTCCCCCGCCGCCGCCGCCGCCGCCGCCTCCGCCGGCCGCGACCTACGAGGCCAAGCAGTTCATCGTCTACTTCCCGTTCGATCAGTACGTCCTGACGCCGGAAGCCCAGACGGTGGTCCAGGAAGCCGCCAACTACGCCGGAGCCGGTCATGCGACCCGCGTCGTCGTCGTCGGTCACGCGGACACCTCGGGCTCGGCGAACTACAACGTTCGTCTGTCTGAGCGCCGCGCCAAGGCCGTTGCCGACGCCCTGGTCGGAATGGGCGTCGCCCAGACCGCCCTGAGCGTGGATTGGAAGGGCGAGACCATGCCCGCGGTCGCCACTGGCGACGGCGTCAAGGAACCGCTGAACCGTCGTTCGACGATCGACATCAACTTCTGATCTCGGTCTGACGGTTAGAGTTGCGGGAGCCCGGCCGAAAGGCCGGGCTCCTTGCGTTTTGGCCCGGGTCCTCCCCCTGCGGCGGGCCCCTGGGGCGGCGCCTTGCCTGCTGGGCGCGGCCTTCCCATTATCCCGCTGCAGGCGGGACGAGACATGGCCTTCGACTTTCTCGACAGCCTCAAGTTCGCCGACGAGCGCGCGGCCGTGGCCGCCGCCCTGGCGAGCCGGCCGCTGAGCTCCGACGACCGCGACGCCGTGCGCGGCGAGGCCGAGGCCCTGGTCCGGACCGCGCGCCAGGCGGCCAGCCGCCAGGGCGTGGTCGAAAGCTTCCTGGCCGAGTTCAGCCTGTCGACCCGCGAGGGCCTGGCGCTGATGTGCCTGGCCGAGGCGCTGCTGCGCACGCCGGACGAGGAGACCCGCGACCGGCTGATCGCCGAGAAGATCGCCTCGGCCGACTGGGCGAGCCACGCGGGGCGGTCCCAGTCGCTCCTGGTCAACGCCTCGACCTGGAGCCTGATGCTCACCGGCCGGCTGATCGACCCGGACGATGAGGCGCGCCAGGACCTTGGAGGCTTCATCCGCAGGCTGGCCGGGCGGCTGGGTGAGCCGGTGATCCGCCGCGCTGTGGCCGCGGCCGTGCGCATCATGGGCGAGCAGTTCGTGCTGGGCGCGACCATCGAGAAGGCCATGAAGCGGGCCGAGGCCCAGGGCTTCACCTGCTCCTTCGACATGCTGGGCGAGGGCGCGCGGACCGCCGCCGACGCCGAGCGCTACGAGGCGGCCTACGCCGCGGCCCTGTCGGCGGTGGCCCGGCGCGGAACGGGCGAGGGACCGGAGGCCGGCCACGGGATCTCGGTGAAGCTCTCGGCGCTCTCGCCACGTTACGAGGCCCGCCAGGCCGCCCGCGTCCGGGACGAGCTCTATCCCCGCCTCCGCCGCCTCGCCATCCAGGCCGCCAAGGCCGACATCAACCTCACCCTCGACGCGGAGGAGGCCGACCGGCTGGTCATCTCGCTCGAGTTCCTCGATCGCCTGGCCCACGAGCCCGAGCTCGGCGCCTGGACTGGCCTGGGCCTGGCCGTCCAGGCCTACCAGAAGCGGGCGCCCCAGGCGGTCGAGGCGGTGGCCGGTATCGCGCGCTCCAGCGGCCGGCGGCTGATGGTGCGGCTGGTGAAGGGCGCCTACTGGGACAGCGAGATCAAGCGCGCCCAGGTGGCGGGCCTGCCGGGCTACCCGGTCTACACCACCAAGGCCGCGACCGACCTCTCCTACCTCGCCTGCGCCCGCGCCCTGCTGACCGCGGCGCCCGACCTCTACGGTCAGTTCGCCACGCACAACGCCCACACCCTGGCCGCCGTCCGCCGGATGGCCGGGCAGGCCGGACTGAACCCTGAGTTCCAGCGCCTGCACGGCATGGGCGAGGCGCTTTATGGCGCGGCGGCGGCGCGTTACGGCGCCTTCCCGCTCAGGGTCTACGCCCCGGTCGGCAGCCACGAGGACCTGCTGCCCTATCTCGTCCGCAGGCTGCTGGAGAACGGCGCCAACACCTCCTTCGTCCACACCCTGCTCGATGACAAGGTCCCGGTGGGCCGGGTCGTCGCCGATCCGATGACGGCCATCGAGGCCACCGGCGGGGCGCCGCATCCGCGCATCCCGCTGCCGGTCGCCCTCTACGGTCCCGACCGCCGCAATTCCCAGGGCGTCGATCTCTCCATCGCGCTTGAGCGGAGGCGGCTCACGTCCGCGGTCGCCGCCCTGCCGTCGCTCGACGCCGGGCCGATCGTCAGTGGCCATGCCGTGGGCGGACGAACGGTCTCCCGTGTCTCGCCGGCCGACCTTACCCGCCCTGTCGGCGAGGCGGCCGATGCGAGCCTGGCCGACGTGGACGCAGCCTTCGCCGCCGCCCGGGTCGCGCAGGCCCCCTGGGACGCCCTGGGCGGCGCGGCGCGCTCGCGGGTGCTGCAGGCCATGGCCGAGGCGCTGGAGGGCGCCCGCGAACGTCTGGTAGCCATCTGTGCGCGGGAGGGCGGCAAGACGCTCGCCGACGGGGTCGCGGAGGTGCGCGAGGCGGCCGACTTCTGCCGCTACTACGCCCATCTGGCGGAGCGGCGGTTCGCGGCGCCCGAGATCCTGCGCGGGCCGGTGGGAGAGACCAACTGCCTGTCGCTGCACGGCCGCGGGGTCTTCGCGTGCATCAGCCCGTGGAACTTCCCCCTGGCGATCTTCACCGGCCAGATCGCCGCGGCGCTCGCCGCCGGCAACGCGGTGCTGGCCAAGCCCGCCGAACAGACGCCGCTGGTGGCGGCCGAGGCCGTGCGGCTCTTCCACCGGGCCGGCCTCGACCCCGATCTGCTGCACCTCCTGCCGGGCGACGGCGTCACGATCGGCCAGGCGCTTGTCAGCCATCCGTCCTGCGCCGGCGTCGCCTTCACCGGGGGGACTGAGACCGCCTGGGCGATCAACCGCGCGCTCGCCGCCCGGCCAGGGCCCATCATCCCGTTCATCGCCGAGACCGGCGGGCTCAACGCCATGTTCGTGGACACCACGGCGCTGCGCGAACAGGTGATCGACGACGTCGTGGCTTCGGCGTTTGGCTCGGCCGGCCAGCGGTGCTCGGCGCTGCGCCTGCTGTTCCTGCCGCACGAGACGGCCGACCTGCTGATCGAGGGACTGGCGGGCGCCATGGACGCTCTGGTTCTGGGCGACCCGGCCGATCCGTCCACCGACATCGGTCCGGTCATCGACGCCGAGGCGCTGGCCGCGCTGCGGGCGCACGTTGTCCGGCTGGAGCGGGACGCCAGGGTGCTGCACAGGCTGTCCGCGCCGTTCGGCGGGTGTTTCTTCGGGCCCCTGCTGGCCGAAATTCCCTCGGCGGCTTTCCTCCAGACGGAGGTGTTCGGGCCGATCCTGCACATCGTCCGCTATGACCCCGGCGGGCTGGAGGCCGCCGCCGCCCCGCTGGCCGCCACGCGCTATGGCCTGACGCTCGGCGTGCACTCGCGCCTTGAGGCCTTCGCGGAGGCGGTGCGGCGCGCGGTCCCGGCCGGCAACACCTACGTCAACCGCTCGATGATCGGAGCGGTGGTGGGCGTCCAGCCGTTCGGCGGGGAGGGGCTTTCCGGCACCGGGCCAAAGGCCGGCGGCCCCGACGCCCTGCTGCGCTACGCCCTCGAGCGCGCCGTCAGCGTCAATATCGCGGCCCAGGGCGGCGACCCGGCGCTGCTGAATCTCGATCCCTGAGCGCCCGCCCGGACATTCCGCCCGAGCGGGTGGGAATCTGTCACAACCTCGTGAGCGGGCATGCGACAACATCCCCCAAGCCCTTGATCTCCCGAGGGCGAGCTTACTTCGTTAAGGTCTTGTTTACGAAAAAAGCTGGGCGCCGTTCGGTCGCCTCATTGACGAGTCATTAGGACACATGTCCCCATATGTAGGTTGTAGGGGTGTGTTGCCCACAACATGTGGGGGACGGGGCCGGTCGGAAAGACGGGGCTCCAGCAGGGGCATGGGTCAGGGACAATGAGCGAAGCGGCGAAGGTTGGGATTGCCGAGGGGAACGAACAGGCTGCGGCGCGCGTCGAGCGCCCGCAGCTGCAGCTGGTGCGCAAGGTCGAGGTGGATCGCAGCCGCGACGCGCTGCTGACCGATTTCGGCAAGACCACCTTGGAGGACCGCTACCTGCTGGCGGGCGAAAGCTACCAGGACATGTTCGCCCGCGTGGCCACCGCCTACGCCGACGACGCCGACCACGCCCAGCGGGTCTATGACTACATCTCCAAGCTCTGGTTTATGCCGTCGACGCCGGTGCTGTCGAACGGCGGCGCCGGGCGCGGCCTGCCGATCTCCTGCTTCCTGAACGCCGTGCCCGACAGCCTGGGCGGCATCCAGAGCGTCTGGAACGAGAACGTCGCCCTGGCCTCCAACGGCGGCGGCATCGGCACCTACTGGGGCGGCGTCCGTTCGATCGGCGAGAAGGTGAAGGGCGCGGGCCAGACCAGCGGCATCATCCCCTTCATCCGGGTGATGGACTCGCTCACCCTGGCGATCAGCCAGGGCTCGCTCCGGCGCGGCTCGGCGGCGGTCTACCTCGACATCCACCATCCGGAGATCGAGGAGTTCCTGGAGATCCGCAAGCCCTCCGGCGAC
The DNA here is from genome assembly GCA_947478785.1 of Caulobacteraceae bacterium. GTDB lineage: Bacteria > Pseudomonadota > Alphaproteobacteria > Caulobacterales > Caulobacteraceae > Phenylobacterium. The sequence continues at coordinate 48,275 of CANJXI010000020.1, forward strand.
TTCAACCGCAAGAGCCTGAACCTGCACCACGGCATCTCGATCAGCGACGAATTCATGGAGGCCGTGCGCGATGGCGCCATGTTCGGCCTGCGCTCGCCCAAGACCAGGGAGGTCGTCCGTGAGGTCGACGCCCGCTCGCTGTGGCAGAAGATCCTCGAGATCCGCCTGCAGACCGGCGAGCCCTACCTGATCTTCGCCGACACCGTGAACCGCGCCATGCCCGCCCACCAGCGCGAGCTTGGCCTGTCGGTGCGCCAGTCGAACCTCTGCTCGGAGATCATGCTGCACACCGGCAAGGACCACCTGGGCGCCGAGCGCACCGCGGTCTGCTGCCTGTCATCCGTCAATGCCGAGACCTTCCTGGAGTGGCGCGACCACCCGACGTTCATCGAGGACGTCATGCGCTTCCTCGACAACGTCCTGCAGGATTTCATCGACCGCGCCCCGCCGGAGATGGCCAACGCCATCTACGCCGCCAAGCGCGAGCGGTCCGTCGGCCTGGGCCTGATGGGCTTCCACACCTTCCTGCAGCAGCAGAACGTGCCCTTCGAGAGCGCGCTGGCCAAGAGCTGGAACATGCGGCTCTTCAAGACCCTGCGCCGCCAGTGCGACGCGGCCTCCCGCACCCTGGCGGCCGAGCGCGGCCCCTGCCCGGACGCGGCCGAGCGCGGCGTGATGGAGCGGTTCTCCCACAAGCTGGCCATTGCGCCCACCGCCTCGATCTCGATCATCTGTGGCGGGACATCGGCCGGCATCGAGCCGATCCCGGCCAACATCTACAGCCACAAGACCCTGTCCGGGACCTTCGCGGTCAAGAACCCTTACCTGGAGCGCCTGCTGGACGAGACGGGCCAGAACACGCCCGCGGTCTGGGATACGATCCTGGAGAACGAGGGTTCGGTGCAGCACCTCGACTTCCTCAGCCAGGAGGACAAGGACGTCTACAAGACCGCCTTCGAGATCGACCAGCGCTGGGTCATCGAACTGGCCGCCGACCGGACGCCGGAAGTCTGCCAGTCGCAGTCGATCAACATCTTCCTGCCCGGCGACGTGGAGAAGTGGGACCTGCACATGCTCCACTGGCAGGCCTGGGAGCGGGGCTGCAAGTCGCTCTACTACTTGCGCTCCAAGTCGGTGCAGCGGGCGGCGCACGCCGGCGGCGAGACCCACGAGGCGGTGGACCTGTCGGGCGCCGCCAAGACCGACTACGAGGAATGTCTGGCCTGCCAGTAGGTAAAATCGGCCGGGTATTCGCTCTTCAGTTGAATCCCTCCAGCATTCCGCCCGCCAGACCCTTTCCGGTTCAAGTGAAATCACTTGAACCGGATAAAAAGGGTCGATCTCCAAAAGTTTAGAGGGTGACGGGCGCTTCAACCGGCATCCACTTGAAGCTGTCACGCTCTGGGCAATGAAGCTTTCGTGATGTCGCGGATGGCGGCACGAACCTTGCACCTGCCAACAGTGAAGGCGGGAACCGCTTTTTGACTTGCGGCTTCCGTTATTCATGGAATTGTGGGCACGGGGCCGTGCGCTAGACCGTGCGGAGCGGGAGTATAGGTGACATGAGGCGGCTGGCGCTTGCGGCCATCGTCCTTTCCAGCGCCGCGGCGGGCGCCGCGGATGCGCAATCCCTCACGCCGCCCCCCGTGGCGGCCGCGCCGCTTCTCAACCTGACGCTGCCGCCCCAGGCCGAGGCCCCGGCCGAGGCGGCCGCCAGCTATGACCGCCTGGAGCGCGAGGTCTATGTGCCGGGCGCCGGGCCCCTGCGGCTGCGCTCGGGCGAGGTGCGCCTGACGCCCCAGGCCCAGGCCGGCCCGGTGGATTCGCTGCGGGTCACGATCGGCGAGAGCCTGCGCACCCCGGGCAACCTGCCCCCCAACCTGGTCCGCCCCGAATACGACCCGCAGACCTACGAGGTCTCGGTGATCCGCAACTGGCCAGGCGCGCTCAGCTTCGACAACGGCGCCGTGGGCGTCGACTTCTCGCCCCGCGCCGGCGTCGGTATCTCCAGCCTGGGCGGCACGGCGCAAGCCGGCGCCACGCTGCGGGTCGGCCAGATCCGCGACGCCAAGGCGACCCAGACCCTGCGCGAGATGGGCGTGCGCGACGGCGCGGCGCTCGGCGGGGCCGGCCGCTGGTACCTCTACGCCGCCGCCGACGGCCGCGCGGTGGGGCTCAACATGCTGCATGGCGAGAACGGCTGGAACCGGGGGGGCTGGACCACCGACCCCACCTCCGCCCTGATCGGCGACGCCCAGGTCGGCGTCGGCTGGCGCAAGGACGAGATGCAGTCCTCCTTCGGCCTGATCCACCGCGAGGTGAAGGGCCAGCACATGATCTGGGGCCAGCAGACCCGCAGCGACACCATGGTCGCCTTCTCCTTCTCCCTGAAGCCGCAGCACTGACGGCCTCTCCCTCTCGCTTCGCGGGGGAGAGGAGATATGCACCGGCCGGCTGGCCGCGGTGGATAAACGCTACATGGCGTGTTGGTCGCACTTGCGGACCACAAGATGTTGATACACTCTGACGCCAATCCTTGAAGCTCCAGGCGCTCGCCCGATGACCCAGCCGTCCCGTTCCAACCTCCGCGCGCTCCCCGGCCTGCTGACGCCGTCGGCCGCCTACAAGCCGTTCCGCTATCCCTGGGCCTACGAGTTCTGGAAGAAGCAGCAGCAGGTCCACTGGATGCCCGAGGAGGTGCCGCTGGGCGAGGACTGCAAGGACTGGGCGACCAAGCTCAACGACAAGGAGCGCAACCTCCTCACCCAGATCTTCCGCTTCTTCACCCAGTCGGACGTCGAGGTGAACGACAACTACATGGAGCGCTACGCCCGGGTCTTCAAACCGACCGAGGTGAGGATGATGCTGGCCTCGTTCTCCAATATGGAGACGATCCACATCGCCGCCTACGCCCTGCTGCTAGAGACCATCGGCATGCCGGACGCCGAGTTCACGGCGTTCCTGGAATTCCAGGCGATGCGCGACAAGCACGACTACATGCAGAAGTTCGGGGTCGACAGTAACGCCGACATCGCCCGCACGCTGGCCATGTTCGGCGGCTTCACCGAGGGGCTGCAGCTCTTCGCCTCCTTCGCCATGCTGATGAACTTCCCGCGCCACAACAAGATGAAGGGCATGGGCCAGATCGTCTCCTGGTCGGTCCGCGACGAGAGCCTGCACTGCGAGGGGATCGTCAAGCTCTACCACGCCTTCCACGCCGAGACCGGGGCGGTGACCAAGTCGGTCGCCGACGATATCGTCGACTGCTGCAAGACGGTGGTCGGCCTGGAGGACAAGTTCATCGACCTGGCCTTCGAGGCCGGCGAGATCGAGGGCATGACGCCCGCCGACATCAAGAAATACATCCGCTTCATCGCCGACTGGCGGTTGCGCCAGCTCGGGTTGCCGGAGGTCTACGCGGCGCGGGAAAACCCGTTGCCGTGGCTGCAGAGCATGCTGTCAGGCGTCGAGCACGCGAACTTCTTCGAGGCGCGGAGCACGGAGTATTCCAAGGCCGCGACGCGCGGGCAGTGGCAGGGGGACGCCGGGGTGTGGGCGGCGTTCGAGCGGATGCAGGCGAACAAGGCGGAGGGCGTGGGGGCGGAGTAGGGGGTGGGGCCGTGGAGAAGCCTCCGGAGAGCCTCTATAAATTCCTACACCGACGTGATGTGCCTCGGCTCATGGACGACGAGACCCTGCGGGTCGGATCGGCAGAATACTTCCGTGAAAGATTTGCTGCGCTTGAGATCAAAGACCCCACCATAAATGATCCGAATGAGGGCACCCTCATTCAGCCGCAAGAGAGACCGCTCCGGCCTTGGTCATCGGAGATCGAGAAGGCCCACTTTGGCTTTCAAGGGCGCGACGTCCCCCGAAACGCGATCATTGCTCAAAATACCATGATCTACAGATCGGCAGATTTTCATATGATCTGCTTTGCTCACGGGCCGCTTGAGCCCGTCGTGAAGACGCTCTGCTATCCGGATCGGATCATTGCAAATGGTGATCCATATGATGCGTGTGTCGCGATCCACGAGGTCGTGTCCCATCGCGTGGTGTAACTGCGGCGTCGTGATCACCGCGATCTCCGGCGGGGCCGGGATCGTTCAGCTTGCCGGGATAGACAGGCTGACGAGGGGATCATCGCTCAAGGGGGCGAGGGTTTCCAGGGTCATGTA
>CANJXI010000021.1 GCA_947478785.1 Caulobacteraceae bacterium
CAGAGTTGCGTCAGCAAACCCGACCCTACCGAAGACCGCGGATGACTACCGCTTCGCCGCTCGCTCGCTACGGCGCCTTGTGAGAGGCGCGCTACGCGAGCGGCGAAGCTACCGCCGGGGAGCTACACCACCTCCCGGGACACGACCCATCCGGGGTTGATCGCTGGCTCAGGCTGGAGCACCTGGCGGAAGACTTCGTCGGATGTTTCGAGGCCCTGCTGGGACCACGCACCCGCAAGGCCGCGCGCAAGCTGCGCAAGGTCGTGAACGCCACCCGGCTGGAATATGTGAAGTCGCTGGGCTTCTACTTCACCGCCCGCGAACTCGAGGCGCTCTACAACGCCAACTCGATCTGGGCGGCGATGGAGGAGCGCATCTACGGCGGCGTGCTGCGCCTCTGAGGAACGCCGCCGGCGAAACGAAAACGGCGGCCGCATCGCTGCGGCCGCCGCTTCGAAACTCGGTGTCGTTGAGCGCTTATTCCCCGGCGGGGCCGGTTTCCGGGGCCTCGACGTCGCTGCGGCGCGCCATCTGGCGCTCGGCGATGCGGGCCGACTTCCCGCGGCGGTCGCGCAGGTAATAGAGCTTGGCGCGGCGCACGACGCCGCGGCGCTTGACCTCGATGGACTCGATCATCGGGCTCATCACCGGGAACAGCCGCTCGACGCCCTCGCCGAAGCTGATCTTGCGCACGGTGAAGCTCTCGTTGATGCCCTGGCCGCCACGGGCGATGCAGACGCCTTCATAGGCCTGGACGCGCTCGCGCTCGCCTTCCTTGATGCGGACGTTGACGCGCACGGTGTCGCCGGGCTGGAATTCCGGGATCTTGCGGGTGGCGAGGAGGCGGTCGAACTCTTCCTTCTCGAGGGTCTCGATCACGTTCATGGTCTTGGGTCCTTCCGGGCTTGAGCGCCCTTTGCCTGTTGATTGGCGGTGCGAGCGGCCCACAAGTCCGGCCGCCGCTCCCGCGTGGTAAGCTCCCGCTGGGCCTGCCGCCACTTGCCGACTTCGGCGTGGTTGCCACCCAGCAGCACCTCGGGGATATCCAGCCCTTCGAACGTCCGCGGCCTTGTGTACTGCGGATGTTCGAGGAGCCCCTCCTCGAAGCTTTCTTCACTCAAACTCGCGGCCTGCCCCAACACACCCGGGACCAGCCGCACGCACGCCTCGATCGTCACCAGCGCCGCCGCCTCGCCACCAGCGAGCACCGCGTCGCCGACGGCGACCTCCTCGAACCCCCGGGCGTCGAGCACCCGCTGGTCCACCCCTTCGAACCGGCCGCAGAGAACGATCAGTCCGGGGCCTGAGGCCCAGGTCTTCACCAGCGCCTGGGTCAGGGGCCGGCCCCGGGCGCTCATATATAAAAGCGGACGCTCCCGCCGCTCCACGCTGTCCAGCGCGGAGGCGATCACGTCCGCCCGCATCACCTGTCCAGGACCGCCACCCGCGGGGGTGTCGTCCAGGAAGCCGCGCTTATCCTTGGAAAAGGTCCGAATGTCCACTGTTTCCAGGGCCCAGAGCCCCTGCTCGCGCCAGGCCGTCCCGATCAGCGATACGCCCAGCGGTCCGGGGAAGGCCTCGGGGAACATGGTCAGCACGGTGGCGGCGAACGGCATGGGCCGTCAAAGCGCCGCCCGGACCCGGGCCGTCAAGTCCCGGTATCGGCAAGCTCGGCCGGGCGCCTTGCCGCTCGCGGCGGCGGAGCGTACTCCCGACGGCTTCGCATTGGCGGCATGGACGGCGGATGGACACCCAGACCCTGGTCGACGCGCTCGGGCTCGAGCGCCTTGAGCTGAACCTGTTCCGTGGCGCATCGCCGAAGGAGGAGACCCGCCAGCGGATCTATGGCGGCCAGGTCATCGCCCAGGCCCTGCTGGCGGCCTACGAGACGCTCGAGGACCGGGTCTGCCATTCGCTGCATTGCTATTTCATCCGGCCGGGCGATCCGGCCGTGCCCATCGTCTTCGAGGTCGACCGGTCCCGCGACGGCGGCAGCTTCGCGACGCGGCGGGTTGTGGCCATCCAGCGCGGCCAGCAGATCTTCAACCTGGCCGCCTCGTTCCAGGTCGAGGAGCCGGGCCTGGAACACCAGTCGCCGATGCCCGACGCGCCGCACTGGGATTCGGTGAGCGACGTTACGAAGGACGGCTCGCGGCGCACCGGGCCGATCGAGCTTCGTCCGATGGGCGGGGCCCTGGGCGGCGTCGCATCGCCCGGGGAGCCGGTCCAGCAGCTCTGGTTCCGGGCCCGCGACCCCATCGGGCCGGATCCGCGCATGCACCAGGTGATCCTGGCCTATGCGTCGGACATGGGCCTGATGAGCACCGCGTTCCGGCCGCACGGGATCACCTGGCGGACGCCGGGCTTCCAGTCGGCCAGCCTCGACCACGCCATGTGGTTCCACCGCCCGACCGACTTCAACGAATGGCACCTGTTCCATCAGGCAAGCCCGTCGTCGTCGGGCGGCCGGGGCCTGAACATCGGCTACGTCTACCGCGCCAGCGACGGCGCCCTGGTCGCCACCTGCGCCCAGGAAGGCCTGATGCGGATACGTAAGGCGTAGGCTTGATAGAACCTTGTGCTCCCCCGCTGGGGGAGTTGTCAGCGAAGCTGACTGAGGGGGCTTCTACTCCGTCTCTTCCGGCTTCACGGCGACGATGACCCGCTCGGCGAGCCGCACCTCGGGCACGGCCTCGCGGGTGAACGGCAGCCACCAGCTGGGGCCGGCCTTGGGCTCGATCTCCAGCAGGTCGCCGGCCCCGAAGTCGTGCACCGAGCGCACGCGGCCCAGCGCCTCGCCATCGACGCCCACCACGTCGAGCCCGATCAGGTCGGTGACGTAGAACTCGTCCTCGTCCTCGGGCGGCGGCAGGCTGTCGCGGCGGATGTAGAGCTTCAGGCCGCGCAGCGCCTCGGCCTGGTCACGCGTCTGGACTTCGGCGGCCCGGGCCACGACGCCGCCCTTGGCCGCCCGCCCGCCGGCGAGGCTCAGCGCTGGCGCGCCGTCCTCGCCCAGCAGGGTCTTGTAGTCCACCACCGCCAAGGGATCGGCGGTGAAGGTCGTCAGGCGCATCTCGCCCTTCACCCCGAACGCGCCGGCCACGCGGGCGACGAAGATCAGGGCGTCGCTCATGGATTCAAGTGAAGGCGCGAGGCCAAGCCGATGTCGGATCAGCCTTCGGTCGGTTCGGCCGGGGCCTCGGCCGCGGCCTCTTCAGCGGGGGCGGCTTCGGCCACAGGTTCCTCGGCCGGGGCGGCTTCGGCGACGGGGGCTTCCTCGGCGGCCGGGGCTTCTTCAGCGACGGCTTCGGGCTCGGGCTCGGGCGCCGGCTGGTTGCGGGCTTCTTCCAGGGCCGCGGCGCGGTCGGCTTCGCGCTTGGCCTTTTCCTCGACGCGTTCCTTGGCCTTGTCGCCCGGCAGGCCCTTCTTCGGGTTATTGCCGTGCTCCCACTTCACCACGCCCTGCAGCGACAGCTCGCGCGCCACACGATCGGTGGGCTGGGCGCCCTTGCTCATCCACTCCTGGATGCGCTCGACCTTCAGGACCACGCGGCTGGGGTCGTCCTTCTTCAGCAGTGGGTTGTACGACCCCACCTTCTCGATGAAGCGGCCGTCGCGGGGCGAGTGGCTGTCGGCGACGACGATGGAGTAGTAGGGGCGCTTCTTGGCGCCGCCACGGGCGAGACGGATCTTCAGCATTTCGTTTGGTCCTTGAACGTCTATTTCTTGAAGGGGTTGAAGCCGGGCAAACCGCCACCCAGGCCAGGCAGTTTCAGGCCGCCCTGCAGCTTGGCGGCCATCTCTTCGATCTCTTTCTCGGAAGGCATCGGCATCTTGCCGCCGCCCATGTTCTTCAGCTGGTCCATGCCGCCGCCGGCCCCGCCGCCCAGCATCTGGGCCATCTGGGCGAAGCCGCGCCCGCCGCCCTTGCTCATCATCTTGAACGCGTCGGCCATCTGGCGGTGCTGTTTCAGGAGCCGGTTGACCTCGGCCACGTCGACGCCCGAACCCGCCGCGATCCGGCGCTTGCGCGACGCGGCCAGGATGTCGGGCTTCTTGCGCTCTTCCTTGGTCATCGACGAGATGATCGCCGCCTGCCGGTCGACCATCTTGTCGGAGATGTTGGCCTCGGCGATCTGCTTCTTGATCTTCTGGACGCCGGGCAGCAGGCCCATCAGGCCCTCCATGCCGCCCATCTTCTTCATCTGGGCCAGCTGCTCGGCCATCATGTCCAGGTCGAACTGGCCCTTGGCCAGCTTCTTGGCCATGGCCTCGGACTTGGCCTGGTCGAAGTCCAGCGCCGCCTTCTCGACCAGGGCCACGATGTCGCCCTGGCCCAGGATGCGGCCGGCGATCCGCTGGGCGTCGAAGACGTCGAGGCCGTCGATCTTCTCCGAGACGCCCAGGAACTTGATCGGCAGGCCGGTGACCGCGCGCATGGAAAGCGCCGCGCCGCCGCGCCCGTCGCCGTCCGCGCGCGTCAGCACCAGGCCGGTCAGCGGCAGGCGCTCGTGGAAGGCCTTGGCGGTGCGCACCGCGTCCTGGCCGGTCAGCGCGTCGGCGACCAGCAGGGTCTCGGAGGGACTGGCGATGCGGGCGATCTCGGCCGCCTCGCTCATCATCGCCTCGTCCAGCGTCGTGCGGCCGGCGGTGTCCAGGATGACGACGTCATAGCCCTGCAGCTTCGCGGCGCTCAGCGCGCGGCGCGCGATGTCGGGCGCCGACTGGCCGATGACGATGGGCAGGCTCTCGACGCCCGCCAGGACGGCCAGGGTCGCGAGCTGCTCCATGGCGGCGGGCCTGCGCGTGTCGAGCGAGGCCAGCAGGACCTTCTTGCGCTCCTTCACCAGCCGCAGCGCCAGCTTGGCGGCCGTGGTGGTCTTGCCCGAGCCTTGCAGGCCGGCCATCAGGATCACCGACGGCGGGTTCAGCGACAGGTTCAGGCCCTGGACCTCTTCCGCCCCGCCCAGCATCTCCACCAGGCCGTCATAGGTGATCTTGACCACCTGGTCGGCGGGCCGCACCGAGCGGATCACCGCCTCGCCTGTGGCCGCCTCGGTCGCCTTGGCGATGAACTCGCGGACCACCGGCAGCGCCACGTCGGCCTCGAGCAGGGCCACGCGGATCTCGCGCATCACCTCGGCCACGTCCTTCTCGGACAGCACGCCGCGGCCCGAGAGCCGGTCGAAAACGCTGGATAGCCTGTCTGTTAGTGCGTCGAACATTCGTCCACCTATGGCCCAAACGCAGTCAGCCCCCGTGCACGATTGCGTGGACGGGGGGCCTCGCCGCCCTCGTCCCAGATAAGCCCCCAATTACTTGGGCTTCGGGGGGTCGTGGCGGTAGAGGGCGCTGACCGAGGTTGCGCCGGAAGGGCGCGCTTATGCGCTCAAAGGGGGTGGGCGGTCAAGGAAGGGGCTCAGCGCCGATCAATGCCCCGAAGATCTTCAGAAGGTAAAATACAATAATACTGCCGCCAAAGATCACCAGCGACACGCGGGCGGGGACGGAATTGGTTTGGGCCGCATCTCGGCGCTGATCACGCAAATCGCTTCGCAGTGCTCGTCCAGCCAGCCACGAACAGACAACGAATGAATTCCAGGAGATTAGCGCGAGGAGGGCAATTCCGCTCTCCAAGCCTGAGATGATGGTCGTGACATTCAACGTCCGCGCATCGTCAGATGCCTCCCGCCCTTAAACCTCATGGTCAGATGCGAGCCTGCCGGCCCAGGCGGGTCAAGGACCGGCCCCTGGCCGGCCGCGCCGCGGCGCGCGTTCCGCGCGTCCTTGAGACACCTGGACCGGCAGGCAGACTGGCCGCCATGAGTTTTAAGCCAGAGTCCGTCCGCTCACAGTTGCTCCCCCGGCGGGGCAGGAACAGAAGTCCTCCGCCTCACGCGGCCTGGCTGTCCAGCAGCCGGCCGAACTCCGGGCCGGGCTTCAGCGTCATCGCCCACAGCGTCCGGGGGTAGCGGTTCTTCACGCCAGAGGCGGCGTGGGCCATGCGCCAGTTGTCCCACATGATCGCATCGCCCGGCTGGTAGTGGTGCCAGTAGATGAACCTCGGCTGGTAGATATGGGCCAGCAGCTCAGCCATCAGCGCCTCGCCCGCCTCGCCGGGCACCTCCAGGATGCCGGTCGCCCAGAGCTTCGGAAAATGCAGCACCTTGCGGCCGGTCACCGGGTGCGACTGCACGATCGGATAGACCGTGTCCGGGAACCGGGAATTGACCAGCACCTCGCCCTTCAGCCGAAGCCGCGCGGCGTCCGTGTTGGGCGCCTGGTTCTGCAGCCAGCTCTGGGTCACGTGCAGGCCCTCCAGCCGCGCCTTCAGGCGGTCGGGCAGGGCGTCATAGGTGGCGTGGCCGTCGATGAAGCCGGTCATCCCGCCCTCTTCAGGCGCCAGCACGCAATAGAGCATCTTTCCCCGCGCGGGCGCGGTCAGGTAGCCCTGGTCCGTATGCCACTCGGCGACAGCGGCCACCGCCTCGAGGTCGTCGGGCACGATGTCGCCGCCGTAGCCACGGTTGCTGAGCACCGAGATGCCGGGCGCTTCCGGGTCGGTCGCCACGGCGCTGCGCTCCCGCATGGCGCCGCCGAAGATGTCGCCGGCCGCGACCAGCTGCGGCTTGGTCAGCGCCTGGCCGGGGAAAAGCACGAGGCCGTGCTCGTCGAAGATCCGCCTGAGCGCGAGGTCGCCGTCCGGCGACCGGGGCCCCGCCAGATCGACGCCCTCGACGCGCACGCCACAGATGTCCGAAAGCGGGCTGACCTGCATCTCTCCAACCTCCTCGCTGCCAGCTTATGCCGCCGGTTGAACCGCCCGCGCGGTCGTCCGCCAGGGCCCAGGTCGGGCATAATCGCCCGAGGCGGCGGCAAACGCACGCGAAACCGGCGCGTCCGGATCGCCGTTGGCGCGAGTCCGGTTGCCGCGCCGCCCGTGACGGTCTAGCTCTACCAGTCAAGCTTTGTGCATTTCCAACTGGAGCGGCCGAATGGGAACCCTCGACCGTCGCGGCCTGATCGCAGGCGTGCTTTCCGCGGCCGCGCTGCCGCATCTGGCCCAGGCCGCCGTCCCGCTTTTCCCGCGCGCCAACCAGCGGTTCAACATCCTGCGCAACGGCAAGCCGTTCGGCAGCTACCGGGTCAACTTCGCCACCAACGGCGAGCTCACCACCGTGACCACCGACGTGGCGATGAACATGCGCGTCGCCGGGCTGCAGGTGTTCGACTACGTCCACCACTGCGAGGAGGTGTGGCGCGGTGAGCAGTTCCAGGAGATGCACGCCCGCAGCGTCCGCGACCGGGCCAGCGACCAGACCGACACCGTCTCGGCGGTGCGCTCGAACCTGGCGATCCACATCGTCACCAACAAGGCCAGCCTCAGCGCGCCGCTGAACGCGCGGCCCTTCACCCACTGGAACCAGCAGGTGCTGAAAGGGCCGATGTTCAACCCGCAGGACGGGACCATGCTCTACGATCTGGCGGCCCGGCCGCTCGGCCGCGACACCGTCACGCTGGCCAACGGCGCGAAGGTCCCCGCCGACCACTGGGCCGTGCGCGGCAAGCAGGAAATCGACGACTGGTATGACGAGGCCGGCGTCTGGGCGGGCCTGCGCGCCATCTTCCCCGACAAGTCGGTGATCGAGTACCGCCGGGTCTAGGTTTGGGTATAGGCTGGCCGCATGGACCTCACCGACGGCCAGCTGACCGCGCTTCGCAACCTTGGTCACAAGCGCGACGGCGAGTCCGTGGCCTTCATCAATATCTCCGACGCGCGCCAGCTCACTGAGCTCGGCCTGGCCGAACGCACCCGCGAGGGCTGGGACATCACCCCCTCGGGCCTCTCCCTCCTGCGCTCGAAGCCCGCCGACTAACGGGCCACGGTTTGACGACAGGGCGCGGCGCGAACCGCCGCCCGCGCCGTGACGTCGCCGACGATCACCACCACCGGCCCTGAGACCTGCGCCGCGGCCAGGTTGTCCGCCAGGTCGGCCAGCGTGCCCGGCACGGCGCGGGCGTCGGGCGAGCCGGCGTTCTCCACCGCCATGGCCGAGGTCCCGGGCGATCGGCCATTCGCCATCAGCCGGTCCAGGACGGCGGGAAGCTGGTCGCGGCCCATGTAGATCGCCAGGGTCGTCTCGGGGTCGGCGGCGGCGGCCCAGCCGCTCTGCAGCATCGAGCCGTCCCGGGTGGTCGCCGTGGTGATCAGCAGGCGCCGCGCCTCGCCCCGATGGGTCAGCGGGAAGCCGAATTGCGCGGCTGCGGCGGCGGCGGCGGTGACGCCCGGCACAACCTCGGTCTCGATCCCGTGGGCGTGCAGGAACTGCGTCTCCTCGCCGACCCGCCCGAAGATCGAGGGGTCGCCGCCCTTCAGCCGCACGACCTCCAGGCCGCGCCGGGCCAGGCGCAGCATCAGGCGGTTGATGGTCTCCTGCTTCATGCTGGCGCGGCCGGCCCGCTTGCCGGTCTGGATCTTGACGCAGGCCGATGGCGCGAGCGCCAGGACCTCGGGCGACACCAGCGCATCGTAGAGCAGCGCCTGCGCCCCCTCGATGGCGCGGAGCGCGCGGACGGTCAGGAGATCGGCGGGGCCGGGACCGGCGCCCACCAGGCGGACGCGGCCCGGAACCTGGTCATGCGGCATGGCGGATCTCTCCCTTGGTGGCGGCGATCATGCGGACGATCTCCGGGCGGCAGGACCCGCAGTTGGTCCCGGCCCCCGTGGCCTGGCCGATAGCGTCGAAGGTCGTGCAGCCGCCGGCGATGGCCGCGTCGATCCGCTGGGCGCGAACCCCCAGGCAGGCGCAGACGGTGGGTCCGGTCTCTGTGGCCTGGCCCGGCTGGCGGCCGATCAGCAGGGCCAGGCGGTTGGCGGACGTGAGCGTTTCGGCCGCGAAGAGGTCGGCCAGCCAGTCGCGGGGCGGCAAGGCGCCTGACGTGGTGAAGAAGATCACCCGGTCCAACCGCTCGCCGTCCAGCCAGGCTTCGCGGAGGGCGCCCGCCGCGGCGTCTTCGTAACGCAGGGATTCGCCGCCGGCCTTGCCGGTCAGCGCCTTATGCAGGGCCGCCCGCTCGCGCTCGTCGCCGCGCCCGGCGAACTCGTGCAGCTGGCAGGCCGTCTGCGGAATCCGGCGCCAGATCAGGTCCAGGCCGGCCGGCGCCCGCCAGGCGTCGCGGGCCAGCAGGAAGCCGCGCCAGGTCTCGCGATAGGCCCGCACGCGGGCCGGGGTGTGCTTGAACTCGGGCTGGCCGGAGCGCGCGTCCACCCGGGGCGCGACCAGCGGATTGGCCCGTCCCGAAGGTGAGAACGCCTCCGTCCAGTGCATGGGCATGAAGATCGAACCCCGGCGCTGCCGGTCGCTGAGCTGGGCTGTCGCCACCGCCTCGCCCTGGAGGGTCTGTATACGGGTCAGCGCCCCTTCGGTGATGCCCAGGGGCCCGGCGTCGGCGGGGTGGATCTCCACATAGGCCTCCGGCGCGTGGCGGCAGAGCTCCGGGGCCAGCGCCGTGCGGGTCATGGTGTGCCAGTGGTCGCGCACGCGGCCGGTGTTGAGGGCGAGCGGGAAGGCCGCCGTCACCGCGTCGGCCGGGCCGCGCGCGGTGGTCGGGACCATCCGGGCGCGGCCGTCGGCGGTCTGGAAGCGGCCGTCCGTGAAGAGCCGCGCGGCGCCGCCCGCCTCGGTCACCGGCCACTGGACCGGCTCCAGCGCCTCATAGGCCTGCGGCGTGATGGCCGCGAGCGGCCCAAGGTTGAGAATCCGGCCTGTGTTCTCATAGGCCGTGAGCCTGGCCCACTCCCGGAACACCTGGGCGGGACCCCGCCAGCCGAAGCCTTCGCCGAAGCCCATGGCGGCAGCCACGTCGGCGATGATCCGCCAGTCCGCCCGCGCCTCCCCCGGCGGGTCGAACAGCCGCCGTTGGCGGCTGATCCGGCGCTCGGAATTGGTGACCGTGCCGTCCTTCTCGCCCCAGGCCAGGGCCGGCAGCCTGATATGGGCCAGCGCCAGGGTGTCGGTCTCGGCCATGCAGTCGGAGACCACCACGAACGGGCAGGCCTCCAGCGCGGCGCGCACCTTGGAGGCGTCCGGCATGCTCACCGCCGGGTTGGTGGCCATGATCCAGATCGCCTTGATCCGCCCGTCGGCGACGGCGTCGAACATGTCCACGGCCTTGAGGCCCGGACCCACCGCCAGCCTGGGCCCGCCCCAGAACCGCGCGACCCGGGCGCGGGACTCCGGATCGAAGTCCATGTGACCGGCGAGCGTCGTCGCCATGCCGCCGGTCTCGCGCCCGCCCATGGCGTTGGGCTGGCCGGTGATCGAGAACGGACAGGCGCCGGGCTTGCCGATGCGGCCCGTCGCCAGGTGGACATTGATGATCGCCGAGCCCTTGGCAACGCCCTGGGCCGACTGGTTGGCGCCCATGGAGAACAGGCTGACGGTGCGCGGCGTCTCCGCGGCCATCGCGAAGAAGCGCTCCAGGTCGGCCAGCGGCACGCCGCAGTCGGCCGCCACCGCGGCCGGCGACTGGTCGGCCTTGGCGAGTTCGGCCTCGACCTCGGCGAAGCCCGCGACGTGGGCGGCGATGTAGGCGCGGTCCACGGCGCCGCGGCGGATCAGGTCGGCCAGCAACCCGTTCCACAGGCGCACATCGGTCTGCGGCGCGAGCGCCAGGTGCAGATCGGCGGACTCGGCGGTGTCGGTGCGGCGCGGATCGATGACCACATGCCGCTGGCCCCGCGCCCGGGCGGCCTCCATCCGGCGGAAGAGCACCGGATGGGTCCAGGCCGCGTTGTGGCCCGAAAAGATCACCAGGTCGGCGAGGTCCAGGTCCTCGTAGCAGCCGGGCACCAGGTCCGCGCCGAACGCCAGCTTGTGGGCGATCACCGCCGAGGCCATGCAGAGCCGGGAGTTGGTGTCGATGTTCCCCGAACCGATGAAGCCCTTCATCAGCTTGTTGGCCGCGTAATAGTCCTCGGTGAGCAGCTGCCCCGAGACATAGAAGGCCACCGAATCCGGTCCGTGGCGGGCGATGGTCTCGGAGAACTTGTCGGCGATGCGGGACGTGGCGTCCTTCCACGACGTCCGCCGGCCGCCGATCATGGGATGCAGGAGCCGGCCCTCCAGGCCCACCGTCTTCCCCAGCGCCGAGCCCTTCGAGCAGAGGCGGCCAAGATTGGCCGGATGGTCCGCGTCGCCCTCGATCGTCAGGGCCCGCCCGTCGGGCGCGGCCTTCACGCCGCATCCCACGCCGCAATAGGGGCATGCGGTGCGGATCGTCACCGGCGTCAGACCCGGCCCAGGAAGAGGCGGCCGTCGCGGACCTCCAGCGGCGCCACCGGCGCGCAGCCCTTGCCGCGGTCGGCGCCCAGGGCTTCGCCGGTGGCCAGTTCGAACGACCAGTTGTGCAGCGGGCAGGTGACCGCGTGGCCATGGACGATGCCCTGGCTGAGAGGCCCGCCCTTGTGCGGACAGCGGTCGCGCAGGGCGAACACCCGGCCGTCGCCGGTGCGGAAGATGGCGATGTCGCCATCCGCCGTCGGCACCCGGCGCGCGCCGCGCAATGGCACGTCGGTGACCGCGCCGACGTCGGTCCAGGAGATGGGATCCGTCACGAGCGCGTTCATGCGACTTCGAACTCCATGCGGCGGCTGAGCGGGTTGAATTCGTGGGCGTCGCGGCCGGCCACCCGCTCGGCCCAGGGGTCGATGCGGTAGAAGCGCTGCGAATAGGCGAAGCGGTCGTAGAGGGCGCGGCGGCGCTCCGGGTCCTCGATCTCCGACCGGATGGGCTCCAGGCCCACGCGCTCCATCCACTTCCAGATACGCTCCAGGTACCAGCCCTTCTCGCGATAGAGCTGCATGATCGCGCAGATCGCCCAGACGGCTTCGTCCTCGCTGGCGACCTTGGTGAGGATCTCGGTCTTCCTGACCTCCAGGCCGGCCGCCCCGCCGATGTGGATCTCGAAGCCGCTGTCGACGCAGATCACCCCGATGTCCTTGCAGGTCGCCTCGGCGCAGTTGCGCGGGCAGCCCGAGACGCCGAGCTTGACCTTGGCCGGCGACCAGGAGCCCCACATGAACTTCTCCAGCCTGACCCCCAGGCCGGTGGAATCCTGGGTCCCGAACCGGCACCAGTCGGTCCCGACGCAGGTCTTCACCGTGCGCAGCGACTTGCCGTAGGCGTGGCCCGAGACCATGCCGGCGGCGTTGAGGTCGGCCCAGACGGCGGGCAGGTCGTCCTTCTTGACCCCCAGCAGGTCGATGCGCTGGCCGCCGGTCACCTTGACGGTGGGGATCGCGAACTTGTCGGCCACATCGGCGATGGCCCGCAGTTCGGCCGGCGTTGTCACCCCGCCCCACATCCGGGGCACGACGGAATAGGTGCCGTCCTTCTGGATGTTGGCGTGGACGCGCTCGTTGATGAACCGCGACTGCTTGTCGTCGCGGTATTCGCCCGGCCAGGCGCAGACGAGGTAATAGTTCAGCGCCGGACGGCATGACTGGCAGCCGTCGGGGGTGGTCCATTCCAGCGCCTGCATGGCGGCGGGCGCCGACTTCAGGCCCTCGGCGACAATCCGGCGGCGGACCTCGTCGTGGCCGCGATGGGTGCAGCCGCAGACCGGCTTGGGGCCGGTCTGCACCTGGAAGGCGTCGCCCAGGCTGAGCTTCAGCAGCTTCTCCACCAGGGGCGCGCAGGTCCCGCAGGACGCCGAGGCCTTGGTCACCGCGCGCACGCCTTCCAGGGTCGTCAGGCCCTGGCCGGAGATGGCGGCGGTGATCTCGCCCTTGCAGACGCCGTTGCAGCCGCACACCTCGGCGGTGTCGGACATGGCCGCAACGGCGGCGCTAGGGTCCAGGCCCCGAAGGCCCTCCGTGGCGGCCTGGCCGAACACCAGGGTCTCGCGGATCGCGGCCACGTCCTGCCCCGACCGCATCAGGTCGAAGTACCAGGCCCCGTCGGCGGCGTCGCCGAACAGCACCGCGCCGGCCACCTTGCCGTCCTCCAGCACGATGCGCTTGTAGACCCCGCGCCCGGCGTCGCGGAACACGATGTCCTCGCAGCCCGCCCCGCCCAGGTGCTTGCCGGCCGAGAACACGTCGACGCCCGACACCTTCAGCCGGGTCGAGAGGCTGGAGCCCTCGTAGGTTCCCGCCCCGTCGGTCAGCGCCTCGCCAAGCGTGCGGCACATCTCCCAGATCGGGGCCACCAGGCCGTAGCACTGGCCGCGATGCTCGACGCACTCGCCGATCGCGTAGACCGCCGGGTCGGAGGTCCTGAGCGTGTCGTCGACCAGGACGCCCCGGTTCACCGCGAGGCCGCAGGCCTTGGCCAGCCCCGTGGCCGGGCGGATACCGACGGCCATCACCAGCAGGTCGCAGGGCAGGGTCCGGCCGTCCTTCAGGCGAAGGCCGGCGACACGGCCATCCTTGCCGACGATCTCCTCGGACTGGGCCTCCAGTTCGGTGGCGACCCCCTTGGCCGCCAGCGCCTCGGTGAGCAGGAAGCCCGCCGAGGAGTCGAGCTGGCGCTCCATCAGGACGTCGAGCAGGTGGATGACGGTCGCCGACATGCCGCGCCGCGAAAGCCCGTAGGCCGCCTCGATGCCGAGCAGGCCGCCGCCGATCACCACGGCCTTCGCCCCGGGCGCCGCCGCGGCGATCATCGCCTCCACGTCGTCGAGGTCGCGGAAGGTGACCACGCCCGCCAGGTCCGCGCCCGGCAGCGGCAGGCGGATCGGGTCGGAGCCGGTGGCCAGGATCAGCCGGTCGTAGCCGACCTCGATCCCGCCGGCCGCGCGCACGACCTTCGCCGTCCGGTCGATGGCCTCCACCGCGGACCCTGCGTGCAGGGTGATGGCGTTGTCGCGGTACCAGGCCTCGTCGTTGATCACGATGTCGGCGAAGGACTTCTCACCGGCCAGGACGGGCGAGAGCATGATCCGGTCGTAGTTCACCCGGGGCTCGGCGCCGAAGATGGTGATCTCGTAGCGGTCGGGATCGCGCTTGAGCACTTCCTGCACCGCACGGCACCCGGCCATGCCGTTGCCGACGACGACGAGCTTCTGCTTTGGGGCTTGGGATTTGGACATCGATCCGCCTCCTAGAGCCGCAGGCCGCCGGCGGCGCCGGCAAGCTGGGGCCAGGTCTTGCGCCAGCGCGACTTCACGCCGGTCAGGCCCAGCAGCGCGATGAGGGCCAGCGCCGCGAAGGCCAGCAGGCCGCCCTGGTACGATCCGGTCGCCTGCTTGGCCCAGCCGAGGCTGGATGCCAGGTAGAAGCCGCCCGCCCCGCCGGTCGCGCCCACCAGGCCTGTGACCACGCCGATCTCGTTTCCGAAGCGCTGCGGCGCGAGCTGGAAGACCGCCCCGTTGCCGGCCCCCAGCGACATCATCACGAACAGGAAGAGCGCGAGCGCGATCCAGGGGCTGGGCTGCTGGAAGCTGGCGAGCGCCAGGCCAAGCGCGGCCAGGACATAGATCACCGACAGGGTCCGGACCCCGCCGAAGCGGTCGGCGAGCGCGCCCCCCACCGGCCGCACGAAGGACCCGGCGAAGACGCAGGCGGCGGTGAAGAAGCCGGCGGTGATGGCGGTCAGGCCGTACTCGGCGTTGAAATAGATGGTCAGCGAGGACGACAGGCCCACGAAGCCGCCGAAGGTCACGCCGTAAAGGCCCATCAGCCACCAGGCGTCGCGGACCTTCAGCACGTCGAGGTATTCGGCCAGGCTCTTGGGCGCCGGGCGGTTGGGCGCGTCCTTGGCGAACACCAGGAAGACCACCAGGGCGATGGACAGCGGCACGGCGGCCATGCCGATGACGTTCTGCCAGCCCCAGGCCTGCGCCAGGCTGGGCGCGAACAGCGCGGCCAGCGCCGTGCCCGAATTGCCCGCGCCGGCGATGCCGAGCGCCAGGCCCTGCTGTTCCGGCGGATACCAGCGCGAGGCCAGCGGCAAGGCGACGGCGAAGGCCGCGCCGGCGACGCCCAGCACGATCCCCAGCATCAGCACCTGGTGATAGTTGTGGATGCCCAGCAGCCAGGCGACGGCGAGGCCGGCCAGCACGACCAGCTGGCCAAGGACGCCCGTCTTCTTGGGGCCGATGTGGTCGACCAGCACGCCGGCCACGAGGCGCAGCACCGCCCCCGACAGGACCGGCACGGCGACCATCATGCCCTTCTGGGCCGGCGACAGGCCGAAGTCCCTGGCGATCGACACGCCCAGCGGGCCCAGCAGGACCCAGGTCATGAACGACAGGTCGAAATAGAAGAAGGCGGACAGCAGGGTCGGGAGATGACCCGACTTGAGGAAATTACGGCTGATCATGACGGCGAGATCCCAGATGACGTGGAATTGGCGGCGTCGCCGGGTGTGGAGGCTCAAATCCCTGAGCCGGTCCGTGGCCGCGAACGCCGTTGTCCTGGGCCTCGATCAATTCGTTAGACGGTCGCATGGGGCATGCCCACGGCCGATTGGCCGGCGCGCGCCGCATTCATGCTGCAGTGCAAAATATGGGCGCCCGCGTGGCGGCAGGCGCCCGGAAAACAGGCTCAGGCGGCCCGCACCATCGCGTGCGGGCGTACAGGAACTCGATGACCGCATGGCGGGCGGCTATGTAGGCCGGGTCGGTGTCCACCTCGATCCGCCGGCGCGGACGGGGCAGGTCGACGGTCACGATGTCGCCGACGTTCGCGGCTGGGCCGTTGCTCATCATCACGATGCGATCGGCCAGCAGCACAGCTTCATCGACGTCGTGGGTGATCATCATCACCGTGTTGCCGAGCTTACCGTGGATCTCCATGACACTGTCCTGGAGGTTCGCCCTGGTCAGTGCGTCCAGGGCGCCGAAGGGCTCGTCGAGGAGCAGCACCTTAGGCTCCATGGCCAGCGCTCGAGCCAGGCCGACACGCTGCTTCATGCCGCCCGAGATTTCCGCCGGCTTCTTGTCCTTGGCGTGGGTCATTTGGACGAGAGCCAGATTCTCCATTGTCCAGGCGTGGCGTTCGGTGCGGGATTTTGTCGAGCGGAATACCTTGTCCACCGCCAGGCGGACGTTCTCGTAGACACTGAGCCAAGGCAGCAGGGAGTGGTTTTGGAAAACCACCGCCCGGTCAGGGCCCGGCGCCTCGACCGCGACCTTGTCCAGGATGACCGCGCCCATGGACACGGGGAGCAACCCCGCCACCACATTCAGCATGGTGGACTTGCCGCAGCCCGAATGGCCGATGATCGCGATGAACTCGCCCTGGTCGATGGTCAGGTCGACGCCGCGCAGCACTTCGCTGGATTTCGGGCCGGCGTTGAAGGTGACGCCGAGGTTCTCGATGGAGAGATAGGCTCTGCTGCTCATGGGTCTGATCCTCAGCTCGCGGCCGCGCCGCGGGAGACAATGCGACCCAGGAGCGCGACCAGCCGGTCGAGCGTGAAGCCCACCAGGCCGACCCACACCAGGGCCACGACGATGTCCGAGATGCGGGACGAGTTGTACTGGTCCCAGATGAAGAAGCCGACGCCCACGCCGCCCAGCAGCATCTCGGAGGCGACGATGGCCAGCCAACTCATGCCCACGCCGATCCGCAGGCCGGTGAAGATGTAGGGCGTGGCGGCCGGCAACAGGATGGTGATGAAGTATTCGAACGGCGAGAGCCGCAGCACCCGTCCGACGTTGACGTAGTCCTGCGGGATGTTCCGCACACCCACGGCCGTGTTGATGATGATCGGCCAGATCGAGGTGATGAAGATCACGAACAACGCCGAAGGCTGAGCTTCGTGCAGGGCGGCCAGGGCGATCGGCAGCCAGGCCAGGGGCGGAACGGTGCGCAGCACCTGGAAGATCGGGTCGAGCGCCCGATGGGCGAAGCGGCTGGAGCCCACCAGGACACCCAGCGCCACGCCCACCACCGCCGACAGGCTGAAGCCGATCGCGACGCGCCGGACGCTGGTCAGCACATGCCAGAACAGCCCCTTGTCCACCCCGCCCCGGTCGAAGAACGGATGCAGGATGAGTTCCTTGGAGTCTGTCCAGATCGTCGTCGGCGAAGGCAGGCCCTGCCCCCCACTGGACAGGCCCTGCCAGAGCACCAGCAACAGCGCGATGGCGACCGCGGGCGGTAGCACCAGACCGCTCGCGCCCCGGGCCTGACGCGCGAGGGCGGTCAGATCGAGGCGCTTGCGGCGAGGAAGCGCCAGCAAGGCTGCCGCGGGCGCGGGACCCGCGGGAGTCGGCGGCGACGCGGGGCGCGCGGCATTTCGGGCGGGCATGCTCATGGCGATCTCCGTCTCAGACGAGCTTCTTGATGGGCTGGCTGGCCAGGTAGGCCGAGGGGTTGGCCGGGTCGAAGACCTTGCCGTCGAAGAACCGCTCGGGGCCCCGGCTGTCGGAGGCCGGCGCGGTCACGCCCAGCGCCTTGGCCGAGGCGCGCCAGACGTCGGCGCGGTTGACCTTGTTGACCAGGGCCATCTTGTTGGTGGCGGCCGGCAGCAGGCCCCAGCGCACGTCCTCGGTCAGGAACCACAGGTCGTGCGACTTGAAGGGGAAGGAGGCGTTGTCGGCCCAGAACTTCATGATGTGCGGCGAGTTCTTCACCACACGGCCGTCGCCATAGTCGATGGTGCCCAGAAGCCGGGGCAGGATGTCGCTGATCGGCACGTTGATGTACTGACGGCCCGAGACGATCGAGCACATGGCCGGACGGTTGGCGAACTTGTCGCACCACATGGCCGCTTCCATCACCGCCATGGTGATCGCCTGGGCGGCGCGCGGATATTTGGCGACCCAGTCGGCCCGCATGCCCAACGCCTTTTCCGGATGGTTCATCCAGATCTCGGAGGTCACGCAGGCGGTATAGCCGACCTTCTGGTTGACCAGTTGGCCGTTCCACGGCTCGCCGACGCAGAAGGCGTCCTGGGTGCCGGCCTTCATGTTCGCCACCATCTGCGGCGGCGGGATCACGATGGTGGCGACGTCGGTCTCCGGGTTGATGCCGCCGGCCGCCAGCCAGTAGCGGACCCAAAGATCGTGGGTGCCGCCCCGGAAGGTCATGGCCACCTTGCCGATGTTGCCGGCGGCCTTGAGCTGGGCGAACTTTGCCTTGGCGCCGGCGCTGTTCAGCCCGACCTTGACGGCCTTCAGGTCATTGCCGACGCTGATCCCCTGCCCATTGATACTGAGGCGGGCCAGGATGTTCATCGGCAGCGGCTTGCCGCCGGTCGCCTGGCCGGTGGTCAGCAGGTAGGGCATCGGCGACAGGATATGCGCCCCGTCGATGCCGCCGCCGGCCGAGCCCAGCACGAGGTTGTCGCGGGTTCCGGCCCAAGAGGCCTGCTTCAGGACTTCCACGTCGGGCATGCCGTACTTGGCGAACAGGCCGCGTTCCTTGGCGATGATCAGCGGGGAGGCGTCGGTCAGCGCGATGAACCCCAGCCGCGCCTTGGCGACTTCCGGGCCCGGCCCGGCGGCGAAGGCGCCGGAGGGCAGGGCGGCGTTGGCCGCGGCGATGGTGAGGGCGGCGCCGGTGAGCGCCTGGCGCCGGGTGACGTCGAAGGTCTTGGATTTGTCGGTCATGGGAATGTCCGTCTCTCAGAGCTTGTATTCGAGGGTGAACCAGATCTTCGTCCGCGAGGGTGGCGGCGCGGCCGTGCCGGCCGGGACCCGCGTCTTGCGTTCGAAGTCGGCGTATTTCAGCGCCGCGGTGAGCTTGGGGGTGATGGCCGCCTGCACCTGGGCGTCCCACTCGTGGCCGAGGTCCGCGCCCGTCCGCTGGTCGTTGAAGTCGTGGTAGCGGACGATGATGTCGGCGTTGAAGAAGTAGGCCGCCCGGAAGCGCGGCTTGGCGTTGAAGCTGAAGTTCAGGTCCTCCAGGCCGTCGACGAAGCCCTTGTTGCCGCCCAGCGGCTGGACGAAGGCGTCGGCCCAGCCCTGGAAGGCGTGGGTGGTGGCGAGCGGCGTGGTGAACCCCCGCGTTCCGTTGCCCTCGAGCGACTCCCAGGACACCTTGGCGGTGTAGATGTCGAAGGTCCCGGCCAGGTCGCCGCCGTAATAATCGAGGCTGTAGGGCGCGGTGTTGTGCCGGTACTCGGACTGGTTGGCCCAGGTGGCATTGTAGGCCAGCTGGAAGAGGCCGACCCAGGTCTTGCCGGAGGCCTTCACCCCCTTGGTGATCGAGGAATTCGCGGCCGAGTTGCCGAAGTCCAGCGCGTAGACGAAGCCCTCCAGCCGCAAGGCCTCGGCCGGCGACCAGGTGAGGTTCGCAAGGTGGCTGTCGGAGTCCCAGTCGCGCAGTTCGCCCAGCACCCGGTTGACGTGGGTGACGTAGGCGTAGGTGGCCTTGAAGCGGCCGAACGCCATGTCGGCGCGGACGGCGTCGAAGGTCTGTTCGTCCTGGCGCCAGCCCACGTTGCCGACGAAGCGCTGGTCGTCGATCAGGATCCGCTGCCGGCCCGCCGTGACGGTCAGCGCCGCGCTGGGCGTCCATGTGAGCTGCAGTCGGTTGAGCTCGGTGACGTCCGGGTCGTTGATCAGCGGATAGCGGGCCTTGTCGGCGCCGTTCAGCGGCGGCGTGGCGGCGCCGGGCACGTTGACCGCGAAGTGCTCGGGACCGACCTGGCGCACATCCTCGAATTCGACGAGGCCGCGCAGGTTGTTCCATTCGCCCGTCTCTCAGCCCAGCCGGGTGCGGACGGTGAAGGCCTCGCCGTTATCGCGCAGCACGGCGGTCTTCTTCTGGTCGACGAATTCGTAGCGGGCGCGAATCTCCAGCAGCAGCTTTCCCCCGGCGACCGCGTCGCTGATGGTGGGCGGCGGAGCCGCCGCCGGCGCGGGCGGTTCAGGCGCCGCCTCGGCCGCGGCCGGCGTGGTGGGCGAAGTTTCTGTTGGCCCGCCCAGGCCATCACCGTCCGTGGGCGGAGCAGTCTCAGGGGCTGCGGTCTGTGCGACCGCATCCACGCCCCAGGCCAACAAGGCGCAAGCGGCGCCTGCCGCCAATCCTCTCTTCAGTGTGTGCATGGCTCAAATCCCCCAAAGCCAAAAAAAAGACGCCCGCCCGGGGGATGGGAGCCCCCGTGCGGACGTCGGTGTCCGTGCAAGCCGGCGCCGTCAGTGGCGCCGTCGGCCTATGTCTGGCCGGCGCGGGACGGCGTTGTCCCGCGCTGTTGAGCCAGGGTCGTCACGCTCCGGGCCGGGGTGCAATGCAGCAATTTCCCCATGGACTGGGAAACGCCGTTATTCCGAATGATTGCCTGCCATCTATGCTGCGCCGCACAAGGAATGGGCGCTGCGGCGCTCAGTCCGTGGGCATCCGGCTGAGTTTCGCCGAGGCGGCGTGGGCCCGGGCGTCGGCGAGTCGGTAGACGCCGGCCTCTCCGAACCCTTCCAGCGAATCCGGCGTCGGCGCGGGCGAGAGGCCCTCGGCCGCGGCGGCGACCCGGTAGAGGTCCGGACGGTAGACCCGCCCGGCCAGGGCGGCGATGTCGACGTCCTGACCGATATGGCCCCAGCGCATCATCTGGCTGAGCAGCCACCCGGCATGCACCGGCAGCGGCGCATTGGCCTCCCCCGCATAGAAGACCATGTCGGACAGCGAGCCCGCGATCACCGGGGCGGCCGCGCCGACGTAATGCGGGCGGGCCAGGATCTCGACAAGCTCGGCGCGGTTCCCTGGCGCGTCCGCCCAGGCGGCGGCCCGCAACAGCGCGCGCAGCATCGCCTGGACCGCCTCGGGGTGTTCGGCCGCCCAGGTCTCCCGGAGGGCGAACACCTTGTCCGGGGTCCGGGGCCACAGCTGGGAGGCGCGCACCGCGAGCTGGCCCGCGCCGGCGGCGACGGCGGCGGCGCCCCACGGCTCGGTGACGCAGAACCCCTCCACCACCCCGTCGACCAGCAGTTCGGTCATCCGGGCCGGCGGGGCGACGGTCAGGCGCGCGTCGCGGTCCGGGTCGATCCCGGCCCGGGCCAGCCAGTCGCGCAGAAGGTAGTTGTGCACCGAATAGGGGAAGACGACCGCGAGCGTGATCGGGCTCGCGCCCTCGGCCTGCCTCCGCGCCACGAGACGCGCCAGGCCGCTGGCGTCCGGCGCCGCGCCGACCGCGGAGGCCAGGCGGGAGGACAGCGTGACCGCCGGTCCGTTGAGGTTGAGCGCCAGGGGCGCGATCAGCGGCGTGGGTTCGCCGTCCGCGACGCCCAGGCTCACCGCCAGCGCCAGGGGCGCCAGCATGTGGGCGCCGTCCAGCGTGCCGACCGTCACCTTGTCGCGGATCGTCGCCCAGGAGACCTCGCGGCGCAGCTCCACGTCCAGGCCCTGGGCCGCGAAGAACCCCTTTTCCTGGGCGACGATCAGCGACGCCGCGTCGTTCAGCGCGATGAAGCCCAGGCGAAGCCGACCGGCGCCGGTCATGTGGCGTTTCCCTTCAGCACGTTGGCGTACGCCAGGAGGTCGGCGGCGACCGCGCCGATCGGCCGGCCGGTGTCCATGGAGAGCTTGCGCAGCAGGCGGTAGGCGGCGTCCTCCTCCAGCCCCCGCTCCTTCATCAACAGCGCCTTGGCCCGCTCGACGGTCTTGCGCGAGGCGAGGTCGGCCTTGGCCTTGTCGAGGTCCTGGCGCAGCTGGTTCATCAGCTGGAAGCGGCTCATCGCCACCTCCAGCACCGAGCGCACCCGGGCGGTGGAAAACCCGTCGACCACATAGGCCGAGACGCCGGCGAGCACGGCCTGTTCGGCCAGGCCAGGCTCCGAGCGGTCGACGAACATCACCACCGGCCGGGGATTGGCCGCCGTCGCCTCGCGCAGGCTTTCGATGGTGTCGCGGTCGGGGCTGTCGGAGGCCACGACAATGACGTCCGGTCCGAAGGCCGCCGCCTCGGCTTCCCGGAACACCGCCGCGTGGCGGACCTCGAGCGGCTCGACGCCGGCGAGGCCCTCCGCGACCAGGGCCGCGCGGGCCGGGTCTGGATCTATCACGAGGACTCGCATTGCCCGGACTAGGCGTCGGGCCGGCGATCAGTGGCAGACCTCATGACGGCTCCTCGCCAAGCTAAGCGCCGACGCCTCGGTCTTGATCAGCCGGCGCCGCCTTTTTGCGCAGGATCGGCCGTCGGCAGGCCTGCCAGCAGTATCTCGCGCTCTTCCGGCGTGTTGGCGCCGCGCAGCCGGGCGAGCGCGCCGTCGGGACAATCCAACCGCGCGATGCCCGCGGTCTCGATCAGCCGGAACATCGACCAGCCCGCGCCTGCGTCCGCGGGAAGCGCGGCGAGATCGATGGCCAGCGGCAGGTGAAGTCCCGCGTAGCAGGCTCCGGGCCCGGGGGCCGCCAGCAAGGGCGCGAGGTCTTCCCGCGCGACCGTCGGCGCATCCACGGCCAGGACCAGAGCCCGGGCGCATCCGGCGCGCGCCAGCAAGACCGACGCCGCCGCGATCCCGGCGACCGGCCCCCCGCCAGGCGGGTCGTCCGCCACGAACGGCAGCCCATAGGCGACGGGGCCGGCGGTCACGACCATCGCGGACCCCAGACCGCCGGCGAGATCGGCCAGCCTGTCCACGGCGCGCCGGCCGCCCCAGTCCAGGACCGCCTTGTCGGCGCCCATGCGTGAGGAGCGTCCGCCCGCCAGGATGATCACCCCGAAACCCATACCCCTGCCTCGCCCGTGACCATCGTTTGCGCAAGCGTTAGGGGACTTTATGTGGCCGTGGCGGCCGGAGTGGTCTTCCCACCGCGCGGATAGACCGGCATTAGGTCGGCGGAGCGATCTGACAGGCTCAGGAGGAACGACATGGCCCAGGCCCTCATCATCGACGCGGTCCGCACCCCCCGCAGCATCGGCAAGGCCGGCAAGGGCGCACTCTCCGGCCTGCACCCGCAGCACCTCGGCGCCGCCGTGCTGAAGGCGCTCAAGGAGCGCAACCAGCTCGACACCGGCGAGGTGGACGACGTGATCTGGGGGACCAGCGGCCAGATGGGCCACCAGTCCAACGACCTGGGCCGCATGTCGGCGCTGGACGCCGGCTTCGACGTCCGCGCCAGCGGCGTGACGCTGGACCGGTTCTGCGGCAGCGGGATCACCGCAGCCAGCCTGGCCGCGGCGCAGGTGATGTCGGGCATGGAAGACCTGGTGATCGCCGGCGGGACCGAGATGATGTCCTACCTGAGCACCGCCGGCCAGGCGCAGGCGGCGGCCGGCCTGAAACCCAGCGGAGCCTGGGGCGGCAACCCCAGGCTCTCGGCCAAGCACCCGCAGTCCCACCAGGGCCTCTGCGCCGACGCGGTGGCCTCGATGGAGGGCTACACGCGCGAGGAACTCGACGCCTTCGGCCTGGAAAGCCAGCAGCGGGCCGCCCGCGCCATGCAGGAAGGCCGCTTCGACCGCTCCGTCGTCCCGGTCTCCGACGACGAGGGCAATCTGCTGCTGTCGGTGGACGAATATCCGCGCCCCAACACGACGGCGGCCGACCTCGCGGCGCTGAACCCGGCCTTCGTGAAGCTGGCGGACATGCCGGCCGGGCCGGACGGCGTCACCTTCCGCCAGCTGATCAACCGCCGCTATCCCGACCTGAAGATCGAGCACTTCCACCACGCCGGCAATTCGTCGGGCGTCGTGGACGGTTCGGGCGCCCTGCTGTTCGCCTCCGAGGACTACGCCCGGCGCCGCGGGCTGAAGGCCCGCGCCCGGGTGGTGGCCACCGCCAATATCGGCGATGACCCGACGCTGATGCTGAACGCCCCCGTGCCGGCCGCGCTCAAAGTGCTGCAGAAGGCCGGGCTCACCCCCGACGACATCGACCTGTGGGAAATCAACGAGGCCTTCGCTGTGGTCGCCGAGCGCTTCATCCGCAAGCTCGGCCTGGACCGCGACAAGGTCAATGTGAACGGCGGGGCCATCGCGCTCGGCCACCCGATCGGGGCGACCGGCGCGATCCTGATCGGCACCGTGCTCGACGAGCTGGAGCGGCGCGACCTCAAGCGCGGCCTCGTGACCATGTGCGCGGCGGGCGGCATGGCCCCGGCGATCATCATCGAGCGGGTGTGAACCCGGCCGGAATTCTGGTTACTTAGAAAAAACAGTCCGGTGTCACGGCGGCGGACCAGACCTCAGGGACAGGAAACAACGGATGGGAATTCAGGCTCAAGCCTTGCGCGCTCTGTTGAACAGCGGTCAGCCGTTCATCGCCGCCGATGTCTATAGCGCCCTGACCGGGCGGATCGTCGAGCAGGTCGGCTTCAAGGCCTGCTACATGGGCGGCGCGGCCTGCGGGTCGATGCACTACGCCGTGCCGGACATCGGCATCCTCTCGCAGGTCGAGCAGATCGAGCAGGCGGCCCGGATCGTGGGCGCGATCAACATCCCGCTGATGGTCGACGCCGACACCCTGGGCGAGACCGTCGCCGACGCCTTCCACCTGACCCGGCGCTACGAACAGGCCGGCGTCGCGGGCTTCCACGTGGAGGACGAGATCAATCCCAAGCACAGCGGCTATGACAACGGCCTGGCCTCCATCGCCGACATGCAGGCCAGGATCCGGGCCTGCGTGCAGGCCCGGCAGGACCCGGCCTTCGTCATCATCGCCCGCTGCGACGAACTCTACGCCAGCGCCATCAACGGCGGCGGCACGGGCTCGGTGGAAGAGGCCATCAAGCGCGGCCGGGCCTATGCCGAGGCCGGCGCCGACGCGCTGGTCTATCCGATGTCGAACGCCGAGCAGCAGATCGAAATCAACAAGGCGAAGCTGCCGATCCCGGTCTGCGCCATGGGCTTTCCCCTGCCCGACGCGGCCTTCCTGATCAGCACGGGCTGGGGCGTCAGCGGCGCCGCGAGCATTCACATGGAACGCGCCCGCAAGCTGCTGGAAACCGGCGTCCCGGACTTCGGCGGCGCCGCGCCCTTCGACGACACCGCGGTGCTGGACAAGGTGCTCTATCGCGACCTGATCACCGACTGGGCCAAGCAGACCGGCCGGCCGACGCGGTAGCTCACCGCCGCCGCTCCTCTCCCCGCTGGGGAGCGGAGCGGCCGATCGATTCAGCGGCCGCCGGCGCCGGTGATTTCCTTGATCATCGCCTGCACCGGCGCCTTGCCGCCGACGCTCCAGATCAGCTTCAGGTGCTCCAGCGTCTTCGCCGCCGGGCCCTCGAACTTCCATTCGCACTCGTCGAAGCGGCACTGCTGGAATACCGGCGGCGGGCCGCCCGCATAGACCAGGCGGCATTCGCGGAACTCGCAGTCGTCGAAAGTCTCGCCGTCTAGCGGGATCGTCTCGTGGTTGAAGATGGTGGCGACCTGCATGGCTCAGTCCTGGTCCGATCCGGCGTCCGGCGCGCCGCCGGTAGGCTGGGCGCGTTCCTTGGCCTCGCGCTTGGCGTTGGCCTTCTCGGCGGCCTTGGCGGCTTTCTGGCGTTCGCGCTCCATGCGTTCGAACGGGTAGTTGGGCTTACGCGCCATGTGGCGTCTCCGTCTGGTGTGGGTCTAAAGCGGCGCGGCCGCGGACTATTGGCGCGACTTGCGCGCCGCATAGCGCGCGTCGCGCTTGGCCTTGGCTTCGGTTTTGGAAAGCGCCTTACGCTCCTTGCGTTCCCCGCGCTTGGCGTCAAGCGCGGCGTTGGCGACGTCGGCCTCCGCCTGCTCGGCCGCGGCCTGCGCCTCGGCCCGGGCCTGGACGCTGGCGGCCTTGGCGGTCGCGCGCTCGGCGCGGACGGCGGCCAGCTTGTCTTCGCGCAAGGTCGCCCGGCTGGCCGACGGCGGCGCGGTGACGTGCGGCTTCGCCTTGAATTTCTCCAGCAGCGCCTTCTTGGCGTCGGCGGCGGATTTCAGCCGCTCGGCGAATCCGGTTTTCTCAGTCTCGTTCATGGTCGTTGAAAGCTCGGGGATTTCGGGCGGCGCCCTGTGCGGGCGCAGCGGGTGAGAGAGGCGGGAGCGCGAAGCGTCTCTCAGCTGCCGACAGGCCCGTGACGAGGCCGGCAATACGCCACCCTAACACATCCTGGGCCGATTAGGTGATCGCTGGGTGAGGGCCCATATAGGCGGGGTGCGCCATCGGCCGCGACCGTTGCCAAAGCGGTCTATCGCCTCCGATGCGGCGTCCTTCGAGACAAGCCATGTCCCTGCGCTTTGCGGCCTCGACGCTGTGCGTCGTGGCGGCCGTCTTCGGTCCCGCCGTCTACCGGCTGATACGGCCCGGCGCCTAGATGGGCATCTTCGACCTGTTCCGCGGCGGGGCCAGCGACGCGGAAGTCCGGGCCGAGGTCTGGAAACTGGGCGTGCGTCATCACGGCCACGCCCTGGAAGGCGCCCAGGACGAACTGCACGCGCCTGGCCTGTCGCGCGAACGCGCCGGCCTGCTCCGGGCCTGCGTGCGCCAGCTCCGGTCCTAACCGCCGGGCCGCATCGCCTGGATCAGGCTGCCGGCGTAGGAGGCCTGACCCACATGGGTCAGGCGGCCCTGCATGTCGGCCCAGATCTCGCCGCCCATATCCCGCCAGCGACGGCAGAAGGCGTAATCCTCCGAGAGGTGCTGCCGGGTCCCGGGCTCGATCATGGTGTCGAAGACCATCACCGCGGCGGTCATGCCGGGCTCGACGTCGCTCAGGTCCGCGGTGAGTTCGGGATGGGCCGCCGCCACCCGTTCCAGGGCCGCCCGCGCGATCAGCTGGAAGCCCGTGCCGACGTAGTCCACCTTGGCGATGCCGGCCTCCACCTCCACCGAGGAGTCGGGGGTCGGGATGAAGCGGACGACATAGCCCACCGCGGCGGCCATCAGGTCGGCGACCCCCGCCTTGGCCGCCACCCGCACCTTCTCCCAGTCGAAGCCCTTCAGCGGGTAGACCCCGCCGACCAGATCCTTGCCCGCGCCCAGCAGGCGAAAGACGTTGTCCGGCTCGAAGCCTATGTCGGCGTCCACGAAGAACAGGTGGGTGGCGCGGGCATCGGCCAGGAACCGGGCGGCGAGCCGGCTGCGCGCGCGGGCGATCTGGTCGTCGCTGGGCAGAAGCTCCACGTGCAGGCCGATCCCGCGCGCCTCGCAGGCCGCCTGCAGCGCCAGCACCGAGCGCAGGTAGAAGATATTGACCAGGCCGCCGTGGCAGGGCGTGGCCAGGTAGAGGAAGGGCTTGGGCTCGGCCGTCATGTCTCCGCCTTTCGGAGGAAACCCTCGACCAGACCGTCGTAGAGGTCAAAGCGCTTGTAGGCGCGCAGGTCGGGATCGGCGGAACGCCAGGCCCGCGCGAAGGCGGCCAGCCGCGCGGGATCGCCCGCCAGGCTTTCGAGGGGGGCCAGCCACACGCGGATAGTGAACAGCGCCGCGCCGGTCGCCGGCAGTCGCCGCACCGTCTGCCGCTCGACCCGCAGGTTGAGGAGCCGGCCGGCCCGCTCCGGATCGATCCCGCCGATGCCGGCGCGGATCGGCGCCGAGGCGGGCGTGTGCAGCGCGGCCGAGTTCAGCACCGTCCAGTTGCGCCGCTCCAGCACCAGGCCGGGGCGCAGCCCGTCGAAGATCCGCTGGACGCGGGCCAGGAACCGCTCGGCGAAGCCGGTGACCGGACCATGCAGTTCGGCCAGGCTCTTGCCGATCGCAGCCTCGGCCGTGAAGAAGCTGCCCGCGCAGAGCGAGAGCGCCGTCAGCCGCCACTGGCCGTCGCGGGTCTCCAGCAGGCACAGGTCGTCGGGCACGCGCCGGGCCGCGGCGTAGAGCGGCGGCAGGTCTCCTCGCGCCGGCGCCGGACCCAGCGCATCGTCGATCAGCGCCAGGACCTCGGCCTGTCCGGCCCGCGATCCGGGGGCCTCGGCCCAGACCAGCGCCCGGCTGGCGGCGAACAACGGGTCCTTGCGCGCCGCCGGATCGGCCTCGCCGCCCTCCAGCCAGCAGGCCGGCGCGATGGGCTTCAGGCCGATGGTGAACTCGGCCGCCTCCTCCCACGGACGGTGGCGCGGGATCATCGTCGGCGGGAGCCCAGCAGGACGATCGCGAAATAGCCCAGGAAGGCCACGCTGATCCCGACGCTGTCGGCGGCCACGTCATGCCAGTCCGCGTCGCGGCCGAAACCCATGAAGTATTGCAACACCTCCACCAGCACGCCGAAGCCGAAGGCGTAGGTGGCGATGGCGCGCGGGCGCCGCGGGCTGAGGATCAGGCCCGTGGCCGTCAGCACGAACCAGGCGATCGCGTGCTCCTCCTTGTCCCACAGCGATACCTTCGGAAGATCGGCGCTTGGCGCCAGGCACAGGTAGAGCAGGATCGCGGTGGCCAGGGCATAGAGCGCGAGCCGCAGCGGGCGGGGCAGTCGGTCGAGGTGCATGCCCCTTACTTGCACACACCGCGCCGCCTCTCTAGCGTCCGCGGCCTGGAGCGTGGCATGGCGGTCGAGGCGGTGATCTGGGACTTCGGCGGGGTG
Source organism: Caulobacteraceae bacterium (assembly GCA_947478785.1). Classification (GTDB taxonomy): domain Bacteria; phylum Pseudomonadota; class Alphaproteobacteria; order Caulobacterales; family Caulobacteraceae; genus Phenylobacterium. Next base: position 28,373 of record CANJXI010000021.1, read on the forward strand.
TTCACCACCTCGCCCTTCGAGGCGTTCAACCGCCTGGAAGCCGAGCGCGGCCTGCCCAGGGACCTGATCCGCCGGATCAACACCGCCAATCCCGACGCCAACGCCTGGGCGCTGTTCGAGCAGGACAAGGTGGACGCGGCCGAGTTCGACCGGCTGTTCCTGGCGGAGTCCACGGCGCTTGGGCATCCGCTGCGCGGCGCCGACGTCCTGCCCCTACTCTCGGGCGCGCTCAGGCCCCGGATGGTGGCGGCGCTGCGGATCTGCAAACAGCGCTTCAAGGTCGGCTGCATCACCAACAACATGGCCTCCCACCACAGCCCCGGGGGAGACGAGGCCCAGCGGGCGGCGGGCGCCATGGGCCAGGTCATGCCGCTGTTCGACGCGGTCATCGAAAGCTGCAAGGCGGGCGTCCGCAAGCCCGACCCGAGGATCTACCTGATGATGTGCGAGCGCCTGGCGGTGAGGCCGGAGGCCTGCGTCTACCTCGACGACCTCGGCATCAACTGCAAGCCGGCCGCGGCGCTCGGCATGACGGCGATCAAGGTGACGGGCGTCTACCAGGCGCTGGCCGAGCTGGCGAAGGCCACGGGGCTGACGTTCGAGATGGAGGAAACCGCATGAGCCGACCTTCCAGGATCGGGCCCGCCGAGGCCCTGCGACACCTGCCCCGGTGGACGGCCGCGAAGGGGGAGCGCGAGGCCATCCAACGCACCTTCCGGTTCGCCGACTTCAACGCGGCCTTCGGCTTCATGACGCGGGCGGCGCTGATGGCCGACAAGCTCGACCACCATCCGGAATGGTCCAACGTCTACAACCGGGTCGAGGTGACGCTGACGACGCACGACGCGGGCGGCGTGACTGACCTGGACGTGAAGCTGGCCGCGTTCATGGACGCGGCGGCGGGGGAGAAGGAAAGCTAGCCATGCCGGGACGGGTCGCGGGCAAGAAGGCCTTCATCACCGGCGCCGCCCAGGGGTTGGGCGCGGCCATGGCCCGGGCGCTGGCGGCCGAGGGCGCCAAGGTGTCCCTGGCCGACATCAACATCGAGGGCGCGCGCGCGGTCGCCGCCGAGATCGACGCGGCCCACGGCGAGGGAACGGCCTTCGCCTTCCCGCTGGACGTGACCCGGGAGGATCAGTGGATCTTCGCCCTGGAGGAGGCCGACGAGGCCATGGGCGGCATCTCGGTGCTGATCAACAGCGCGGGCGTCACCCGCGGCGGCGACATCGAGAGCCTCAGCCTCGAGGACTGGAAGCTGGTGATGAGCGTAAACGTCGACTCGGTCTTCCTGGGGACCAAGCATGCGCTGAAGTACATGCGCGCCAACCAGCCGGGCTCGATCATCAACATCTCGTCGATCGCCGGCCTGATCGCGGCGCACAATTCGCCGGCCTACAACGCCTCCAAGGCCGGCGTCTGGCTGCTGTCGAAGGGCATCGCCCTGCACTGCGCCAAGCAGGGGCTGGATATCCGGTCCAACACTATCCACCCGACCTTCATCGACACCCCGATCCTGGATCCCCTGCGCCAGCGCTTCGGCAAGGAAGCCGCCGAGTCAAAGCTCGGGCGGCAAATCCCGCTGGGCCACATCGGCGAGCCCGACGACATCGCCAACGCTGCCCTCTACCTGGCCAGCGACGAGAGCAAGTTCATGACCGGGGCCGAGCTCAAGCTCGACGGCGGCATTTCGGCGATGTGAGCCTCTTGTCCTCCCCCAGCGCGAAGCGCGATCCGGAGGAGGTGGCGCGAAGCGACGGAGGTGGCGGAATGACAGCTCCCCCTGTGGAGGAGCGCCAGGCCAGGCCCTCAGCTCGCCATGATCGCGCCCAGCAGCAGGCGGGCGCCCTTTCGGCCGAGCACCGCGTCGGTCTGGCGCTGCAGGGCCATGCCGAGGAAGTCGACGCTGGGCGGCTGGCCCGGCGGCAGTCCGGCGGCATAGCTCTGCACGGTCTGCACATAGGCCGCCCGCAGCCGAGGGAGCGACAGGTTGGCGAACTCGCGGAGCTTGGCGTCGGGGATGTCGAGGCCGCATTCGACGGTCAGCACGCCGCGCCGGCCGCCCGAGCGGTTGGTCGTGCCGACCAGTGTGTTGATCTGGATGAATGTGGCCCCGCCGGCCTTCTTCTTTTTCTCCTCCTCCGCCAGGGCGCCGGCCGGCAAGGCGGCGATGAGGGCGGTCAGGGCGAGGAAGGCGCGGCGTCGCATGGCTCGATCTGACGCCCTTATGGTTAGCGGTCTCTTTACGCGGGCGTAGGACACTCCGGGTAACAGGCGGGATTCGCCGTGCTCCGGGAGGGCCACTTGGGCCGATTTGCGCCGACCAGCCTCGACCTGGACGGAAAGGTCATCCTCGTCACCGGGGGCACCGGATCGTTCGGGCGCCGGTTCATCGAGACCGTGCTCACCCGCGCCGACCCGCGAAAGCTCATCGTCTATTCGCGCGACGAGCTGAAGCAGAGCGAGATGCAGCTCGACCTGTCCGAGAAATTCGGGCCGGAGAAGCTGTCGCGCATGCGGTTCTTCCTGGGCGACGTACGCGACCGCGAGCGGCTGACGCTGGCGCTGCGCAGCGTCGACATCGTGATCCACGCCGCCGCCCTGAAACAGGTGCCGGCGGCGGAATACAACCCCTCCGAATGCATCCACACCAACATCATGGGCGCCGAGAACGTGGTCTGGGCGTGCCTTAGCAACCGGGTGAAACAGGTGGTGGCGCTGTCCACCGACAAGGCCTGCAACCCGATCAACCTCTATGGCGCCACCAAGCTCGCCTCCGACAAGACCTTCGTGGCGGCCAACAACCTGTCGGGCGACATCGGCACGCGGTTCTCGGTGGTGCGCTACGGCAATGTGGTGGGCAGCCGGGGCTCGGTGGCGCCGCTCTTCCAGCGGCTGATCGCCAGGGGCGCGACGGAACTGCCGATCACCGACGCCCGCATGACCCGCTTCTGGATCACCTTGGACCAGGGCGTCGACTTCGTGCTCTCGTCGCTGGGGATGATGCACGGCGGCGAGATATTCGTGCCGAAAATCCCCTCGATGAAGATGACCGAGCTGGCCGCCGCCATGGCGCCCGGCCTGGCGGTGAAGATCGTCGGCATCCGGCCGGGCGAGAAGCTGCACGAGATGATGATCTCCGCCGATGACGCCCGCGCAACCCTCGACCTCGGCGACCGCTACGCCATCGAGCCGGCGTTCGTGGAATACGCCCGCGAGCCGCTCACCGGCGGGGCCCTCGACGAGGGCTTCAGCTACGCCAGCGACACCAACGATGAGTGGCTCACCGGCGCCGGCCTGCTCGCCCTGCTGGATGGCGGCGCGCCGAAACGCCGGCGGCGCGCGGGCGACTAGGATGGCCCCGCCGGTCCTGCCCTATGGCCGCCAGACCATCGAGGACGATGATATCGCCGCCGTCGTCGCCGCCCTGAGGGCCGACTTCCTGACCACCGGCCCGATGGTCGAGGCGTTCGAGGACGCGTTCGCCGCCAAGGTGGGCGCGCGCCACGCCGTGGCCTGCGCCAACGGCACGGCGGCCCTGCACCTGGCGATGCTGGCGCTCCGGGTGAAGGAAGGCGAGGCGGTGATCGTCCCGTCGGTCACCTTCCTGGCGACCGCCAACTGCGCCCGCTACGTGGGCGCCGAGGTGGTGTTCGCCGACGTCGATCCGCGGAGCGGGCTGATGACGCCGGGCACCCTGGCCGAAGCCATGGGCCGGCTGGACGGGCGAGCCCTGCGGGCGGTGATGCCGGTCCACCTGCGCGGACAGGCGGCCGACCTGCCTGGCCTGGCGTCCCTGGCCGCCAGGGCCGGCGCCGTGCTGGTGGAAGATGCGCCGCACGCGCTCGGAACGACGATGAACTTCGGCGATCTGACGGAAATGGTCGGCGATGTGCGTCATTCGGCCATGGCGACCTTCTCGTTCCACCCGGTGAAGACCATCGCCACCGGCGAGGGTGGCATGGTCACGACCAACGATCCGGACCTCGCCCGGCGCCTGAAGACCCTGCGTAGCCATGGCATGGTGCGCCCGGACGGCGGCGAGCCCTGGTGGTATGAGATGCCCGAGCCGGGCTTCAACTACCGGCTGCCCGACATCCTCTGCGCGCTGGGGCTCTCGCAGCTGGGCAAGCTCGACCGGTTCGCGGGGCGGCGGCGCGCGCTGGCCAAGGCCTACGAAACCGCCCTCGCGCCGCTAGCGCCCCTCGTCCAGCGCGCGGCCCAGCCGGCCTGGAGCGATCCGGTGCTGCACCTGATGTGCGTGCTGATCGACTTCGCGGCGGCGGGCCGCACCCGCGCCGAGGTCATGGGCCGCCTGCTCGAGCGCGGGGTCGGCAGCCAGGTCCACTACATCCCCGTCCACCGCCAGCCCTACTACCGGGAACGCTACGGCGTGCTCCACCTGCCGGGCGCGGAGGCCTGGTACGACCGCTGCCTGTCGCTGCCGCTCTATCCCGGCATGGCCGACGGGGACGTGGCCAGGGTCGCCGACGCGCTGGCCGACGCGCTGGGCTGAATCCCAGCTGTTCCTCCCCTTCGGTGGAGGAATCGCCTTTTCAGGGTTCAGGCGGCCTTTGCGGCCAGTTGCACCAGGTCGCGGAAGGCTTCCATCTTTTCGGGGGAGTCGGCCAGTTCGGCGCGGATGGAGTCGTCGCGGGCGAGCTTCATGGCCGCGGCCCGGGCGCGGTCGGCGGCGGGGCCCAGCGGGGCGCTGTCGCCGCTGGCGAGCTTGAGCAGCATGGCCAGCCGGGTGAGCGCCGGGGCCGGGGCGCGGAGCACCTGGGTCACCAGCCTGGCGTCGGCCTCGACCAGGCCGCCGATCTCGCCGAGCTTGGCCTGGATCGGCCCGAAGTCCTCCACCACCAGGCCGCAGCGGGCGGCCGAACGCTGCAGGCCGGCCAGGGCGCCGAGCCGGGCGCGGGCGTCGTCGGCCGTGTCGCGCAGTTCGGTCTCGAAGCGCAGCGTGGTGATCACCGCCCGCAGCCAGCGGCCGGCCTGGCGCTTGTTGGCCTCGCCGATGACGTTCTCCGTCAGCCAGAGCAGCGCCTCGACCTCGCCCACGCCGGTGCGGTCCTTGCCCAGGTAGGCTTCCACGAAGTCGCCGGTGACCAGCATCCGCGACCGCGCCGAGAAGGCCGCCTGGACGTCGTCGATCGGCAGCAGCGCGCCGGAGGCGGCCGAGAGCGCCATGGCCAGGCCGCGGAGCAGCACGATCTCGCCGGCCGCGTCGCTGGGGCAGAGCCGGCGGTGGCCGTTCAGCTCGCGCAGGATCCGCCGGCCGATGGCCGCGCGGACGTCCATGAAGTCGTCGGTGGCCAGCCAGTGGGACAGCCGCTGGGCGCATTCCGACAGCGTCGGCATCACCTTGGCGACCGAGGGCTCCATCTCCACCAGGTTGTCGATGATGGTGGCGGCGGCCAGCCGGGTCATGGCGGCCAGTTCGCCGCCCAGGTCGCCGTTGCGCCCGAGGATCTCGCCGAGGCCGGGCTTGGCGCCCAGGATCTCGGCCAGCGGCTGGGTGATGGTGGCGATGGCCAGCGTGCGGGCGGCGCCCGGCGGCGGCGCCTGGTCGGCCAGGCCGATCAGCAGTTCGACCTTCTCCGACCAGGTCTTGGCGGGCGCGAGCGCGCGGGCCACGGCGGCGCCCAGCAGGTAGGCGCCCTCGGGATGCTTGGCGAGCCGGGCGGCGCAGAGCGCGAAATCCTCCCGGGCGAGGTCGGGCAGCACGCCGCGGGCATGATCGCGCATCACCCGCTCGACGGCCTGCTCCACCAGGGCGTGGAAGTGGCGGATCATGTCGTGCAGCGTGCGCTGGCGGGCATGCGATTCCGGAATGGCGATCTTCTGGACGGCGTGCTGCAGGTCGACGCCCGCCGCCTCCAGGTGCTCGATCAGGTCGGCGCGATGCAGCAGCTCGAAGGGCGTCGCCTGATTGTGGGCCAGCCAGCCCTCCAGCACCCGGCCGATCCGCTCTCGGGCGTGGCAGGTGTAGAGATCCTGGGGCGAGGCGCAGAGCGGCTCGTCCGGCTCGGGCGGCTTGGGCTTCTTGCCGGTGTCCTTCTCGCCGGTGTTGAGGATGGTGAGCGCGCGGAACTCGCCCGTGGCTTCGTCGAGGGTCTCCTTGGTCACCTTGGCCGAGACCGCGCCGCCCTCGCGGATCACGTCGTGCGCCGTGCTGACGGCGAGCGCGCGCGTCTCCGTCGCCATCTCCAGCGTCCAGCTCGCGCCGGGGCGCTTGCGGACATAGACCTCGAAATGTACCCGCGCGCCGTCCATATAGGGATCTCCCGACGCCGGGAGTGTGCTCCAACAACCTTTAAGCCCGCGTAACCCTGCCCAGCCAACGCCCCATTGAGGCCACGGACACGGGCGACTAGCCTCCAGAACCGCTGCAAGGAGACGTTGGACTCAAGATGGCCAAGATCACTCTGGTGGACGACGACGAGAACATCGTCACGTCGGTCAGCCTCGCGCTTGAGAGCCATGGGCATGCCGTGAAGGCCTATTACGACGGGGCCGCGGGCCTGGCGGCGTTGGAGAATGACCCGCCGGACCTGGCGATCCTCGACGTGAAGATGCCCCGCATGGACGGCATGGAGGTGCTTCGGCGCCTGCGCCGCACCTCGGACCTGCCGGTGATCATCCTCACCTCGAAGGACGAGGAGATCGACGAGATCCTGGGCTTCAACCTGGGCGCCGACGACTACATGCACAAGCCGTTCAGCCAGCGCCTGCTGATCGAACGGGTGAAGGCGGTGCTGCGGCGCGCCGGCATCGAGGGCGAGGAGCCGCAGACACCGGCCCAGGCCGACGCCTCCAAGGCCATCAAGCGCGGCAAGCTGACCCTCGACCCGGCGCGGCACGACTGCCTCTGGGAAGGCCTGCCCGTGAAGCTGACGGTCACCGAATTCCTGCTGCTGCAGTCGCTGGCCCAGCGGCCGGGCTTCGTGAAGAGCCGCGACAACCTGATGGACGCGGCCTACGACGATCAGGTGTACGTCGACGACCGCACCATCGACAGCCACATCAAGCGCATGCGCAAGAAGTTCCGCGATGTGGACCCTGAGTTCGACGCGATCGAAACCCTCTATGGCGTCGGCTACCGCTACCGCGAAACCTGAGCGGCCGGCCGAGCGTCGTGGCCGCCGGCCTTCGCGATTCCCCTGGCTGCCGGGCTCGCGGCTCGGCCGGCTGATCGTCGCGCTGAACGTGCTGGGCCTGGCGATCCTGGTCGCCGGCGCCCTGGTGCTGAACGAGTTCCGCCGCGGCCTGGTCGACGCCCGCGCCGACAGCCTGACGACCCAGGGCGACCTGATGGCGACGATCATCGACCGCGCCGCCACGGTGGGCGAGCCGACGCCGGCGATGGACCCGACCTACGCCGGCGAGATCCTGCAGATGCTGGCCAACCCGAGGACCCAGCGCGCGCGCCTGTTCGACGCCCATGGCCGCGTGGTCGCCGACTCCGAATGGGTGACCGACCGCGTGGAGCGCAGGCTGCTGCCGCCCGCCAGGGCGCGCAACGCCGAGCAGCGGGGTTTCCATCTCGACCTGCCGTTCCACAGGCCCGTGGCGGCTGGGACCGGCCAGCCTGGCCGCGAACTGCGCGCCGAGGTCGCCCATGCGCTGGGCGGCCGGCACTGGGCGGGCATGCGCCGGGGCGACGACGGCTCGCGGGTGGTCTCGGTCTCCATTCCGATCCAGCACGTCCAGGCGGTGCTGGGCGTGCTCACGCTCGAGGCCAACGACGTCGACGAGATCATCGCGCGCGAACGCCGGGCGCTGATCCCGTTCATCCTGATCGCGGTTCTCGTGACCCTGTCCTCGTCCCTGCTGCTCACCCGGCTGATCGCCACGCCGGTGCGCAGGCTGGCCCGGGCGGCCGACCGGGTGCGGCTGTCGCGGGCGCGGGCGATCTCGCTGCCCGACCTCGCCAAGCGCGACGACGAGCTGGGCGACCTGACCCGCAGCCTCGAGGACATGACCCAGGCGCTTTCCGAGCGGATGGACGCCATCGAGAGCTTCGCGGCCGACGTGGCGCACGAGATCAAGAACCCGCTGACCTCGCTCCGCTCGGCGGTGGAAACCCTCGACCTGGTAAGCGAGCCCGCCGCCCGCGACCGGCTGCTGAAGATCCTGCAGAACGACGTCAAGCGCCTGGACCGGCTGGTCACCGACATCTCCAACGCCTCCCGGCTCGACGCCGAGCTGTCCAGGGACGCGCCCCGCGTGGTCGACATCGAGCGCCTGGTGGCCGACATCGTGGCCGTCTACCACGCCACCGCCAAACCGGGCGACGTGAGCGTGCGCCTGATACCCTCCGGGTCGCCGACGCCGGTGACGGTGTCCGGCCGCGAGGGCCCGCTCGGCCAGGTGTTCCGCAACATCATCGACAACGCCCGCTCCTTCAGCCCGCCCGGCGGCGAGGTGGTGGTGGCCCTGCAGCGCGCGGCGGGCCGCGCGATCGCGACCATCTCCGATTCCGGGCCCGGCATCCCGGCGGAGAACGTGGAGACCATCTTCGAGCGGTTCTACACCTCCCGGCCGAAGGGCGCGGCGTTCGGCGGCAACTCCGGCCTTGGCCTGTCCATCGCCCGGCAGATCGTCGAGGCGCACGGCGGCGCGCTGACGGCGCAAAACCGGCTCGACGAGAGCGGAAAGGTGCTGGGCGCCGTCTTCCTGCTGGTGTTGCCGGAGCCCGAGCGGTGATCGTCCACGCCGGGCTGATCGCCCGCCGCGCCGGCGGCCATTGGCGCGGCGTGCTGATCGAGGGGCCGTCCGGCTGCGGCAAGAGCGACCTGGCGCTGCGGGCGCTCAGCGCCGGATTCGCGCTGGTGGCCGACGACCGGGTGAGCCTGTGGATCTCCGGCGGGCGGCTGTACGGCCGGGCCCCGGCCACCCTCGCCGGCGCGATGGAGGTGCGCGGCCTGGGCGTGATCGCCGCTCCCGCCGTGGCCATGGCCCAGGTGGCGCTGGTCGCCCGCCCCGGCGCCCCGGAGCGCATCCCCGAGCCCCGCGCGACGGAGATTCTCGGGCTTGCCTTGCCGCTGATCGAACTGGACCTGCGGGAGGCATCTGCGCCTGCGAAGCTAAGTCGCGCGCTCGACCTCTTTGACGAGGGCGGCAAGAGGCGTATTTAGCACGGCTCGCGGCTTGCGATTTCCGCCGCGCCGGGTGGGGATACCCTTGGAAGCTTTTGTATGATCGGGCTCGTGATCGTCACGCACGGGCGGCTGGCCGAGGAGTTCGTCTTCGCCATGGAGCATGTGGTGGGGCCGCAGGCGGCGGTGGAATCCATCTGCATCGGGCCGGAAGACGACATGGAGCGCCGGCGCAAGGACATCCTGGACGCCTGCGGGCGGGTGAACACCGGGGCGGGCGTGATCCTGCTGACCGACATGTTCGGCGGCACGCCCTCCAACCTGGCCATTTCGGTGATGGAGCAGACCAAGGCCGAGGTGATCGCCGGCCTGAACCTGCCGATGCTGATCAAGCTGGCCAGTGTCCGGACGCGCCAGACCCTGGAAGAGGCGGTCGCCTGCGCGCAGGAAGCCGGCCGGAAATACATCTCGGTCGCCTCCTACGTCCTGGCCGGCGAGAAGTGAGCGACAGCGCTATCCGTTCCGTCGAGATCGTCAACAAGCGCGGCCTGCACGCCCGCGCCTCGGCCAAGTTCGTCAAGGCGGCCTCCACCTTCGACGCCGAGGTCCGGGTGTCAAAGGACGGCCAGACCGTCGACGCCCGCTCGATCATGGGGCTGATGATGCTGGCCGCGGGCCCGGGCTCGACCATCGAGATCGAGGCCGAAGGCGTGGAAGCCGAGCGCGCCCTGGACGCCCTGGTGGCCCTGGTCAGCAACCGCTTCGACGAGGACGAGTAGGGCGCCCTGGTTGTTCCTCCCAGAGGGGCAGGAACGGTTGCGGTTCAGGCTTTCAGCTTCCACCCCGTCCGGAAGATCCACCAGACGAAGGCCAGGCAGCCCAGCATGAAGGCCAGCGTGGCGGCCAGGCTCAGGCCCACCCCCACGTCGGAGACGCCGTAGAAGCTCCAGCGGAAGCCCGAGACCAGGTAGACCACCGGATTGAACAGCGCGACCTTGCTCCAGAAGGGCGGGAGCATGTTGATCGAGTAGAAGCTGCCGCCCAGGAAGGTGAGCGGGGTGATCACCATCATCGGCACGATGGAGAGCTTCTCGAAGCCGTCGGCCCAGACCCCCAGGATGAAGCCGAACAGCGAGAAGGTGACCGAGGTCAGGACCAGGAAGGCGAAGGCCCACAGCGGATGGGCTATGCCGAACGGCACGAAGAGCCGGGCGGTCACCAGGATGATCAGGCCCAGCATCACCGACTTCGACGCCGCCGCCCCCACATAGCCGACGAGGATCTCGAAGGCCGAGATCGGCGCCGACAGCACCTCGTAGATCGTCCCCGAGAACTTCGGCATGTAGATGCCGAAGGAGCCGTTGGAGATGCTCTCGGTGAGGATCGACAGCATGATCAGGCCGGGCACGATGAAGGCGCCGTAGCTGACCCCGTCCACCGCCTTCATCCGCGAGCCGATGGCCGCGCCGAAGACGATGAAATAGAGCGAGGTGGTGATCACCGGCGCGGCGATCGACTGCACCACCGTGCGGAAGGTGCGCTCCATCTCGAAGCGGTAGATGGCCTTGATGGCGTAAAGGTTCACGCCCGCCCCCTGACCAGGCTGACGAAGATTTCCTCGAGCGAGCTCTGCTGGGTCTGCAGGTCCTTGAAGTCGATCCCGCGCTTGGAAAGTTCGCGCAACAACTCGGCGATGCCGGTGGTCTCGGCCTGGGCGTCGAAGGAATAGACCAGGTCGGCGCCGTCGTTGGCCAGGTCGAGCTGGTATTCGGTGAGCCCGGGCGGGACGGCGGCCAGCGGCGCCTGCAGGTGCAGGGTGAGCTGCTTCTTGCCGAGCTTGCGCATCAGCGCCGCCTTGTCCTCCACCAGGATCAGCTCGCCCTTGGAGATCACCCCGATGCGGTCGGCCATCTCCTCGGCCTCCTCGATGTAGTGGGTGGTCAGGATGATGGTGACGCCGCGTTCGCGAAGCCCCCGGACCATCTCCCACATGTCGCGGCGCAGTTCGACGTCGACGCCGGCGGTGGGTTCGTCGAGGAACAGGATCTGCGGCTCGTGGCTGAGCGCCTTGGCGATCATCACCCGGCGCTTCATGCCGCCGGACAGCGTCATGATCTTGGCGTCCTTCTTGTCCCACAGGGACAGGTCGCGCAGCACCTTCTCGAGGTAGGCGGGGTCCTTGGGCTTGCCGAACAGGCCGCGGCTGAAGCTGATCGTCGCCCAGACTGACTCGAAGGCGTCGGTGGCGAGCTCCTGGGGGACCAGGCCGATCTTGGCGCGGGCGGCGCGGTAGTCGCGGATGATGTCGTGGCCGTCGGCGGTGACCTTGCCGGCGGTCGGATTGAGCAGGCCGCAGATGATGCCGATCAGCGTCGTCTTGCCCGCGCCGTTCGGGCCCAGCAGCGCGAAGATCTCGCCCTTGTCGATGGCCAGGTCGATGTTCCTGAGCGCCTGGAAGCCCCCGGCGTAGGTCTTCGAGAGACCGGATACGGAAATGATCGGCTGCACGCGACTAGGCTCTCCCCGGGGCCTGCCAGATAGGGTCCCTAGGACGGATTAGCCAGCCCGAGGCCGGCCAGCGCCGCCCGGGCCCAATCGCCCGCACTGTCACGCGGGGCGGACAGAACGGGGGTCGGCGCGGCGTGGGCGGCGGTCAGGGCGACGGCGCCCGCGAAGTCGGGGGCTTCGGAATCGGAGTCCTGGCTGACCACCAAACAGACCACCATCAGTCCGTGGGCGCGCATGACCGAGAGCGCGGTCAGGGTGTGGCTGATGGCGCCGAGGTAGCCGCCGCCGACAAGCAGCACGGGGAGCCCCAGCGCCAGCATCAGGTCGAGCCCCGTGGCGCCGTCGGCCAGCGGCGACATCAGCCCGCCCACGCCCTCGACGACGACGAGGTCGGCGCTGGATTGGGCGATTCCGTGGGCGCAGTGGGCGACGATGGGCGCCAACGGCAACCGCCGGCCCTCCAGCGCGGCGGCCATGGGCGGCGCCAGCGGGGCCTCGAAGCGCCAGGGCGTGATGCGGTCGAGTTCGGTCCCGGTGGGCGCTCGGCCGAGCGCGGCCAGCAGGCGGCCAGGATCGCTGTCCGCCCAATCTCGGGCGTCAAAGCCGCTGGCCACCGGCTTCAGCGCCTCGACGGCGAGGCCAGCGGTCCGCGCGGCGGTAATCAGTCTGCAGGCCACGAAGGTCTTGCCGACGTCGGTGTGGGCGCCGGCGACGAACACCGCCGTGGTCATCGGGCGAGCCAGGGCCGGACGGCTTCGGCCAGGCAGTCGACGGCCTCGTCGGGGTGGCCGGCGGTGAAGGCGACGCGCAGGCGGCCCGTGCCCTCGGGCACGGTCGGCGGGCGGATCGGGGCCACCAGGAAGCCCTGGTCCTCCAGGGCGGCGGCGGCGGCGAGCGCGGTCTCCGAGGCGCCCAGCACGATCGGCACGATGGCGCTCTGGGCCTCGGGCAGGTTCAGCGCGGTGGTGAAGCGGCGCGCCTTGGCCACGGGGGCGGCGACCCGGTCAGGTTCGGCGGCGATGACGTCCAGGGCGGCGAGCGCGGCCGCCGCGCAGGCCGGCGGCAGGCCGGTGGTGTAGACGAGCGTGCGGGCGCGCATCTTCAGGAAGGCGATCACCGGGGCGGTGGCGCAGACGTAGGCGCCGTACCCGCCCAGCGCCTTGGAAAGCGTGCCCATCTGCAGGTCGATGTGGGCGCCGGGGAACAGCGCCGCCACGCCCAGGCCCTCGCCCAGCACGCCCAGGCCGTGTGCGTCGTCGACCATCAGCCAGGCGTCGTGCGCCTGGGCGATGCGACTGATCTGGTCCAGGGGCGCGATGTCGCCATCCATGGAGAAGACGCCGTCGGTGGCCACCAGCGCCCGGCCGGTGGCCGGACGATGGGCCGTAAGCTGCGCCGAAAGGTCGTCCATGTCATTGTGGCGGAAGCCCAGCACCTGGGCGCCCGACAGCCTGGCGCCGGCCCAGAGGCAGGCGTGGGCCAGCTCGTCCACCAGCACGAGATCACCCGGGCCCACGAAGGTCGGGATGATGCCGAGGTTGGCGAGGTAGCCGGAGCCGAACACGCAGGCCGCCTCGCAGCCCTTCAGTCCGGCCAGCCGGACTTCGAGTTCGCTCAGCAGGGGATGGTCGCCGGTGATCAGCCGCGAGGCGCCGGCGCCGGCGCCATAGAGGCCGATGGCGGCCACGGCGGCGGCCTTCACCGCCGGATGATGGGTCAGGCCCAGGTAGTCGTTGCAGGAGAACGAGACCAGCCGGCGTCCGCCCCGCTCCACCCAGACCCCGTCGAGGCGATGGGTCGGGATGGTGCGCCGGGTCAGGCTGCGCTCGGCGAGCGCGTCGATTTTCGCTTGCGCATAGCGGGTAAGGGTGTCGTTCACCGGGCTCCTATGCCTCACCCGGCGAGCCTTCGAAAGCGCGCGATACGATGAGCCCTGAACCGGCCTGGCTGACCCGCGGCGCGCCGCACGTCTGGCGGCCCTATTGCCAGATGAAGACCGCCGCCCCGCCGCTGGCGGTGGCGCGCACCGACGGCGTGCGACTGTTCCTGGAGGACGGCCGCACGCTGGTGGACGGAATCGCCTCCTGGTGGACCGCCTGCCACGGCTACAACCACCCGCACATCCGCGCCGCCGTCCAGGCCCAGCTGGAAACCGCCCCGCACATGATGTTCGGCGGCCTGGCCCACGCCCCGGCCTATCGGCTGGCCGGGCGGCTGGCGGCGATCCTGCCGGGCGACCTCGACCACGTGTTCTTCGCCGAGTCCGGGTCGGTCTCGGTGGAAATCGCCATGAAGATGGCGCTGCAATACTGGATCAACCGGGGCCTGACCGGCCGGACCCGGTTCCTGTCGTTCCTGGGCGGCTATCATGGCGACACGCTCGCGGCGATGACGGTCTGCGACCCGGAGGAGGGGATGCACGCCCTGTTCGCGGGCGTCATGCCGGCCCAGCACATCGCGGGCCTGCCCGTCGACGCGGCGTCGGAAGCCGCGCTCGAGCGCCTGCTGGCCGAGACGGGGCATGAGATCGCCGCCATCGTCGTGGAGCCGCGGGTGCAGGGCGCGGGCGGGATGGTCTTCCACGACGACGCGGTGCTGCGCAGCCTGCGCAGGCTGGCGGACGCCCACGAGGTGCTGCTGATCTTCGACGAGATTTTCGTGGGCTTCGGGCGAACCGGCGACCTGTTCGCCTGCGAGGGATCGGGCGTGGTCCCGGACATCGTGACCCTGTCGAAGGCGCTGACCGGCGGCACGCTGCCGCTGTCGGCGGCGATCGCCTCGCGCAAGGTCTTCGACGCCTTCTGGTCGGACGACCCGGACGCGGCCCTGATGCATGGGCCGACCTACATGGGCAATCCGCTGGCCTGCGCGGCGGCCAACGCCTCGCTGGACCTCTTCGAGACCGGCGCCTGGAAGGCCGACGTGGCGCGCATCGCCGAGGGGCTGCGGGCCGGGCTCGAGCCCTGCCGGGGCGCGGCGGGCGTTGTCGACGTGCGGGTGATGGGGGCGGTGGGCGTGGTCGAGTTCGAAAGCGCCGTGCCGGTCCAGGCCTGGTGTCAGCGGTTCGCCGAGGAAGGCTGCTGGATCCGGCCGATGGGCAAGGTGGTCTACCTGACCCCGGCCTTCGTCACCGAGGACGCGGACGTGGCGTTCCTGACCCGGGCGGTGCGGCGCGTGGTCCGCGGCTAGGCGGGCCGTCCTGCCTTCCCCCGGTACGGGGGAAATGGCCCGACAGCCTCTTGGCTGGAGGGTCAATGGGGGAAGTCTTGCTGAACCCCCAACGCCTCCCCCATTGTCGCCCGCCTCCGGCATTGGCGACATTTCCCCCGTACCGGGGGAAGGCAGAGGGGGCGGCGGGTTGAGGGCCTTACGCCCGCACCGTCATCGGGCGCATCTTCAGGTCGGCCAGCAGGGCCTTGTCGGCGTCCTGGTCGGGGTTGTCGGTGGTCAGCAGGCGGGCGCCGATGAAGATCGAGTTGGCGCCCGCCAGGAACGCCAGCGCCTGCAGTTCGGGGCTCATGTGCTCGCGGCCGGCGGCCAGGCGGACCATCGACTTGGGGCAGACGAGGCGGGCGACCGCGATCATCCGGACGAACTCCAGGCCATCGACGGGCGGGGAGTCGCCCAGCGGCGTGCCGGGGATCGGCATCAGGTCGTTGATCGGCAGGCTTTCCGGGTGGCTGGGCAGGGTCGCCAGCTGGTGCAGCAGGCCGGCGCGGTCGCGGCGGGTCTCGCCCATGCCGACGATGCCGCCGCAGCAGGTGGACATGCCGGACTCGCGCACGGCGGCCAGGGTGTCCAGGCGGTCCTGGTAGGTCCGGGTGGTGACCACCTGGTCGTAGTAGTCCGGGCCGGTGTCGAGGTTGTGGTTGTAGTAGTCGAGGCCGGCGGCCTTCAGCGCGTTGGCCTGGTCCTGCGTGACCATGCCCAGCGTCGCGCAGGTCTCGAGTCCCAGCGCCTTCACCCCGGCCACCATCGAACAGACCTTGGGCAGGTCGCGGTCCTTCAGGTCGCGCCAGGCGGCGCCCATGCAGAACCGCTGCGCCCCGCCGGCCTTAGCCTCGGCGGCGGCGGCGATGACCGTCTCGGCGTCCATCAGCTTGGTGGCGGCCACCCCGGTCTTGAACGACTGGCTCTGGGCGCAGTAGCCGCAATTCTCCGGGCAACCCCCGGTCTTGACGGAGAGCAACTGGGAGAGTTGGAGTTCCGCCGGGTCGAACCACCGCCGGTGGACCTCGGCCGCGCGGAAGACCAGCTCTGTGAACGGCAGCTCGAACAGCGCCTCCACGTCGGCCAGCGTCCAGTCGTGGCGCGGCAGGGCCGGATCGTATGGAGGGACATGAGCGTTCATCGGGGACTCCGGCGTTCTGTAACGCCCCGACATAGCGTGGCGGCGGGGTCAGCGGCAACCGAAGGTCGGACGTGATGGCGCCGGATCGCGAGATTGAACTGAAATTCCTCTGCGCGCCGGAGGACCTGGGCGCCGTGCTGGCGGCGGCCCCGGCCGGCGACGACGAGAGCCGCGAGCTGATCAGCGTCTATTTCGACACCGCCGGGCGAGACCTGCAGAAGGCCGGCGTCTCGCTCCGGGTGCGCGAGAGCCGGGGACGGCGCGTACAGACCCTGAAGCGCGGCGAGGGCCTGAGCCGCGAGGAATATGAGGCGCCGGTCGAGGGCGAGACGCCCGATCCCGAGCTCGGCCCGCTGAAGGATCTGCTGCCCGAAGGCGAGCGGCTGGATCCGGCCTTCAACGTCCGCGTCACGCGCCGCCAGCGGACCTTTCGCTACCAGGGCGCCGAGATCGAGCTGGCGCTGGACCAGGGCGAGGTGTCCGGCGGCGGGGCGCGGGCGCCGATCTGCGAGGTGGAGCTTGAGCTGAAATCCGGCTCGCCACAGGCGCTGTTCGCGCTGGCCCGGGAACTCGGCGCCGCCGCGCCCCTCTACGTCTCCTTCGACGGCAAGGCCGCCCGGGGCCAGGCGCTGACGGCGGGCGCGGCGCTGCAGGCCCGGCGCGGCGGCCGGGTCGCCCTGCTGGCGCGCGCGCCGGCCGCCCAGGCCTTCCAGGCGGTGGCCCGCGACGCGCTCGGCCAGATCGCCGCCAACGCCGCGGTGCTGCGCGCCGAACCTCGCGCCGAGGCGGTGCACCAGCTGCGGGTGGCGACCCGGCGGCTGCGGAGCGCGCTCACAACCTTCAGCGGCCTGCTGGATCCGGGCGGGCTGGCCACGGTGAAGGCCGAACTCAAGTGGCTGGCACGGAGCCTGGACGAGGCCCGCGACCTGGATGTGTTCGCCGAGCGGATGGCGAGCCCGGCCAAGGCCCTGGAAACCCCGCCGCCAGGCCTGAAGGCGCTGGCCGCCGCGCTCAACGGCGCGCGGCGCCGGGCCTGGCGGGATGCGGCCGAGACCGCGTCCAGCGCGCGGTTCCGGGCCCTGATGATCGACGTCACCGCCTGGGTCGAGACCGGGGACTGGCTGGCGGCGGCCGGGGCCCAATCCACGCGCGCCTTCGCCCGGCAGGCGCTGAAGGCGCGGCTGCGCAAGGTCCTCAAGCGCGGCCAGTCGCTGCGCGAGGCGGACGACGCGGCGCGCCACCGCCTCCGGATCGAGGGCAAGAAGCTGCGCTACGCGGCGGAGGCCTTCGCCAGTCTCTATCCGGGGAAGGCGATGGCCCGGTTAATCGGCCGGGTGAAGGCCCTGCAGGAAGCGCTGGGCGAGCTCAACGACCTGGCGGTGGCGGGGCCCCTGCTGGCCGGCCTGTCGCTGAAGCCCGAGACGGCCTTCGCGGCCGGCGCGCTGGTCGGCCTGCGGATGGCGGAGAAGCCTGTCCTGATCGACGACGCGGCGAAGGCGTTCAGGCGGGTGAAGCGGGCCGGGGCGGCGTTTTAGCGCGCCGCGCTTCAGATCCTCGGCCTGACCCGGTCGCAGAAGGCGCGGATGTATTCGCGGGCGGCGGGGGGCGTGCAGATCAGGACGTCCGTGATCGCCACGCAGTCGTAGGGCGTGCGGCGCCGGATCGTCTGGATCACCTGCGCCATGCCCGGCCACTTGTGGGCGTCGAAGGGCGGCGGCGGTGGAGCCAGGAAGGCGCGGGCGTCGTCGATCAGGACGAAGTGCTCGAAAGGGGAGTCCGCGATGGCGGCCAGCTCCTCCAGCAGGGGACAGTCGTCGTGGCTGCCATGGAAGCCGCCGCCGGCATGGCCGTCGAGCCAGACCAGCGCCGGTCCGGCAAGCCCGGCCATGACCTTCGGCAGCTCGACACGGGAGTCGCCCAGGATCACCTGGGCGTTGGTCCCGGCCAGCCGCGCCGAGGCCGCCCGGTGGCAGGCGGGGTCGATCTCGATCGAGGCGACCTGGGGAAAGATCCCGGCGGCGAAGGCGGTGGCGTCGCCCCGGAACGTTCCGGTCTCCACGAAGGCCTGGATCTCGTAGCGGGCCTGCAGGAACCGGACGAGGCCGGACAATGGCTCGGAATGCAGGGCGCCCAATCGCTTCACCTTTCGGCCGCGTGCCGGCGCTCTCCGCGCGAACGCAGCCATCGCGCCAAGCCCGCCTTCCGGCAACCGCATAAAGAATTCTTTATATGATTGTTGCGCGCGCGACTGCCCGCCGCTATAGAGCCGCCAAAGCATTTTCGAGGATAGAATGACCGACTACGTCGTGAGGGACATCTCGCTGGCCGCCTACGGCCGCAAGGAAATCGACATCGCCGAGACCGAGATGCCCGGCCTGATGGCCGTGCGCGCCGAATTCGGCAAGGACCAGCCGCTGAAGGAAGCCCGCATCGCCGGCTCCCTGCACATGACCATCCAGACCGCGGTGCTGATCGAGACCCTGCAGGCGCTGGGCGCCGACGTGCGCTGGGCCTCCTGCAACATCTTCTCGACCCAGGACCATGCCGCCGCCGCCATCGCGGCCCAGGGGACGCCGGTGTTCGCGCTGAAGGGCGAGAACCTGATCGAGTACTGGGAATACGCCCACAAGATCTTCGAGTGGTCGGACGGCGGCTATCCGAACCTGATCCTCGACGACGGCGGCGACGCCACCCTGCTCTGCGTGCTGGGCCCCAAGGCCGAGAAGGACCCGAGCGTCCTGAACAATCCGCAGAACGAAGAGGAGGAAGCGCTTTACACGGTGATGAAGCGCTACTTGAAGGAGAAACCCGGCTTCTATTCGGCGATCCGCGACGCCATCAAGGGCGTGTCGGAAGAGACCACCACGGGGGTCCACCGGCTCTACCAGATGTCCGAGCGCGGCGAGCTGCCGTTCCCGGCGATCAACGTCAACGACAGCGTGACCAAGTCGAAGTTCGACAACCTCTACGGCTGCCGCGAGAGCCTGGTGGACGCCATCCGCCGCGGCACCGACGTGATGCTGTCGGGCAAGGTCGCCGTGGTGCTGGGCTATGGCGACGTGGGCAAGGGCTCGGCCGCCTCGCTGCGCCAGGGCGGCGCGCGGGTGATCGTCACCGAGGTCGACCCGATCTGCGCCCTGCAGGCGGCCATGGAGGGCTATGAGGTCCAGACCATGGAGGACGTCGCCGGCAAGGCCGACATCTTCGTCACCGCCACGGGCAACAAGGACGTGCTGACCGTCGAGCACATGCGGGCGATGAAGAACAACGCCATCGTCGCCAACATCGGCCACTTCGATAGCGAGATCCAGATCGCCGGCCTGCGCAACTTCAAGTGGGACGAGATCAAGCCGCAGGTCCACCACGTGGAATTCCCGGACGGCAAGAAGATCATCGTGCTGTCGGAAGGCCGCCTGGTGAACCTGGGCAACGCCACCGGCCACCCGAGCTTCGTGATGAGCGCCTCGTTCACCAACCAGACCCTGGCGCAGATCGAGCTGTGGCAGAACGGCGGGAAGTACGAGACCAAGGTCTACACCCTGCCCAAGCACCTCGACGAGAAGGTGGCCATGCTGCACCTGGGCAAGCTGGGCGCGAAGCTGACGACGCTGTCGAAGGACCAAGCCGATTATATCGGGGTGCCGGTCGCGGGCCCCTTCAAGCCGGACCACTACCGCTACTAGGCCTGACAAGAAGAAGGCCCCGGCGGGAGTCGCCAGGGCCTTCAAGCTGTCTTTCGCTGGGGGGCAATCGCGAGGACAGGCCCGCATCTGTGCGGGCCAAGTGTGACGCCCGCGTGGCGCCGGCGCGACCGAATCCGGCCCGCAAGGTTAAGCTTTCGTAACCTTTGGTCAGCCGGCCAGGCGGCGGACGAGGCGCGGCGGCATCGCGATCCGCTTCGATATCGGCTGAACATCGAAGCCGCCCTTTTGCCGCCAGGGTGCGGGCGCTAGGTATCGCCGCAACCCTGGAGGCCACCGCCGATGACCCTGACCCGCCGCACCCTCGGCATAGCCCTGTCCGGCCTGGCGCTGGCCGGATCAGCCCGCGCGCAGGGGCTGCCCGCCCCCGACCAGGCCCTGGTGGACCGCGCCGTAGCCTATCTGGAAGGGCTGGCCGAGGCCAAGGCCCGCTTCGTGCAGACCGACGCGCGGGGCGCCTCCAGCCAGGGCACGGTCTGGCTGAAGCGCCCGGGCAAGGCGCGCTTCGCCTACGATCCGCCGTCGGGGCTCCTGGTGGTGTCGAATGGATCGACGGTGGCCATCGCCGACAGCCGGCTGAAGACCTTCGATTCCTATCCGCTGATGTCGACCCCGCTGTCGCTGTTCCTGGCCAAGACCGTGCGCCTCGACCGCGGGGTGCGGGTGACCCGGGTGGCGCGCATGGCCGACGGCTTCAACATCACCGCGCGGGACGGCAAGAAGCAGACCGCCGGCGAGATCACCCTGACGTTCCGGGACACGCCGCTGGCGCTGGCCGGCTGGTCGGTCACCGACGCGCAGGGGCGGGCCACCCACGTCCAGCTTGTCGGCCTGGCGCCGGCCCCCGGGCTCGACCCGTCGCTCTTCGTGCTGAAGGACCCCAGGCCAAAGAACGTCGGACGCGGCAAGGTGTGATTGTTTCGCCACGCGCAAGAGACAATCTTTTGATTGTTGACATTAGTTGGCCGCAGTGGCGGTAATGCCACTATGCCGCCTGCGCGACGCGCGCGCCGGTGGATTCCGTACCGGATCTATCCCCTCCCGGCTGCGGTATGAGAGACAACTTTCAACGCCCGGGCTTCTCCAGTGCCCGGGCGTTTCTTTACGCCCCGGTCTCCATGCCCCGTTTGCTTTTGCGCCAGCGCGCCCTAATTGCGGCCCATGCGCCTTCGCCTCTGCACCTGGAACGTCAACTCCGTCCGGCTCCGCGCCGAGCAGGCCGCCCGCTTCGTGGCCGAACAGGCGCCCGACGTGCTCTGCCTGCAGGAGATCAAGTGCCGCGAGGGCGAGTTTCCCCGCCAGGCCTTCATCGACATGGGCCTGCCGCACCTGAAGATCGCCGGCCAGAAGGGCTGGCACGGCGTCGCCATCGCCTCGCGGCTGCCGCTGGAGGACGCGAGCCCGCTCGAGGTCTGCCGCGAGGGGCACGCCCGCTGCGTGGGGGCCACCGTGGCGGGGGTGGAGATCCACAACTTCTACATCCCGGCCGGCGGCGATGTTGCGGACCGGACGCTGAACCCGAAGTTCGACCACAAGCTCGACTTCTACGAGAAGCTGACCGCCGAACTTTCGAAACGCGACCCCAAGGCGCCGCTGGCCATCGTCGGCGACCTCAACGTGGCGCCGGGTGAGTTCGACGTCTGGAACCACAAGTACATGTCGAAGATCGTCAGCCACACGCCGGTGGAGATCGAGGCGATGGCGGCCTTGAAGGCCTCCCTGGGCTTCATCGACGTGACGCGGGAGACGACGCCGGAGCCCGAGAAGCTGGCCTCCTGGTGGAGCTACCGCGCGCAGGACTTCCGCGCCTCCAACCGGGGCCTTAGGCTCGACCACATCCTGGTGACGCCCGGCCTGCGCGACGCGGCCTTCCGGCTGGGGACCGCCGCCAGCCGCATCCACGACGACGTCCGCGAATGGGAACGGCCCAGCGACCATGCGCCGGTCAGCGCGGACCTGGCGCTCTAGCATGCGACCGTTTCCAGATGCCCCGCTCGGGCGAGATCAAGCATCGGTCGATCACGGGTCATGACGCGATACTGAAAGGCTCGCGCCGTCGCGACGATCACCCGATCTGCGGGGTCTCGCAGCGGCCCTGGCAGGAATGAACTCGCAACAAGTACGCTGGGCGGCATGGGGGCAAGGGCGATACTGTTCTCCAGCGCCATCTGGAACCAGCTAAGCGGGTCCATTTTGAGCTTCAGTCGACCTCTCGCTGTGAGTTGGCCAATTTCCCAGGCGGAGATGGGAGATACGACGACGCCGCCCACCTCACGATTAGCCTCTAGCAATTTGGCTATCGCGACGCTGCTGAGCTCGTTGTCAGTGAGCCAGATGAGCGCGCATGTATCCAAGAGGATGGGGCGGATCACTGTGTCTCAGCGTCCCAGATTTCACCGGTCGGCTCCGTAAGGTCATAGCCTGGCGAAACCTGGACGGTGCCGCCGAGCGCCGCCTGCAGCTTCGTCAACCACCGCGCATCCGCACGTTCCGACTTGGGCTCCTCCGCGCGCCGGAAAACCAACCGCTGGGCAAAGGTATCAACCTGTTCAGTCTTGTAGCCGGCGGCCAACCAAGCCCGGGTCATCGGATTGTTGGATGGGTTGTTGCTCCACCAGGCGGGGTATTGCTTTGAACTGGGCAGCTTGCACCCGATCACACTCTCGATCTCATCGAACGTCATAGACAGGCGTTCGCCGGCCTGATGCTGGAGAAATTCTCCGAGTGGCGCATAGCGGCTCATGGGGCCTCCTATCTCAAAGGTGACCCTTAGAATTCTTCATTACAGCTGTAAAGTGTTTTCTATGGCTGTAGCCTATAGCCGCCCGCCTCGGTGAGCAGCAGCCTGGCGTTGGCGGGGTCGCTTTCGATCTTCTGGCGCAGGCGGTAGACGTGGGTCTCCAGGGTGTGGGTGGTGACGCCGGCGTTGTAGCCCCAGACCTCGGCCAGGAGCTCCTCGCGCGACACCGGCTTCTCGCCGGCCCGGTAGAGGTACTTCAGGATGTTGGTCTCCTTCTCCGTCAGCCGGATCTTCTTCTGCTGGGCGTCCAGCAGCATCTTGGCGGACGGGCGGAATTCGTAGGTCCCCAGCCGGTAGACCGCGGCTTCCGAATGCTCGGCGCTCCTGAGCTGGGCGCGGATGCGGGCCAGCAGGACGGCGAACCTGTAGGGTTTGGTCACATAGTCGTTGGCGCCGGAGTCCAGCCCCTGGACGGTATCCTCGTCGGCGGCGGCGGCGGTCAGCATGATCACCGGGGCGGCGACGCCAGCGGCGCGCATGCGCCGGCAGGCCTCGCGGCCGTCGAAATCGGGCAGGTCGACGTCGAGCAGCACGAGGTCGGGCCGCTGGGCCGAGGCCACGCGGACGCCTTCGCCGGCGGTGGCCGCCTCGAGGATGTTGAAGTCCTCGGCCTGGAGCTGTTCGGCGACCGCCCCGCGAAGGTCCGCGTCGTCATCGACGATGAGGAGAGTCTTGCGTTGAGCCATGGGGCCGGAACATGCACCGTATCTGGGGCCCCCGGCAAAGGGATTTGGGAAAACAGCTCGTGAACGTCATCGCCACCGCCGACGGCTTCCTCGATTTCGGGGCGGGGCGGGTCCGCTGCGCGCTAGGCAAGGGCGGCGTCCTGCCCGCCCGCGACAAGCGCGAGGGTGACGGCGCCTCGCCGGCCGGGACCTGGCCGATCCGGCGGCTGCTCTGGCGCGCCGACAAGGGGCCGGCGCCCCGGACGGCGCTGCCGACCCACGCCATCGCGCCCGACGACGGCTGGTGCGACGCGCCGGACGATCCGGCCTACAACCGGCCCGTCAAGCTGCCCTACCCGGCCAGCGCCGAGCGGATGTGGCGCGACGACGCGATCTACGACCTGGTGGTGGTGCTGGGCCACAACGACGAACCGGTGGCGCCCGGCCTAGGCTCGGCGATCTTCCTGCACCTGGCGCGGCCGGACTATGCGCCCACCGAGGGCTGCGTCGCCCTGGCGCGGCGCGATCTGGAGGCCCTGCTGTCGCGCGCCCGGCTGGGCGACGTGCTGGAGATCGTGGGTTATACCAACCGCCCTTAAACGTCACCGCAGCAGGCCCATGTCCGTGCGCCGAGGGATTGGATGCGGTCTGGCTCGGCGATGAGGCGGTTCCAGGCGTCGCAGACGGCGTCGAGGATGGCGTCGTAGTCCTTGAAGACGTGGTTGGAG